>CANJJI010000010.1 GCA_947474545.1 Beijerinckiaceae bacterium | reverse complement strand
TAGCGTCTCGCGCAGAGGCATTTCGAGGCACTCGCCTGTTGGTGATTTGTCGTGGAAACACCATGCCAGGTTCGGACCCGGATGCCTCGATTTATTCCCTTTCAGGGCGAAAAATCAGCGCGCAATCGCGGTTTTGCAATTGGCTCACAAGCATGATATTTGTCGCGCCAGCCGAGGATAATATCCGAAAGTAAATGATATAGGCCAGCGCTGTCGAAAGCACAGCCAGTCCCGCCATTGCCCCTATCGCGCCTGAACTGGGCAGATGCAAAGTCCACGGCTTGTCCACGGCCAACGCAATGGGCAGCATCAGGATCGTTGCCGCGGTCACCTGCCCGGCTGCCGTCGCCAGCGGCGCAACGCCAAGACGGCGAAAACGCCGGCCGAATACCCCAGCGAACGCATAGGAGATAGCGGCCACCACGATCGCCATCTGCCCAAGGAAACTCCATAGACCCGCGCCCTGCATCAGCCCCAGCGCAGCTTCGCCTGTCATCACGACGACACCAGCCAGCCCTAACAAGACCCCGGCAATATGGCGTGGCGTCATCTTTTCATCTGCTGTCAGAAAATGCGCGACGATGACCGTGAACAAAGGCGATGTTGCATTGAGGATAGATGCAACTCCGGAGGGGATATGAGTCTGCCCCCAAAAATTGAGACAAAAAGGAATGGCGTTGTTCAATAACCCCATCCCGAAGAACGCACTCCAGATGACGGGGTCGCGCGGCATCCGCAGACCCATCGCGTAGATCAGCGGCCACAGGATGATCGCTGCCCCTGCAACACGCACAACTACAACTGTTAGCGGCGGCCATTCGCGCACAGCCACACCGACGAAAAAGAACGAACCGCCCCAGAGCAGCGACAGCAATACCAGCAGCAGCCAGTCTGCGGCATTCATGGTCGTTCTGATTGATCCGCCGTTCATCGGTCAGCCGCCTCCAGGCGAATGTGTGGCATGGATGATGGAGCCACACCACCCGGATAGGCCCATACTCCGCCAAATGCCCGTCAAGTCTGCGCGATCACCTTGAATAGGCCGTTGGAATGAATAGGCCTGCGTAAGATTTGCGCAAAAATGTTCAAGGGAACACGATGACCTCGACTGACTTTGTGGTGCGGGACATGACAAAGGACGTATCCGCCCTGGGCCAGCTGCGGACGTCAATGAGCGTTGAGCTTGTCCGCCTCATGGACCGGGACTATAGCCCCCGATGGTTGATCGGCGCTTTGTCCTGAAGCGCGAATCTTATTTAAGATCGTAGAACCGCCAGGCGTAGTTCCAGGTCTCCGACAGCAACTTCGGCCCAGCGCGCAGATAGGCGCGGACATTGCCGATCTTATCTTCCTCGAACTGCACATCGATCATGGCGCGAAATCCCTTGATCGCAGGATTAGGCACGAGGAATGATCGAACAACCTTTGCAGCCGTGGCGGACGGAACGAGCTCCACCATCGAAGGCTGCTTAAGGTAATAATCGAGGTCTCCGCCATTGAAATCGACCATCAGACGGCGCGACAACTGCCCTGTGGACTCTGAGGAGCCGAGCGCCTTCGCCGGAGCGGAAAACGTATTCAGCGTAGTCCCCAGTTTGTGCAAGTCACGTCCATCATTCAACGAATAAATCCTGTACCCGAACGTAAAGGCCTTGCCCGGTTCGATGGGCGTCTTGGGAATGAACGCGCAAATGATGTTGTCGAACGTCTCATCCTTCGTGGCAAGTTCGACGAGCTCAACGAACCCATCGCCCCAATCGTCTTTTGGCTCGACCCAGTAACTGGGCCGCGCTTCGTAGCCCAGTTCGAGATCCTGATAATGTTCGAACCGGCGGTCGCGCTGCATCAGACCGAAGCCGCGGACATTCTCGGCCTGAAACGTGTGCAATTCCTGGATCAGTGGATTCTTGATCGGCCGCCAGATCCACTCGTCCTTGTCAGTATGGATCAGCAACCCATCGGAATCGTGTAATTCGGGACGAAATTCGTCGTATTTGTTACGGTCATTAAGATGCCGGTCATTCTCGCCAAGGAAGAACATTGATGTCAGCGGCGCCATGCCCAGCCGCGTGATCGGCTTGCGCGGGAACAGTGTGACGCTGATGTCCAGCGGCGAATCTTCCCCCGGCGTGAGGTCGAATTGATAGGCCCCGGCAACCGAGGGGCCGTCGAGCAGCGCATAGATTGTAATCTTGGAATCGTTGTCGGGCGTCTCTACCCAGAATTCGCGAAAGAACGGGAATTCCTCGTTATTATCGAGAAGCCCCGTATTAATGGACAGACCGCGCGCGGAAAGGCCGTATTGCTGTCCTTTGCCCAGATGGCGGAAATAGCTTGAGCCGACAAACGAAATGAGTTCGTCGTTATTGCGCGGGTCGTTCAGCGGATAATGAATCCGGAAACCTGCAAATCCCAGATTAACAGGCAGCGGCTTGTCGAATTTCGTCTTGCCATAATCGAACAGCGCTGCCTGATAGGGAATCGGCGTCGCGATCCGGTCGCGGATCGTGTTGATCGTCACGGGCTTCTTGAAGAGATGCCCAAGGTGAAACAATTGCAGCCGGAAACGGCCGGGACCACCCGTCAGCAGCGCCTTGTCCTGTCGGAAACGAATCTCCCGCCAGGCGTCCCAGTCCTGGTTCTCCAGCTGCGGCGGCAGCGGCGGCACAACCGCATCAAAGGGCGATTCAGACAATTCCCGCGCCCGTTTTATGACATCTTCATAACCGAATGTACCGCGTTGCGGCGCCGATTCACCCGTGGGCCGGGGACGCGGCTGGCCAGTCTGGGCAGCGGCCTCGTCCGCCGCCAGCGCCGTTGCGGCCAGCATGGTGAGAAAGCGTCTGCGGTCGAGATACGGCATCATGGCGCCCGGGCTGTGCTGCGAAGCTGTGGATATCTCTGCGTGAGTTAAACGTGAAATGTGAAGACGACAAGACTCGAAAGCCTGCAAAATAAATGGACTTGGCGCTTATCCATTGAACCGGTCAGTCGACACTTGGCTTCCACAGCGGCTCAGCCAGCCAAGCATTGCATATTTTTTATTCCGCACTGCAGAAAATACTTGCATCCCGCGAAAAATCGCATATTTTCCCCCTTGCCCAAATCGCACGTGCCTGTGGTCGTGTGTCGGTTGGCGGGGATCTGGACAAGAGGCCAGTTAACCGCCTGTTAAAAAACCGGCAGCCGGAGCGAACCGGCGAACCCCGCCAAACGGGGGACGCGACTTAAAGCAACGACGGACCGGGCTTTTTCGTCTCTGTCGGCCTTCCAAAGCCGACGTCCGAAGAGGCTTGTCTATCTTGCCGGGCGTGCGGAACGGGATTTCCCATTCCAAACGATGGCCACCAAACCTTGGTTCGCATGAGCGCGTCTGCGCTTACGCTTTCCGGGGTAAAAGTGTCCACGGCGCATAACCTGACTGTTCGCCACAATGCAGACCTGCGTCTGCAGAGATTGCGAACGGTCGCCGAAGGCTATCGAGCGCAACGCTGTGTCTCCACCGCAGGGGGGCGCGCGCGATCGTCTTCTCCCGATGTCTGTTCTTGTGTGGCTAAAGCTGCACCATTGGAAGGGAATGCCGCGATGACCTATCGTGTCCAGGAATTTCTTGCCCGCCGCCGCGCCGAAGGCCGCGATACAGGCCCGTGCCTTGTCGTCGATCTCGATGTCATTCGCGACAATTACAACGCCTTCGCCCGGTCGTTGCCGGATACCCGTGTCTTTTATGCGGTGAAGGCCAATCCGGAACCTGCCGTTCTCTCGCTCCTGGCGGACCTTGGCTCCTGTTTCGATACGGCTTCCGTGGTCGAGATCGAGCAGGTGCTGGCCGCCGGCGCGACGCCTGAGCGCATCAGTTTCGGCAACACGATCAAGAAGGAACGTGATATCGCGCGCGCCTATCAATACGGCATCCGGCTTTTCGCTGTCGATTGCGAGGCGGAAGTCGAGAAGATCGCGCGTGTTGCGCCCGGCTCGAAAGTATTCTGCCGCATTCTCTGCGACGGTGCGGGCGCCGAATGGCCGCTCTCGCGCAAGTTCGGCTGTGTGCCTGAAATGGCCACGACAGTACTTGAGCATGCGCACCGTCTGGGCCTGATCGCCTATGGCATATCCTTCCATGTCGGCTCGCAGCAGCGCAACCCGCGCATGTGGGATGCAGCTCTGCGTTCATCGGCAACGATCTTCCGTGAGCTGGCTGAACGGGGCATCCATCTTGCGATGGTGAACCTCGGCGGCGGCTTCCCGACAAAGTATCTGAAGGACGTGCCCGCGGTGAAAGCCTATGGCCAGTCGATCTTCAAATCGCTGCGCAAGCATTTCGGCAACCAGATTCCCGAGACAATTATCGAACCGGGACGTGGCATGGTCGGCAATGCCGGCACAATCGAGGCGGAAGTGATTCTGATCTCGAAAAAGTCCGCGCAGGACACGATGCGCTGGGTCTATCTCGACATCGGCAAGTTCAACGGGCTTGCTGAAACCATGGACGAGATGATCCGCTATCCCATCCGCACCGCCTTTGACGGCGACGAGATGGAGCCTTGCGTGATTGCCGGACCGACCTGCGATTCGGTGGACGTGCTGTACGAAAAGACCCCGTATGATCTTCCGGTTTCCCTGGAGATCGGCGCGAAGGTCCTGATCGAAGGCACGGGCGCCTATACGACCACTTATTCGGCGGTCGGTTTCAACGGCTTTCCGCCGCTCGAAACGCATGTGATCTGAATCTGTCTATCCCCTGAGGGAATACAGATTCCCCTCCCGCGCGAGCGCCGGAGGGTCATGGCGTGGGGGCGGTTGCAGGATAATCACGCGCGGGCGTTTGTGCCGCGCCGCCCCCCGCTTTTTCTCGATACCTCCCCGTACGCGGGGAGTTTCCACCACCACAATGACTTGTCCCGAACGGCGCTCTCTTCGAGAGTGGTGCGAGGGTCGCCTGAAACTCCGGAAGGAATTTGGGATGACCTCCATGACATCCGTCCGCCGCTTGCTGCGAGGCGGCAAGGAAATTGCTGCGCTGCAGGCCCTTTCGGGCGATGCCGGCTTGATCGTTTTGCGTGAAGAGCGCGCGGGCGATATCGCTGCGCGCGAGGCGTTGCTCAATGAGGCTTTTGGCGCGGCGCGCTTTGCCAAGACCAGCGAAATCCTGCGATCAGGGCGCGCGCCCGCACGAGGCCTGTCGCTGACAGCTACCTGCAATAACCAGCTCGTGGGAACCGTGCGCTTGTGGCATGTAGCAGCAGAACGCGGACGCGGACTGCTTTTGCTTGGCCCGCTCGCGGTGGCGGACAGCCATCGCACATTCGGCATTGGCGGCATGTTGATGCGCGAGGCGATCGCGCGCGCGAAGGCACGGGGACACAAGGCAATCCTGCTCGTTGGCGACGAGCCCTATTATCAACGTTTCGGCTTTGCGGCGGCCCTGACGAACACGCTCGATCTGCCGGGTCCGGTGGACCGAGCGCGTTTTCTCGGGCTGGAACTGGAAGACAGCGCTCTGTGCGATGTGCGCGGTATGATCAGGCCAACGGGTGTGTTGCTGAATCAGCGCGTCCGGCAGGATGAGAGGGAATTGCTGGCGGCGTGAGTTATTGCGCTGCTTATACCCCATCGCGGTAGTGTGGAGCTGCCGCGATGGGAGCTTCAATTTTTCATGTTAAGTTAGATTGATAGAAACTGCGAACATCCGCGATGGAAGTTTCGAGAGTTCAGTTCAAACTCACCAATATGTTCACCAACGCACAAATCGCCATTTCGGCTCTGGTTGATACGGGCACGATAGCCCTTACGGCCGCGTGCGCACCAAAATACTCGTGATCCAATTTGGCGAACGCTCTTCCAGAAAGCGCAAGCCGCGATCCATCCAACGCGAGCGAACGCGAATAAGTTTAATCAAGCTCGCTGCACGATCACTGCGCGAAACGAGCAGTGTCAGCCCCATGGCAAAAACCAGCGCACCCATGGGCACAGGCAGCGGCAGCAGGATCAGGCCAACCAGAGTGACGGCTGACGCGAAGGCGACCACAACGCTATTCCACATATCCCAGGGGACTCCCGCCCAGTCACTCGATGGCTGAAACGCAGCCATGCCCATATGTGAGGCATGTTGCAGCCAAAAGCCAGCCCGCTTGCGCCAACTGGCGAAATTTTGCGCGCGGCAGGTTAATCCTCGCCGTAATCATGGTCTGGATAATTGGTATCGCCATATTTCCAATAGCCGCGCGTGTGCACGCGCTTGCGGTCAATTCCCGCTCTGGCGAAAAGAAGATCGCGGATGGCCCGCATCGCCGCAGCTTCACAGGCGACCCAGTAATATGTGCCAGCGGGTTGTTCACTCAACGAAGCCACGGCGGCTTGCAACATTGCACCTGGTTTGGCCGTCCCCGGCGAGCGATGCAGCCATTGCGGCTTGCATGCCACAAGCGGACTCAACGCACGTTCTTCCCCGGCGTTTTCAATTTCGCAAATTGCATTGACGTTGCAGATATGCGGCAAAGCCTCAATCACCATGCCGGCTGCGGGCAGCGCAGTGTCATCTGCGATGATGACAAGGTTCGAAATGTCTTCGGGAACAGGGTAGCCGCCACCTGGTCCCGCAGATACCAGCAAGCGATCGCCCACTTTCGCCTTCGCCGCCCAATCGGAAGCAAGCCCGGCTCCGTGCATCACAAACTCGATTTCGAGCCGGGACTTCGCCGCATCAAAACGGCGTGGGGTATAGGTGCGCGAAGGCGGCCGCGGTGCATTCGCTACGCCCTCCGCAGGCGGCCATTCGCCTGCGGGAAAGAAGAGTTTCATATGCGCGCCCGGTTTCGCCAGCGCGAAAGGCGCAAGATCCGGCCCCGTGACGGCGATGCGTGTAACCAATGGCGTCACTTGCTCAACGGCCGTCACAACAGTGGATTGTGGTGGTGGACGCTGTTTTCTGGCGGGCGGGGACGATGCTTGGGTGAGTGACAAATTGTTTCTCCTGAAGGGCTCAATGTCCCTATTCCGCCGCCAGCTTCTGCATCGTCTCGATGGCATTGAGTTCCTTCCACGGCGTGGTGGAAGGTATCGTCGCTGCGATCGCCCGGATGGATTCATATTCCTGTTTTGTAAGATTCCACGGCGCGGGTTTACCGGCCTCGAAATTTTTCACCGCTTCCAGCAACATCCGGCGCACCTGCACAAGAATGACATCGGCACGGCCCAGCTGCTCGTTGGAACGGTCCATGCGAACGCCCATGGATTCCTGAATGATAAAATCCTCGAACGGCACCGAACGTGGAAAACCGCTGAAATGCGAAATCATCGAAGCGCGATCCTGATACCAGAGGTTTTCCGGCCCGCCCAGATTGGAGGCAAAATTATCGGGATCTCCGCTTGTGCCCTGAAACAAAAGTTCAATGGCTTCTTCAGTCAGCGGCTTTTGCGTATCATACATGATGTACCATTCCGCATCCCATTCATCGTCGATCGGCACGGTCGCCCGGCCCGAGCATGGCTCATCGGGTGCGTGGGGAATGAAGGTGAAAAACGGCAGCACGACCTCGCGGATGCGCGCATAGGTATTGCCATCGCCAAGATCGCGCAGCGCCCCTTCGCGAAGACCATAATTGGTTACATGCATTTCCGTGCGCGGCGCCGCATGTGCCGTCGCGAGCGAGAGATCTTTCTTGGCGATACCGACGGGTTTCTTTGAATTCAAAAAGCCCGAATGCAGAATGCCCACATGTGAGGCGTCGATATGTGCTTCAAGACCCTGCAGCCAGTTGTAATGCACGAGACCGCGCTGCGCGCAGACATGCGAATCCGGCAGATTGTTGAATTCGAAATCCGGAAAAGCCGGTGGTTGCTCTTGCGCACCCAGATAAACCCAGACCATGCCGCCCGCTTCGCGCACGGGAAAATTCTTCACTTTTACACGCGATGCAAAGGCCTCGCGTGAATCGGCAGGCTCAGCAGGGCAGTCGACAACCTTACCGCAAGTGTCCACTTTCCAGCCGTGAAAAATGCAGCGCAAACCATTGTGCTCATTGCGCGCCAGCGCCATGGACGCGCCACGATGCGGACAGGCTTCGTAAATGAAACCAACGCTGCCATCAGTAACGCGATAGGCAACGAAATTCTCGCCAACGAGGCGGACACGTTGCGGTGCGCCGTCAGCCATAAGGGAAGCCGCACGGCAGGCCGGCATCCAATATTCCCTGAGCATGCGGCCCATGGGCGTGCCGGGACCAACGCGGGTGAGAAGATCATTGTCTTCGGTCTTGAGCATGGTTTCCTCCTCAAAGGCTGGACTGGTATTTTTCTTGTGGTGTGAGCATACTTCAGAAAATCGAACCTTGCATCTGCCCTTTTCCAGGTCCGGATGCCCGGGCTGACTGCAGGCCTGAGGGAGGAAAAGCTATGGATATCACCCGGCGCGTAGTCCTGACGGGCGCAATTGCAGCGCCCTTTGTTTCGCTCGGCTCGCACTCGAGCTTTGGGCAGGATGCCGGCTGGGAACCGATCATTGAAGCGGCGCGTAAAGAGGGTTCAGTCGTCCTGTCCACGGGTCTGGAAAGCCGTGTCGTGCGCACCATCCAGCAGAACTTCACCAAAAAATACGGCGTTCAGGTCAACGCGCTGGTTGGCCGCCCCTCCGAAGTGCGCGAGCGCATCCGCGTGGCTCAGATCGCCAAGCGCCAGCAGGTCGATGTCGTTTTCGGCTCCGAAGCCCTGACCAATATCCGCTACAATGAAGACAAGACCGTTGCAGATGTCCCCGGCCCGTTGAAGGCTGATCTCGACCGCACAACGCTCAAATCCAAAGTGCAATTCGTACCGCAGATCACCATCACCTATGGATTGATGATCAATACATCTCAGGTGAAGCCCGGCGAAGAACCGAAGGGATTTTACGATCTGCTCGAGCCCAAATGGAAGGGCCGTATTCTCATTGACGATCCACGCACAAACGGCCCGGGACACATCTATTTCATTGGCACCAAGCCGTTCGGCGACGAAAAGCATCTTGAGTTTCACAAGCGCATGGCGGCGCAAAATCCCGCCTTTGTTGTGGGCACACAGGATGCCGCGCGTAAGGTGGTGACAGGTGAATTCCCGGTGCTTGTCGCATTCACCCTGCCAGACATCACACAATTCCCGGGCCTGCCCGTAAAGCCGATCGTGCCGGTGGAGGGTTGCCCCTATATCCTCTACGGCTGCTCGATTGTCGCCGATGCGCCCCATCCCAATGCAGCCATGCTGTTCACGCACTACAATTCATCAGACGAGGCCTTGCAGGAATACGCCAATGCAGGTTTTGGCGTCGGCGTGCAGGCTGTCATCGAAAAGACCCCAGCTGCGGTGCGGCCATTCATCGACGTAAAACTTTTGGGCACCACAGATCCGGCAGGACAGAACGAAGCCTTGCGGCTCGCCAAGGCAATCTACGGCTAGTGCAGACAACCCGCGACGGGCCGCCTATCTCACAGCTTCGGCCATAATGCCTGCCAGGAGGCTTTCCTGATCCAGCCCGGCTTGCGCTGGCGGGTTGAGGCCATGGCGGGCGAACAAGGTGCCGGTGACATACTCGCCGGTATTCCAGCTCACAAAGGTCTTCCCGGCCTGATCCTGCCAGACCAGCGCACGTAGCGGCAGATCGATCGCGAGTGTAGGCGCTTTCAGGAAGTTGGGCGTGCCACCTTTCGGGTTACCGAAAATGACAACAGTCGCCGCCGGCATCGTGAGACCCGCTTCCCTAGCGGCCGCAGCATGGTCTATCCGGGTGAAAACCTTCATCCCCTTCGCCTTGATGATCGATTCCAGTTTTTCAATTGTGACTACGGCGGGGGCGGAGCTTTCAAGTGTTTTCAATCCACTGCTGGACTGGGCCAGAGCGGGGCCGGCAAACATGGCCAGTATGAAAGTAAAGGTGATCTGGAATTGAGGCACGGCGAGTTTCCCTTCAATTGAGGAGGAAACACTAACACGCAATCGGATGCTCCGGTATCAACAGGTTGCGAGCATTTGGCGATGATCGCTCTCAGGGAATTGAGGGAGACTAATCCCGCAATGCAACATTTTCATTGACCTTCCGGCTCTGGTTTGGTTTCAAGGCGCAACAAATCCGCCAGGATTCTCAGGAAAGAGTCCGGTCTTCCTTTCAGCGAAATCAAATGGAGTCACACATGACGGATTGGCCCGTGCATGGCCACATCGATGGGCCTGTTGTCATGATTGGATTTGGTTCGATCGGGCGCGGCACGCTGCCATTGATCGAACGGCATTTTGAATTCGACAAGTCGCGCATGGTGGTGATCGATCCCAGCGATGCGGATCGCCATTTGCTGGACGAACGCAGCATTGCGTTTCAGCAACAGGCCGTCACGCGGGAGAATTACCGGCAGTTGCTGACGCCGCTACTCACCAAAGGCGGCGGGCAGGGTTTCTGTGTCAATCTTTCGGTCGATACATCTTCCGTTGCGATCATGGAATTGTGCCGCGAACTCGGTGCGCTCTATATCGACACGGTCGCCGAACCCTGGATCGGCTTTTATTTCGACAAGACATTGGGCGCCGCCGAGCGTTCGAATTACGCCTTGCGCGAACGTGTGCTCGAAGCGCGGCGCAAGAAGCCTGGTGGCAAGACAGCTGTATCCTGCTGTGGCGCCAATCCCGGCATGGTCTCCTGGTTCGCAAAGCGCGCCCTGGTCAATGTCGCCGCTGATCTCGGCCTTGATGTGCCCGAGCCTCAAACCCGCGAAGAATGGGCCGCACTGGCGCAGCGTGCAGGCGTGAAAGGCATCCACATCGCCGAGCGCGATACGCAGGTGGCGAACTTCCCCAAGCCGCAACAGGTTTTCGTCAACACATGGTCTGTCGAAGGCTTTGTCTCGGAAGGCTTGCAACCGGCGGAACTGGGCTGGGGAACCCACGAAAAATGGAAGCCCGAAAACGGGCATAGCCACGAGACAGGTTGTGGCGCAGCGATCTTTTTGTTGCAACCCGGCGCAAACACGCGCGTGCGCTCCTGGACCCCAACGGCGCAGGCGCAATATGGCTTTCTCGTCACTCACAATGAATCCATATCCATTGCCGATTATCTGACCGTTCGCGATTCAAACGGCAATGCCATCTATCGTCCAACCTGCCACTACGCCTATCATCCCTGTAATGATGCGGTTTTGTCCCTGCATGAAATGTTCGGACAGGAAGGCAGAATGCAGGAGGACTGGCTTATTCTCGACGAGAACGAAATCCTCACTGGCATAGATGAGTTGGGCGTGCTGCTTTATGGGCACGATAACAACGCCTATTGGTTTGGCTCGCAGCTGTCCGTCGAGGAAACGCGCCGTATTGCTCCCTATCAGAACGCCACGGGGTTGCAGGTGACGTCTGCAGTACTCGCTGGCATGGTCTGGGCGCTGGAAAATCCCGATGCCGGCATCGTCGAGGCCGACGATCTCGATTATCGCCGCTGCCTTGAAATTCAGATGCCCTATCTCGGCCCCGTCATTGGCCGTTACACCAGCTGGACGCCGCTGGATCGCCGTCCCGGTCTATTTCCTGAGGATCTCGACGAGCAGGATCCCTGGCAGTTCCGCAACATACTGGTGCGCTAAAGTCTTTACCGGCGGCAGCTCTTGCCCCATGATCTCCCGAAAGAGCGGAGGACATCATGGGGAAGCGTGTAAGTGGTTTAGGCCTATCGATTTGCGCGGCGGCCATTCTGGTTTGCGCACCCGCGCGCAGCGCTGATCAGGCGCTCATCGAGGCGGCGAAAAAAGAAGGGCAACTCACCTGGTACACCACACAGATCGTCAATCAATTCGTGACTCCGGCCAAAGACGCATTCGAGAAAAAATACGGCGTCAAAATCAATTTCATCCGCGCCGATCCGCCTGACATCGTCATCCGTCTGGTGAACGAGGCTAAAGCTGGCCGCGTGCAGGGCGACGTCTATGACGGTACGGCCACTTCACCCGGCATCAAGAAATCCGGCCTCGCATTGAAGTGGGTTCCAGATAACGCTGCAAGACTGGGCAAGAACTATATCGATCCCGAGGGCTATTGGGTCGCTACAAATCTGTATGTCCTTACCCCAGGCATGAATACCGAGATGATCAAACCCGGCATGGAGCCTAAGACTTACGCCGATTTGCTCGATCCCAAATGGAAAGACAAGATCGCCTGGGCGTCTTTGCCCGTCGCCTCGGGTTCAGCCGGTTTCGTCGGCACGGTCCTTACGGAAATGGGTGAAGCCAAAGGCATGGCCTATCTTCGCGACCTCTCAAAACAGAACATCATCGGTGTGAAAGCCACAGCGCGCACCGTGCTCGATCGCGTCATTGCAGGCGAATATCCACTGGCGCTGCACATTTTCAACCACCACGCCACGATCTCTGCCCAGAAAGGGGCGCCATCGGGCTGGATTCCCATGAACCCGGCCATGCTGGTATTGTCTGTGGCCGGGGTTACGAAAGATGCACGCAGCCCCAATGCTGCAAAGCTGCTTGTGGATTTCCTTGTGTCGCGTGAAGGCCAGGAGATCTATCGCGACACCGGCTATATACCGGTCGATCCGGACGTCGCCCCCTCCGATCCGAAATTGCGACCCGATGGCAAAACGCTGCGCACTGTCGCCATGACGCCAGAAGCCATTGATGAGGCCATGCCGCGCTGGGCCAAAATCGCCGATGAATTATTCAGGTGAGCTTACAGCCAGCCCTTCCTGCGGAAGTAATAGAAGGGCGCCAGCGCAGTGATAATCATCAGCGCAATTGCCATGGGATAGCCAAAATCCCATTGCAGTTCAGGCAAATTCTTGAAGTTCATGCCGTAGATCGAAGCCACCAGCGTCGGCGGCATCAGGCACACAGCTGCAATCGAAAAGATCTTGATGATCTGGTTCTGTTCGAGATTGATCATCCCAAGCGTGGCGTCGAGCAGGAAGTTGACCTTGGTCGCCAGATAGGCCGTGTGTTCGGTGAGCGAGGCCACATCGCGTTGCACGGTGCGAACCCGTGCGCGCGCATCCTTGGCTGCCTTCTTGTCATCGTCCGTCACAGCCACATGATAAGTCAGCACGCGATTCATGCTGAGCAGGCTCTCACGGATCATCGAGAGCAACTCGCCTTCGCGTCCAATGTCCGTAATGACGCGCTGGAAATCCTTGGTGCGGCCGGCAGCTTGAGGATTGGCGCTATGGAACACTTCCTGCGATAGGCCGTCGATTTTCATACCGACCCGTTCCAGCGCATCTGCGACCCGATCAATCAGCGCTTCCAGCAGGCTCATCATCACCTGTTCGCCATTGGCGCAGGCGACCGCCCCCGCCCGCTGCGCCCTGATGATAAAGATCGAGAAGGGTTTGGGCTCCATGTAGCGAACCGTCACAAGCGTCGCACCCTTCAACACGAACGTGATGGGCGTCAGCAACGGCTTGTCTGTATCGAGATTGGTGACGGCGCTCATCGTCATGAATTCCGCGCCATCTTCGCTATAAAGGCGCGAGGAGACCTCAATCTCCTGCATCTCTTCGCGGGTCGGGATCGAAACGCCAGTGACGTTCTCGACATATTTGTCTTCGTCGGCCGTTGGATTCAGTAAATCGATCCAGGGCGCCATCCCGCCCGGCATCGCAGGCTGGCGTTCTCGCGTAACCTCAAGGTCGTTGGGGCAGAGATGATCATTCTCGCGGGTGAATACGCGCAGCATGCCAGCTGTCCTGTCAGTGCCGCGAGTGCGGCCGGTTTGCGAGATTGAGCGCCCGGTTCGTCAGCATGCGGCCAGCGAAATCAGACGCGCACCCGTGCCTGCCAGCATCCGCCATCAAGGTCAACCGCAAAGATTGACCTGTCCCCCGCGGACGCTTATTCGGCCGCCAATCCTAAAGGCGCCGGCGGATTGCGATAACGGGAAAGTAAATCCTCGGCTTCGCGTTTTGCCTCAGCCATATGACGTTCCTTGACATGGCCGTAGCCGCGAATCTTTTCCGGGACTGAGGCCAGCGCCACCGCAAGCGAATGGCGCTCTGGCGTCAGCGTATCGGCCAGTTCTGTCATCAGATTTTCATAATCGGCCAGCAACGCCTTTTCTTTGCGCCGTTCGGCTGTGTACCCGAAGATGTCGAACAGCCCGCCGCGCAATCCTTTCAGCGCGGCCAGCACTCCAAAAGCTTTCATCATCCACGGACCAAAACTGCTTTTGCGGGCGAGGCCTGTAGAAGGATCACGCAGACCAAAGACCGGCGGGGCCAGATGAAATTCGAGACGCAGATTGCCCTCGAAAGTTTCCGTCAATTGCCGCGCAAAAGAACCGTCTGTGTAAAGCCGCGCCACCTCGTATTCGTCCTTGATCGCCATCAGCTTGAACAGATAGCGCGCGACAGCGAGCGAAAGGCCGGTCTTGCCTGGAGTACGCGCAGCCTCCGCGTCCGCAATCCTGCGAACCCCGGCCTTGTATCGCTCGGCATAGGCCGCATTCTGGTAGGCGGTGAGAAAGCTGGCCCGGCGCGAAACAATCTCTTCAAGGGTTTCGGGTTCAGCGTTCTGACGGGCCTTTTGCACACGCGGTGGCAACAGGGCTTCGATGGCGGCTGGGTCGTGCGCGTAGCGGCGTCCCAGACGGAAAGCTTCAACGTTCATCCTGACAGCTTCGCCATTCAGCGTAATCGCTTGCTCGATCGAAGCTGCGTCTAGCGGCACAAGTCCGCGCTGCCAGGCGAGCCCCAGCATGAACATGTTGGCGGCAATCGAATTGCCCAGTAAAGCCGTTGCAATCGAGGTCGCATCGACGAAGTCGAGTCCCTTGCTGCCGGTGTCGCGGATCGCCCGCCGTATGCGCTCGCCCGGCAAAGAGAAATCGGCATTGCGTGTGAAATCGCCGGGATAGATTTCGCTCGTATTCACGACGACGCCGGTCTCGCCTTTGCGGATCGCAGCGAGCACTTTCTTTGAACCGGACACGACTAGATCGCAGCCCAGCACGAGATCAGCCTGCCCGGCAGCTACGCGAATCGCATGGATATCGTCAGGCCGCGCAGCAAGCTTCACATGGCTGAAAACAGCTCCACCCTTCTGGGCAAGCCCGGCCATATCAATCATGCCGCAGCCTTTGCCTTCGACATGTGCGGCCATGCCAAGGATGGCGCCGATGGTGACGACGCCCGTCCCGCCAACGCCGGTCACAAGTATCCCATAGGGATGAGGACCGAGCACCGGGCGAACTGGCTCCGGAAGCTTCACAACAGGCAAGTCGGCGCGCGGCGCAGGGGCTTGCGTTACTCTCTTTTTAATCTGCGCTCCATGTACCGTCACAAATGAAGGACAAAATCCTTCGATGCAGGAAAAGTCCTTGTTGCAGCTGGATTGATCGATGGTTCGTTTGCGGCCGAATTCGGTTTCCAGCGGCTGTACGGACACGCAATTGGATTTCACCCCGCAATCGCCGCAACCTTCGCACACAGCTGCGTTGATGATGACGCGCTTGTCCGGATCCGGGAACGCGCCACGCTTGCGGCGGCGGCGCTTTTCCGAGGCGCAGGTCTGATCGAAGATCAGCACGGAACAGCCGGACACCGTCGCCATTTCCCGCTGCACATCATCGAGTTCGCTGCGATGATGAATGGTGAGCCCGGCAGGCCAGGCTTCGCCGGGATCATATTTGTCGGGCTCATCGGTGACGACAGCAATACGCGTAACGCCTTCGGCAGCCATGGTGCGTGCGATCTTGGGCACGCTGAGATCGCCATCGTTCTTCTGCCCGCCCGTCATGGCGACGGCATCGTTATAGAGAATTTTATATGTGACGTTTGTTTTCGTGCCGATAGCCCAGCGCACGGCCATGATGCCGGAATGATTGTAGGTGCCATCGCCCAAATTCTGGAAGACATGATTGCGCGTCGAGAAGGGCGCTTCGCCGATCCAGTTTGCGCCTTCGCCGCCCATCTGCGTGAAACCTTCGGTGCCGCGATCCATCCACTGCACCATGTAATGGCAGCCGATGCCCGCATAGGCGCGCGCGCCCTCAGGAATTTTTGTCGAGGAATTATGCGGACAGCCCGAACAGAAATAGGGAATGCGAACCGCCGCGTCTTTGGTGTCCGCAAGGGATTTCTGGAAGGCGCGGATTTCGTCCACATGCTGGCGAAGTCTGGCGTCGCCGTCATGAAACCGCAGCAGACGCTCGCCAATGGCGACTGCAATATCATTACTGTCGAGCGCGCCCTTCACCGGAAAGAGCCAATTGCCGGCCTCGTCCTTCTTGCCGACGCATATCGGCTGGTTTGCCGTGCCATAAAGTTCTTCACGCACTTGCACTTCGATCAGGGAGCGCTTTTCCTCAACAACGATGATGAGTTCCAGCCCTTCGGCGAATTGCTTCAGCCCCTCCGGCTCCATCGGCCAGGGACAGCCAATCTTGAAGAGCCGCAGGCCCAGATCATTGGCGCGAGTCTCGTCGATACCCAGATCGTCAAGCGCCTGACGCACATCGAGATAGGATTTGCCCGTCGTGATGACTCCAACTTTTGCGTTTGGACCACCTGACGTGATGATGCGATTGAGCTTGTTGGCCCGCACCCAGGCGACAATGGCGTCGCGCTTGTAATCTTGAAGGCGCGCTTCCTGCGTCAGTACGGGGTCATTCGGGCGGATATTCAACCCGCCGTCCGGCATAGCAAAATCCGATGGGATTACCGGCTGAACGCGATCGCCAGAAACGTCGATGGACGCGGTGGATTCCACCGTGTCTTTCACCAGTTTTATGCCCACCCAGACACCAGCGTAACGGCTGAGCGCCCAGCCAAGCAGGCCATAATCGAGAATTTCCTGAACGCCCGCCGGATGCAGGATCGGCATCATCACGTCAAGAAAATGAAACTCGGACTGGTGCGCGGTGGTGGAGGATTCTGCTGTATGATCGTCGCCCATCAGCGCGATGACGCCGCCATTTTTGGATGTTCCGGCAAGATTAGAATGGCGGAACACATCGCCCGAACGATCAACCCCTGGCCCCTTGGCATACCAGAGGGCAAAAACGCCATCGAACTTGCCTTCGCCGCGCATTTCAGCCTGCTGGCTACCCCAAACGGCGGTCGCTGCCAGATCCTCATTCAGACCCGGCTTGAAAACGATATTTTCCGCCGCCAGACGGTTCTGGGCGTGGAACAATTGCTGATCGAGCCCCCCGAGCGGCGATCCTCTGTAGCCCGTGACAAATGCCGCTGTATTCAATCCGTTGGCCCGGTCACGTTCCTTCTGCAGCAATAACAGGCGTACAATGGCTTGATTTCCCGAGACAAAAATTCGGCTGCGGCCAAGATCGTATTTATCGTCGAGCGTCACGGCGCTCAGCGAGCCGGCGCTCTCTGGCGGAGAAATGCGGTCTGGCGAAATGCTGACCTTATCGTCCATGACGTTTCCTCTGCCTGCTTGGCCGCGACCATGACGGGGTCGATTCATTGCGGCAAATTAGCACAAAAAGTAAGTCAGGCCTGCCGCCGTTTCAAGCAACATTGATGCCTCCAATCCTCAAGCCCGACACAATTGGCTGCAAAAGGAAGCAATGGCGCAGCGGCGCGCATTTTTGTAACATTGCGATTCAAACCGGTTAGCCTTCTGCGCTGGCCGGGCTGTCTATGAGGCAACATGACGACCCACCTGACCAAACTTCTTGCGCTCGCAATCCTCGCCGCTGGCATTGGCGCAGCCAGCCCCGCGCTTGCCCACCCTCATGTCTATGTGGCCGTCCGCAGCGAAATCGTGTTTGCGCCCGACGGCAAGATTACCGGCGTACGCCACAGCTGGACCTTCGACGAAATGTATTCGGCCTTTGCCGTTCAAGGCATGGTCAAGGAAGGCAAGACGAATCAGAGCGAATTAAACGAACTCGCCAAGACCAATGTCAAGCAGCTCGCCGAATACAGCTACTTCACCATAGCACGGGCAGGCGGCAAATCTGCCGAATTCAAGGACGTCACAGACGCAACAATAACGCTCGATGCGAAGCAGAACGTAACCTTGCATTTCACAGCCGAGTTTAAAGTGCCTGCCAGTGCAAACAAGGCCTTCATGCTGCAGGTCTTCGACCCCGATTATTTCGTCGCATTTGATTTCGAAAAGCAGAACCCGGTGATCATGAAGAACGCGCCGCAGGGGTGTTCGCTGCGCATGGTGACGCCAAGACCTCTGACCGACGAAGAGACCCGGCGGCTGCAGCAATCGGCAGGCACCAACGATTCACCTGGAGCCGATTTCGGCGCCAAACTCGCCACACGCGCCTCCGTCGCCTGCCCGTAACTCCGAGAGAAACCATGCACAGCAGATATTCCAGCGCCAGAACATGGCTCGCGATCGGCATCATCGGCGCGTGCGCGGTGGCCCTCCTGACCGGCGGTGGCGACGCCCTCGCACAGGCAAAAAACCCATTTAACGTCGGCATCAGCGAAGGCGGGGCCGTTCCGCAGGGCGGTATCACCGGCTGGATTTTTGCGCAGCAGATGGCGTTCGAGCGTATGCTCTCGTCAGGCGTACGCGCGATCAAGACTGACACCTCCGCGGTCTGGGCGCTGATGGGCATCAGCTTTGCCTATGGCGTCTTTCATGCTGCCGGGCCCGGCCACGGCAAGGCGGTCGTTGCCTCCTACATGTTTGCCAATGAAAGGGCGCTGAAGCGTGGCATCGTTATCTCCTTTCTCGCCGCCATGTTGCAGGGCCTTGTGGCGATCGCCATTGTCGGCATTCTCGCCTGGGTGCTGAATGCAACATCCCAGCACATGAAATCCGTCGCCAATCTTGTCGAAATCGCAAGCTTTGCAGGCATAGCGCTGCTGGGACTTTGGCTTGTCTGGGTGAAGGGCCGTGCGCTGTTCGCCGCTCTGCCTTTGCTCAAACCAGCGGCAGGTGTTAGCGAAAATTCCGCTCCGGCAGCTACGCCTCATGAGCATGACCATCATGGGCATGATCACCACTCCCATGATCACCACTCCCATGATCACCATTCACATGACCATGCACATGCCGCAACGCATGACCATAATCACGAAGTGCAAACGCTAACGCCCGTGCTCACAAAGGCCCATGACGATCACAAGCACGGGCATGAGCACCACGCCCATCACGATCACGCCCACGGCGAGCCCGGCCATGTTCACGACGAACATTGCGGCCACTTTCATGCGCCGGACCCGAAAACACTCGGCGAGAATTTTTCCTGGGGCACAGCCTTGGCAACTGTGGTCACTGCTGGCGCCCGCCCCTGCTCGGGCGCGATTCTCGTACTCGTGTTCGCCGTGGCGCAGGGCATATTCCTGGCTGGCGTCGCCGCAACCTTTGCCATGGCGCTGGGGACCGCCTTGACGACCGGCGCGCTCGCCGCCGTCGCCGTGCTCGCAAAGAACATTGCCCTGCGCTATGCGGGCCAGGGTGGCGCTCGTGGCGTCGTTCTGATCAGGGCGCTGGAATGCGCCGCCGCCGTCGCGGTGTTTCTACTCGGCGCAACTCTGTTTCTGGGCTCCGCGCATACGCTCTAAGTTGCACGCAGGGACGCATTGGTGTACCTGCACGTATCGACTTTACGGAGATCCCGGTGGCGGAACCGAAGAAAATCAACTGGCAGAACCTGCTCACAGTCGGCAGCGTGACGGTTCTCGTCGGCACCGAACTTGTTGGTATGACCTGGGCTGCCGGATGGGCCATCGGCGGTATTTTCGAGCTGCCGCCACTGTTTGCAACAACATTTGAAATCGCCGGAACGCTCCTTGGCCTCGTGGGCCTCTATTATTTCGTCCGTTCCGCACTCAAGGCCGAGCCCATCCGCGAATAATCCTGACGTCTCAGGACCCGTCCATGAAAACACCCTTTCGCCACCAGTGCGACGTCGCCGTGATCGGCGCCGGCGCGGCTGGCCTGGCAGCGGCGCGCGCCTTAACTGCTGCAAAACTCGACGTTCTACTGATGGAAGGACGCAGCCGCCCGGGCGGCCGCGCCTCGACGGAAATGCACGGCGGCCATGCACTTGATCTTGGCTGCGGCTGGCTGCATTCGGCTGATGACAATCCCTATGTCGGCATAGCCCGCGATCTCGGTTTCACTGTCGATGAGACGCCGCCGCCCTGGCAGCAGATGATGTATGAGGATGCGTTCGCGTCGCAGGACCAGAAGGCCTTTCGAGCGGCGCAGGCGAAATTCTATTCGCGCCTAGAAAAGGCGGCACAAGAGCCGATTGACCGCTCGGCATCCGATTGTCTTGACCGGGACGCGCCCTGGAGCGCACTGATCGACGCGGTCAGCACCTATGTAAATGGCTGCGAATTGGCGCGCCTGTCGGCAAAGGACTTCGACAATTACCACGACAGCGAAATCAACTTTCGCATCGCCGAGGGCTATGGCGCGCTGATCGCCCGTCTCGCAGATGATGTCCCCACTGTCTATGATTGCCCCGTCAGCGGCATCGATCATACCGGCGCGTGGGTATCGATAGAAACGGCAGGAGGTACGCTGCAGGCCCGCGCCGCCGTGATTGCAGTCCCCACGAACATTCTCGCACGAGAAATCATTCGCTTTTCACCTGCCATCCCTTCGAAACTCGAAGCAGCTGCCATGCTGCCGTTGGGCATCGCCAACAAACTCTATCTTGCTGTGGAGGACGCAGAGGCCCTGCCTGATAATGGCCGCATCTTCGGCAAGACTGATCGCACCGATACCGGCGCTTACCATCTTCGCCCGTTCGGCAAGCCGCTCGTCGAAGGATATTTCGGCGGCGAATGTGCGCGCAGCCTGGAAAAAGATGGGCTGGCAGGCTTTGCCTCTTTCGCCGTCGAGGAAATCTGCGACATGCTGGGCGGTGAATGGCGCAAACGGCTAAAGCCGCTGGCGGCGAGCGCCTGGGCGAGCGATCCCTTCGCGCTCGGCTCCTACTCACATGCCCTGCCCGGACATTGGGACAAACGCGCAGTGCTCGCCTCGCCGGTCAACAATCGCCTGTTCTTCGCAGGCGAAGCGACATCGCCGCATTATTTCTCGACCGCGCACGGCGCCCATGAGAGTGGTCTTCGTGCAGCGAACGAGGTCCTATCCGCTCTACGCACTTGATTACTGGTTCTGCATCAAGCCTGATTCAATCAGCCGGCGATGAAATTTAAGCATCTCGTCGCGTTGCTTGCAGTTCCACGCCAGTCCCGCACACACTTGCATGAGACGCAAGCGCTCCCGCCAGCTCTCGGGCAGTGGCAACCGCGCCGCATCAAGAAAGATCGCACCGGCAAAGGCGATATCCACGCTATCGAGATTGGGCAATGGCGGCGGTGTGTAATTGACGCCATCAACCGAATAATAGGTCGTGTAGAGCGGATAGCCTTCCGGCAGCTTCATATCCTGAACGCCATCTTCGGTATCATAGCCGTAAAGATAGGCGGTGGGTATGGCGTGGTGATCGCCATATTGCACCAGCAGAAAAGATTCATCGGGAAAACGCGTGCGCAATTGCTCCTTGAGATAATCAAGATCGATGCGCGCCATGGCGAGGCGGCGTAGATATTCATTCATCTCAGGATGGTTATTTGGTCCGCCTGACGGCACTTTGATCTGCGGCTCGAATTCATAATTGTAAGGCCAGTGCGCCGACATGGTCTCAAGAAAAGTGAACAGCGGCTTTTGCGAACCAGCCACATGCTTGCCGATTTCCTTGAGCATGTTGTCATAATAAAAGCGATCCGTATCCCAGTCCAGCTTCGCGCCCTGCGACTTGCGATCAAAGACTTCGCGGACGCCGATCGTCTCGAAGAAGCTCTTGTTACCGAACGTGCCAAATATATAGGGATAGAACATGATGTTCCGGTAGCCGCACTTCTCTAGAATTTGCGGCATGGAGTCTTTCACGCGGCCCGCCATGAAAAACTGGATGAAATCCTTCATGCTGCCAAAGTAACGGCTGGAAAGGCCCAGCATGACAGCCGATTCCGAAATCCACGACGCTCCGCCGTAGGTTTCTACATTCAGCTTGTGTAGCTTGCCGTCGAAGGAATTGAACAACGGCAGGATCATGGGGTCGTAAGTCACTTGCGGAAAAAACATCGGCGGCCCCACCGATTCCTGATGGATCAGGATGATATGCGGTGGCTTCTTCTCTGGCTTGCATGTCCAACTGGATTCAAATGGCTTTGCATTGCTTCGCTGCGCGGTTTCGATCATTCCCCCGCGTCTCAGCGCCTCAGCCGTTTCAATCGACGACGCAAAGAACGACGACACATGCCAGTCAGGAAAATTGAACAGCACATGTGGGCGATGACCGCGAATGCTGACAGCCGTGTAGGATAACGCAGCCATCAGCAGCATCGAAAGAAAAGCCCAGCGGCGGCCGATGGAAGGCTTTTCCAGCCGCCAGGCGAGCCAGGTACCCACGATTAGCGAAGCCAGCGCCCCGATGATAGCCAGCATGGCCGCAGGCCGTCCGAACCACCAGCCAAAAACCGGCATCCAGTCGCGCGCATAATAAACAAAGTCCCACATATGCAGGGTGAATGTCAGCGCCTCAAATTTGACATAGGCCGTGATCGCGATGACAGCCACCAGCGATGCGAAAAACACAGCCGACGCAAATGGACGCCGCGTCAGAAACACGAGCGCGGAAATCATCGCCGCCCCCAACGCCATCATGTGGATGGCGTTGGAGAGATATCCCTCGGTCTCAAAAAAATACCAGCCAAGTCCGGCCAATATCGGCAGGCACAAAAGCAGGGTTACGAAGACCGGAAGCTTGAATCCGCGCAACCATGCTTTCAGTTTCAACATTATGGCGTTCAAAATTCGACGACGCTGCGGATCGACTTGCCTGCGTGCATCAGATCAAAACCCTCGTTGATGCGCTCCAGCGGCAACTTGTGGGTGATCAGATCGTCGATGTTGATCTTGCCGTTCATATACCAGTCCACAATGCGCGGCACATCCGTGCGACCACGCGCGCCTCCGAAAGCCGTGCCTTTCCATGTGCGCCCGGTGACAAGCTGGAACGGACGTGTCGAGATTTCCGCCCCTGCGGGCGCAACACCGATGATGATGGACGTGCCCCAGCCGCGATGGCAACATTCAAGAGCCTGCCGCATCACCTGCACATTGCCGGTACAGTCGAACGAATAATCTGCGCCGCCATCGGTGAGATTGACGAGATAGGCGACAAGATCGTCGCCCGCCTCTTTCGGATTGACGAAATGGGTCATGCCGAATTTCTCGGCGATGTCCTTGCGCGCCGGATTGATGTCAACGCCGACAATCTGGTCCGCGCCAATCAGGCGCAAACCCTGAATGACATTGAGGCCGATGCCACCGAGGCCAAATACCACGGCTTTACAACCGGCTTCCGCTTTGGCCGTCCACATGACAGCGCCAATCCCCGTGGTCACGCCACAACCGATGTAACAGACCTTGTCGAACGGCGCGTCTTCGCGGATTTTGGCGAGCGCTATTTCCGGCACAACAATGTGGTTGGCGAATGTTGATGTGCCCATGTAATGCAGCACCGGCTCGCCATCGCATTTGAAGCGGCTGGTGCCGTCGGGCATCAGGCCGCGGCCCTGGGTGGCACGGATCGACGTGCAGAGATTTGTTTTCCGCGACAGGCAGCTTTTGCACTGGCGGCATTCGGGCGTGTAAAGCGGTATGACATGATCGCCCTTTTTCAGCGTCGTCACGCCCGGGCCCACATCCACCACAATTCCCGCACCTTCATGGCCAAGAACAGCGGGAAACAGGCCTTCCGGGTCTGCGCCCGAGAGGGTGTAATAATCGGTATGACAGATTCCAGTCGCCTTGACCTCGACCAGGACTTCGCCGAACTTTGGGCCTTCCAGCTCCAGTTCAACGATTTCCAATGGCTTTTTGGCGGCAAAAGCGACGGCGGCGCGGGTCTTCATGATAGGCGGGCTCCGGTTTGAAATCGGAGCGCATATTGCCCGAAGGCGCGCTGGCGTAAAGGGGCTACCCCGCCCGCACTGGCGTTTCCGCCGCCCGCGCATAGGGAAATGTCCAGGGTATGCGATGGCCCTGCTCACGCGCCGCATGTTGCGGGAAATAGGGATCATTCAGTGCCCCGCGCGCCATCAGGCAGATGTCGGCCCGTCCCGAGGCGATGATAGTGTTGCAATCGCCATGACTGAGCACGCCGCCGACGGTCATCGTCGGCACCTTGCCTTCGTTGTGAATGGCGTCGCTGAACGCAAGCTGGTAGAGCCGCTCCACGACAGCCGGGCGGCGCTCCGGAGTGACGCCGGAACTCGATACAGCGATGATATCTGCACCGCGTTCATGAAACATCTTCGAAAATTCTATCGCATCGCGCGGCTGGATGCCATCAGAGCGCCAGTCGCTGGCAGATATGCGCACACTGATCGGCTTTTCCGCCGGAAAATTCGCGCGGATGGCTTCAAAGACTTCAAGCGGGAAACGCATGCGGTTCTGCAACGAGCCACCGTAAGCATCCGTGCGCCGGTTGGACAGCGGCGAAATGAACGATGAGAGAAGATAGCCGTGCGCGGCATGAATTTCGATCATGTCAAACCCAGCTTCTTCAGACATGCGCGCGGCCTTGGCGAAAGCATCCGTAACGTCCTGGATGTCTTTCAGCGTCATCTCGCGCGGCAAGGGACGGCCCTGCTGGTAGGCGATCGGTGAAGGTGCAATCGTTTCCCATTCGTCCTCGGGCGCAAGGGGAACATCCTTCTCCCATGAGCGGCTGATCGAGCCCTTGCGTCCCGCATGGGCAAGCTGGATCGCAATCTTGGCCTCTGTATGTTCATGTACATAATCAGTGATGCGCTTGAATGCCGGGACATGTTCCGGAGAGTACATGCCCGCGCAATGATGGGTCATGCGCCCCTGCGCTGTCACATTTGTCATCTCAGCAAACACGAGACCAAACCCACCGACAGCGCGCGCGCCCAGATGCACAAGCTGGAAGTCGCTGACCGCGCCTTCATGCGCGGAATACATACACATCGGCGAGAATGACATGCGGTTGGGTATGGTCAACCCGCGCATGGAATAGGGCGTAAACATCGGCGGTGGCGGAACATTCGCACTTCCAGTGGCCGGGCCGGCCACTATGGCGTCGACTTCGCGCGTGAATGCGGGCGCAGCATGTTTCACATGGGTATAGGTGAGCCGCAGGCTGCGGGTGATGCAGGCGAAAGCAAAGCGGCTCATGGGCATGTCATAGACCTGATGCACATGGGCCAGCCAATTGGCGCTGGAATCGGCGGCACGATGCAGGCTCTCCGCCTTCGGAAATCTTAGCGCCTGCCAGGCAGCCAGTGCTTCCGGCACACTTGAATGATCAAGCAACGCGTCAACCAGCGCTTCGGCGTCCTCAAAGCCGGAACGAGCAGCTAGCCCGATGGAATAATGCGGCTGCGAGGCCGCCGCGCCGATGAGCGCAATATGTCCCGCATGCCATTTGCCCGCGAGTTGCACTGGCCGCGGTTCTCTTGAAAGCATCTCAAACTCTGCGCCACCAATCAGATCGGCAAAGGCTGTCTTGCAGAAGGCATGAACATCAGGTCCGGTTGCGGTGATTGCTTCGGGAGTACCTTCCAGAATCAGCGAGCTTGAACAGGCTGAGTCCGGAATCAGAACAGCAGAGATGACGCCACGTCCGGTGTCATGAAAGCCAAACGCCAGAGCGCCAGCATTCGCGTTGACGCGAAATTGCACATGCGCCCTTGAACCCGCAGGCAAGGGCATAAGCAGGCTTGCCGCATCAGCGCCCAGGCCACCAAGCTTGTTGCAATCGCCAACCAGCACAAGATCAGGATTTTCGGGTGCAGCGCTTGCAAATACACAGCCCGCCCTGAGCGCTTCTTGCCTTAAGGCGTTGTGCAGCTCTGAAGCAGAAATTGTCCGATACGCCAGCCCTTCGATCTGCCTGATGTCATGACCCGCGGACGAAGAACGCGAAACATCGACGCGGTGAATATCAACCGTGATAGCTGCAATTGCAGCGGCCACATCAACGTCGCGCAATCGCATCTGCGGCTTGACTGGATTGGTGAGAATATCGGCAGGAAGAGCAGCCCTGGTGTCCTGCTCTGATACCACGACCTGCCAATCGGGACGCGCCTTGCGCAGCAGGATGGACGCATACAGTGATGCCGGGTTTTGGCCCGCTATAAAAATATTCACCCTGAACACTCCCGCCTTCGCGCTCTTATCAGGCAGCGCTTGTCAGGGAGAGGCTAACGCAGACGATAAAAAACGCAAAATCTACTTCAGCGCCTCCGTCAGCAGCCTTGTATTGTGCCGCATCATTTCGGCCCAGGTTTTGACCTCGCCGCCAAGCGCATCAGAATAAAGCGTACCGCCAACTTTTGCGCCTGTTTCCGCGACAATACTGTCTATGAGGCGGCGATTGGACATGTTCTCAATGAAAATCGCCTTGGCATTTTCCTGCTTGATTTGACGGATCAAGACCGCGACATCCCGAGCGCTTGGCTCGCTTTCCGTACTCACACCCTGCGGCGAGGTGAAGATCACGTTGAACGCGTCCGCGTAATAAGCGAACGCATCATGCGAGGTAATGATCTTGCGTTTTTCGCGCAGAATCGGTTCCCAGGCGGCCTTGACTTCACGGGTGGTTTTTTCGACTTCGGCCAGAAAGGCAACACTTTGAGCATTGTAATCGGCAGATCCCGCAGGATCGACCGCGATCAGTGCCTGCCGGATGTTATCGACATAAATCTTGATATTGTCCGGGTCCTGCCAGGCATGGGGATCGATGGCATTGCGCACTTTCAGGGCTTTGACGCCGCGTGAGGCAACGAGGCGCTCACCCTGAAATTTCGATGACTTTACGAGACGATCCGCCCAGCCTTCAAAGCCAAGCCCGTTGATGACAATCAACCGCGCCTTGCCGATGCGCGCGACATCTGCCGGCGTGGGCTGATAGACATGGGCGTCGCTGTTTTCCCCCACAAGCGCCGTCACTTCAATCCGGTCACCGCCGACCTGTTTCACGAGATCGGCGAGAATTGAAAAGCTGGCGATCACATCAATCTTGCCGCTTGCTGTCTGCGCGTGTGATGCGGACGCCAGCAAACAAGCGCCCAAAGCGAGACTAGTCAGCAATTGTTTGAACATGGACGTTCCATTCTGGATTTGCAGCCGAGGAAAGGGTTTGGCGAAAGCACGTTCAGTGCTTATGGCCCTTGTGACCCTTCTTGCCATGCCTGTGAGCGCGACCACGATCTGCCTTCACTGGTGTGTTGAAAGCTCTTTCCACGTCCTTGTTGCGGAATTCGCGGGTTTCCACTTTTTCCCGGCCAACAGGCATGGTCTGAGCAGATGCCTGCGTGATTGGCATGGCGAGCCATCCAGAAAACACCGCCGAAGCCAGAACCGGCGTTGCAACTAGACGGCTTCGGGAAAGAAAGGTCAGATACATGCGGACTCCCCAAATAATGTAACTTTATAACATATCAAAAATGACCATGTCAACAATGCATCCATCAGCTGGCAATTTATTCTGTCACGTTATATTATAACAAAATGTCCAGTCTGCATCCAGGCCACGCGCATAGTCACGATACCCACGATCACGATCATGAGCACCACCACGCTCATCCGGCGCTGGTCGCCGCACGTCCGGCCGATCCAGCGTTTTCCCTTCTGAGACTTTCTGTCTGGGAGCGTCTCGCCGGGGCGGCAGCGTTGAGTGCTGGCCTGTGGCTGGCAGTCTGGTGGGCCATGTCATGACAACGGCGCTTCGTTTTCGAGATCTGACCCTCGGATATGACCGCCATCCCGCGGTTCATCATCTTGACGGCGAGGTGGAGCAGGGCGTGCTGCTTGCCGTCTGCGGCCCCAATGGCGCCGGCAAATCGACCCTTTTAAAGGCCATCGCCGGCGTCTTGAAACCCATCGGCGGCAAGATCGAACGCGGGGGATTCTCGGCGCGCGACATCGCCTATCTGCCTCAGGCCGCCGAAATCGACCGTTCCTTCCCCATCAGCGTCTTCGATATGGTCTCGATGGGTTATTGGCGCACGGCGGGTCTTTTCGGCGGCATCGGCCGGGACAAAAGACAGAAAGTCTTTGACGCCATTGCCTCGGTCGGTCTCACAGGATTTGAGGACCGCACCATCGCCACCCTGTCGGGCGGCCAGATGCAGCGCATGTTATTTGCCCGGCTGCTGCTGCAGGATTCCCCAGTCATCCTGCTGGACGAACCCTTCACCGCCATTGATGCGAAAACCATGCAGGACCTTCTGAACGTCGTGGAACGCTGGCACAACGAGAAGCGCACTGTGATCGCCGTCCTGCATGATTTCGAAATGGTGCGCGGCCATTTTCCCCAAACGCTTCTGCTGGCGCGCGAAAAGGTCGCCTGGTGCGGCACCAGTGACGCTTTGAGCCCTGAAAACCTGCTGAAAGCCCGCCGCATCTGCGAAGCCTTCGATCGCGAAGCACTGGAATGCGAGCGGGTGGCCTGATCATGTTTGAAACCCTGGTCTCACCCTTCATCGAATTCGAATTCATGCGCCGCGCTTTGGTTGGCGCCATCGCGCTGTCAATCGCCGGTGCGCCGGTGGGGATCTTCCTCATGCTCCGGCGCATGTCGCTGACAGGCGACGCGATGGCCCACGCCATCCTGCCCGGCGCAGCCATTGGTTATCTGATAGCCGGGTTGTCGCTTGGCGCCATGACGGCAGGCGGCCTGATTGCGGGCATATTGGTCGCACTGGCCTCAGGCGCGGTCGCGCGGTTCACGGCCTTGCGCGAAGATGCAACGCTGGCGGCCTTTTATCTGATCTCGCTGGCGCTCGGTGTCACCATCGTGTCCCTGCGCGGTTCCAACATCGATCTACTGCACCTGCTGTTTGGCTCAGTGCTGGCGCTCGACGATGCGACGCTGCTGCTGCTGGCGGCAATCAGCACACTCACCCTGTTCATTTTCGCCCTGCTCTATCGCCCACTGGTGATGGAGACGCTGGACCCCGGCTTTCTGGCCTCCGTCAGCGGTGCGGGCGCGCCGACCCAGTTGATTTTTCTCTGCCTCGTTGTGTTGAACCTTGTCGGCGGTTTTCACGCGCTGGGAACCCTGCTCGCCGTCGGCATCATGATGCTTCCAGCCGCCGCCGCCCGGCTCTGGGTCGCCGATGTCACGCTCGCCATCGGCATCGCCATGTTGATCGGGATAGTTTCGAGCTATCTCGGCTTGGTGATTTCCTATCGCGCCGGTGTGCCTTCCGGACCCGTCATCATTCTGGTCTGCGGCGGAATTTACCTGCTGTCGCTCGTGTTTGGCCGGTCCAGCGGGTTGCTGCGCTTGCTCAGGCCAAGGCGGCATCTGGAAGCGTGAGGGGCAGCTCGGGCGGCTGGGCCCGCAGCGCGAGCTGATTGCTTTCACAACCACTGCCCCTGCCTTCGCCAAAACTTTCCCCTCAAAAAACACTTACATCTTCGCCCCGCTTCCCAATATAAGGGAGCCCGAAAGGGTGGCCCTCGTTCCACCCGCAACAACAATCAGGTTTTGCAATGACCGAGTCCACATCCGACAAAATTCCCGTGACCGTGCTGACTGGCTATCTCGGCGCGGGCAAGACCACGCTTCTCAACCGCATTCTCTCCGAAGACCACGGCCACAAATTCGCGGTCATCGTGAATGAGTTCGGCGAGATCGGCATCGACAATGATCTGGTCGTCGGCGCGGATGAAGAAGTGTTCGAGATGAACAACGGTTGCATCTGCTGCACCGTGCGCGGCGATCTCATCCGCATCATGGAAGGCTTGATGAAGCGCAAGGGCAAGTTCGACGCGATCATCGTCGAAACGACGGGCCTTGCCGATCCCGCCCCCGTCGCGCAGACATTCTTTGTCGATCAGGATGTGCAGGATCAGGCGCGTCTCGATGCTGTGGTCACAGTGGCCGACGCCAAATGGCTTGCCGACCGCCTGCGCGATGCCCCCGAAGCCAAGAACCAGATCGCCTTCGCCGACGTCATCCTGCTCAACAAGATTGATCTGGTGACGCCGGAGGAATTGCGCGAAGTGGAAGCGCGCATTCGCGCCATCAACCCCTATGCCGTCCTGCACAAGACAAACCGTTGCGAAGTGCCGCTCTCCGCCGTGCTGGGCCGCAACGCCTTTGATCTCGACCGCATCCTTGAAGTTGAACCGGCCTTCCTCGAAGTGGATGATCACGATCACGATCATCATGATCACAGCCACGGACATGATCATGACCACGGCCATGGTCTCAAGCACTATCACGATGAGGAAATGCAATCGGTCGCCTTCCAGATTGACGGCGACGTGGACCCTCATCGCTTCATGCCCTGGATCAATCTGATCACCCAGAAGGAAGGCCCGAATATTCTGCGCTCCAAGGGCATTCTATCCTTCAAAGACGAGCCCAAGCGCTTTGTCTTTCAGGGTGTCCACATGATCCTTGATGGCGACCTCCAGCGCGATTGGAAGCCGGGCGAAAAACGCCAGTGCAAGATTGTTTTCATCGGCCGCAATCTCAATGAGGAATCCCTGCGCAGCGGCTTCATGGCTTGCGCCGTCGAACCGCAGCACTAAAGCTGTGGCCGAGCCTGTCGTCATTGGCATCGTGTTGCGTGTGGATATCCACGGCTGGAGCGGCGCGCCGCCGCTTCTGCCCAATCCACCGGTGAAGGTCGAGGAAATCCGCGATGGGTCGCTGAGCTTCTTCTACAATCTGACACCCGAAGACAATGAGATGAACACGCAGAGTCTCGGCCTCTGGCTGGGCTCGCGGCTCGAGAGAATGCTGAACAGCGAGAAATCTCCCCTGCACGGCAAGGAAATGCCACGAAGGATCTTTCTCGAAGTCGGCCTGATGTTTGATGCAGACGAAGAACGCATCGTCACCACCTGGTCGCCCGAATTCATGGGCGTTCTGGGCGATGCCGGCATAGAAATGACCGTGACGCATTATCCCTTCCGGGCAGAGGCGTCGCCCATGAGTGAGGATGATTTGTGAACGATATTGACTATGACAAATCTCTCACCGCCCATGTCGCGGAAATCCCGGCGGGCGATCACGTTGTGGCTGCCGCCTTTCTGGACGGCGCGCCCGCCCTTGTGCTGGCGAACGGCGAAATCATTTTCCCCGGCGATAACAGCCGCCGTATCGCTGCCCATCCCGATGGCGGCATCATCGTAGCAACTGCAGATTCACGCCGGATCATCACCGGCGGCGATGAAGGCCGCATCGTCCAGACAACCGCCGATGGCGCCACGCAAGAGCTTGCCAACGAAGGCGGCAAATGGATTGACGCACTGGCGCTGCGCGACGATGGCGCAATCGCCTGGTCCGTCGCCAAACAGGTGCGCGCCCGCGACGCCAAAGGCGTCGTGAAAAGCTTTGAAGCGCCCTCCAGCGTAAGGGGCCTCGCCTTCATGCCAAAGGGCTATCGCGTGGCGATGGCGCATTACAACGGCCTGTCGCTATGGTTCCCCAATATCACAGGCGAACCGGAAACCTTGAAATGGGCGGGCTCGCATCTGGATGTCATCATCTCGCGCGATGGCCAGTTCGCGGTGTCCTCCATGCAGGAGAATTCACTGCACGGCTGGCGCATTGCCGACAAGAAGGACATGCGCATGACCGGCTATCCGTCGAAGACGCGCTCCTTCTCCTGGTCGAGCGACGGAGAGTGGCTGGCGACCTCGGGCGCGGATGCCTGCGTCGTCTGGCCGTTTCAGTCCAAGGACGGACCGATGGGCAAGGCGCCCAAGGAATGCGGCGTGCGCACGCCAAAGGTCACACAGGTTGCCTTCCATCCCAAATCTCCCGCCCTCGCGGTAGGATATGAAGATGGCTGGATTCTCCTCTGCCGTCTGGCCGATGGCGCAGAACTCCTGGTGCGCCGCACCCCTGAGGGGACACCGACAACGGGCCGCAAGCGCGCTGCGGTTTCGGCTCTTGTCTGGGACAGCGAAGGCAAGAGACTGCTGTTCGGCGCTGAAAATGGCGATGCTGGATTGTTGACTTTACCGGTGTGAAGCTCCGAAAATCCGCTATCATCGGAGTTGCAGTCATATTGGAGCGAGGCGATGTTCATTGTGCGATGGCTGGGGATCGGCTTTGCATTGATCAGCGGGCTCTTCTCATCGCAATTGCCTGAATTTACGCAGCAATACCGGCAACGTCTGGGCGGAGCGCTGGACGAACTCAACCGCATGCTGGTCGAATTCGATCAGGATGCTGTCGCCAATAAAATGAATCGGGCACAGGGTATTGAAAAGCTGACGACGGACAAGGATCCCTTCATCCAGCAACGCGGACAACGTATCGCCGAAACCGACGTGCGCGCCGCCCGGCTTTCAAGGCAGCAGGAAAATTTCGCAAGCGCCGGTCCTTTCAATCGCATGCTTGTCATGGCGCGTGATTATGACAGGACCCTTGCTGCCCGAGCCTGGCAGGATTTCCGGCCCGCTGTTCCCGCAACCCTTGAGGGAATCGCATCAGCCTTCACCGGCTTTTTTGCGGGCCTTGGACTCTGGCACTTGATGGGCTGGCCGTTTAAACGCAGGCGGCAAAGGCTCGCCGTTATGAAATCAGGAGGCGCGTCCGCATGATCGCAAACGTTCTTTCCATTGCAGGTTCCGATCCCTCAGGCGGCGCAGGCATTCAGGCCGATCTCAAAACCATTTCCGCACTTGGCTGTTATGGCATGGCTGTCATCACCGCCCTGACCGCGCAGAACACGCAAGGCGTGACCGGCGTGCATATTCCACCTGCCGAATTTATCGCCGCGCAGATTGATGCGATCTTTGCAGACGTCCGCGTGGACGCCGTGAAAATCGGCATGCTGGCGTCAGGCGAAATCGCAGCGGCAGTCGCGGATCGCCTGAAAGCGCATGGCGCAAAAAATATCGTGCTTGATCCTGTTTTGGTCGCAACCTCAGGCGATTCACTCGGCGCGCCCGATGTGGTTGACGCCCTGCGCAAACATCTTTTCCCCATCGCTACATTGATCACGCCGAATGTTCCTGAAGCCGAGAGGCTGTCAGGCTTCAGCACGGGTACAGATACGCCGGGCCTCGCGCGCGTCGCAAAAGACCTCGTGGAAAACGGCGCACGCGCCGTGCTCGTCAAAGGCGGCCATCACAGCGGCGCGAATGCAGAAGATGTCCTCTTCTTCGACGGTCAGTCCCAGATTTATTCAGCGCCGCGCGTGGATACAGAAAACACCCATGGCACGGGCTGCACACTATCATCCGCCATTGCTTGCTATCTGGCCAAGGGACATGAGCTGCGTGATGCCGTTGGCGCGGCCAAGCAATATCTGACCCAGGCGCTGGCCGCTGCTGATACGCTGGATGTCGGCCACGGCCACGGGCCGGTGCATCATTTCCATGCGTGGTGGAAGTAGGGGTGAGGCCACAGGTGTCATCCCGCAAACTGCGAAGCATTAATGCGGGACCGCGAACGGGTAGAGTGCAGTAACTGGACGGTCCCGGCTCTCGCTTCGCGAGGCCGGGATGACATTTACGACAACTTGATGCCGATGCGGCGCAGCCGCCCCAGCCTTCACAAGGCGTCGAAATGCTCCACCATCTTCTTGCGCATGGCAGCATCCGGCATGACGCCTGTGCCCGCTTTCAGATTGTCGACCATGAATTCGGCCTTGTCCGTGCCAGGAATAACCGCTGTGACGCCGGGGTTGCCGAGTGCCCATTTCAGCGAATATTGCGCCCAGCTTGTGACACCCAATTCCTTCGTCGCCCATTCGGGCAGCGCCTTGCCACGCACTTTCTGGAAGAATTTGCCACGGCCGAACGGCAGGTTGGTGAGAACCGCGGCGCCCATGTCCTTCGCTGCGGGAATGAGCCGGTCCTCGGAATTGCGATCCACCATGGAATAGTCGATCTGGAAAAAATCCGGCTTCTGTTTCTTCAGCACATCCTCCACCGCGCCATAGTCACGATCAAATGAAGAAGAAAACCCGAAATATTTCGCGCGGCCCTGCTGCTTGAATTCGCGATAGGGACCAAGATCCTGATTGGGATCCTTGGGATTATGCAATTGCATGAGCTCGACGCGATTGGTGCGCAGCAATTTCAGCGAGCGCTCGAAAGAGGCGACTGTACCGGTGCGATCATCAACACGCGCCTTGGTCGCGAGGAAGATCTTGTCCCGCAACCCAAGCTGCTCCAGCAGCAGGCCGATCCGCTCTTCCGCCGCGCCGTAACTATAGGCTGTATCAACAAGCGAACCGCCCCCGGCGACAAGCGCGCGCAACACGCCTGCGCGTTCTTCCATCGTCGCCTTGGCCTTGTCATCCTCGGGAAATTCAAAAATCAGCGCCGTGCCGATGCCGATGACGGGCAGCATTTCGCCAGATACCGGGATCGGGCGCTTGAGCACATTGGCGGCCGCCTGCGCCCAGGCCGGAAGCGCTGGCAGCACAGCGCTGGCGGCGGTAGAAGCGGCAAACCCAAGCGCCTCGCGGCGCGATATATCCAGTTTCGAATTCATGCTTTTCCTCCCTCTCGTGTCCCGTTCGCCTGCAACTGATTTGAGCGCGCCTCCTGTGAACGCCCGAGCCAAAGCGAAAGCGCCATCCAGGCCAGTGCAACCGGCACCGCAAGCGCGGCGATCCACGATGCCGTCAAACCTGCCGCGCGCAAACCTGTAAACGTCCAGCTCCAGACCACATCGCCGCCACGCAATACCGCTGTGTCGATAATATTCTTCGCCTTGTATTTTTCCTCACGCTCAACGACCGTGAACATGATTTCACGCGCCGGATTGGAAAAGCCGAAATTCGCCACGCGTTGCAGCACCTGAAAGGCGACGATCACGCCTAACACCGGCGCGACACAGGCCGCCGCAAACCCCAGGGCGAATACCAGCGGCAGGCAAGCCGCAGCTTTGCCCGCCCCCAGGCGTTTGATCAATTCGCCCGTCACGACAAGCTGGATCAACAAGGTCAGTATATTGCCGCCAAGGTCCATGGCCGCAAAAATCTGCGTGCGCGTGGCCGGATCGGTCGAGGCGTTGCGCACTACATCCTGCTGGATGAAATAAAGAAATGTCTGCGCCAGGGACAGCAGCGCCACCCAGATGGCAATGCCGCTGAGATAGGGCGATTTCAAGAGCAACAGCAGCCCATCGAACATGCCGCCACCAATTTTTGCCTGCGGAGATTGAACAGCCGCAGCAGCGCCGGGGCGAGGTTGGCCACTCGAAAACTCTCGCGTACTGCGCTCAAGCCGCCACGCGCAAAAGATCGCACATTCCAGGAGAAAGGCTGCAACCAGCAACAGGCTGGCAACGCCGATGATGGCTGAAAGCCCTACGGTGATCGAAGAGCCGAGCATCGTCCCTGCTGTGCCACCAGCCGCGATAAAGCCGAACAACCGCTTGCCCTGTTCACTCTGAAACAGGTCCGCCATAAACGTCCAGAAAACTGAAACAGCAAACAAGACAAATACGCTGACCCAGACGAAAAACACTTTTGCCACAGCCGCTTTCTCATACTCGAAAAACAGCAGCGCCCAGAACGCAACAAGATTCAGCGCAAAGAAATGATAGACCCAGGGGATCAGCCGCGCGCGCGGTAATCTGGAGGTCGCATAGGCGTAGACGGGCGAGGCAACGAGCAGCGCAAAAAAGGTCGCGGTAAAAAGCCATTGCAGATTTTCACGGCCTGCCGCTATCCCCATCTCATCGCGTAGCGGCCGCAGAATGTAATAGGACGCCAACAAGAAGAAGAAATAAACGAAAGCCCAGAGCAGCGCCCTGATTTCATGCGCCTTCACATCGATGGCGTTGGAAAGATAGAGCGCGAATCTGTTCATGTTCTTGCCATGCCTTTACCCCCGCCGGGCGCGGCCGGACCGCGCAGCTTGAACTGTCTGGTACTTGAGCACCCGGTGCCTGTCCAGCCGCCGGAATCGACTTAAAGCCCTGTCCGCACTACATCGCCTTGTGACAGGAGGATTGATGCCGATACCAAGTGACAGTCTCGCGAAAACAAGGGTGGATTTCCGCCCCGGAGCCCACCCCCCCGTCAAATCTGGTCGTATTGGCGTGCTCATCGTCAATCTTGGCACACCCGAGGCGACCGATTATTGGTCCATGCGCCGCTATCTCAAGGAATTCCTGTCCGACCGCCGCGTAATTGAAGTGCCAAGGTTGATTTGGTGGCCGCTGCTCAACGGCATCATCCTCACCTTCCGCCCCGGCCGCAAGGGCAGGGATTACGACACGATCTGGAACAAGGAACGCAACGAAGGGCCGTTGAAAACCATCACCCGCGCACAGAGCGAAAAGCTGGCTGCGCGTCTAGGCAAAAGCGATAAAATCTCGGTCGACTGGGCCATGCGCTACGGTCACCCTTCCATCGCTTCAAGAATGGAAGCCCTGCAGAAAGAGGGCTGCGAGCGCATCTTGCTTGTGCCGCTCTATCCCCAATATGCAGCAGCAACATCTGCGACGGTCTGCGACAAGGCTTTCGATGCGCTGAAAACCATGCGCTGGCAGCCTACCTTGCGCGTCGCCGCCCCATGGTTCGATACGCCAGCCTACATCAATGCGCTCGCAGCATCCATGCGCGAAAAACTGGCGGCGCTGGATTTCGAACCTGAGGTCATTCTCGCCTCGTTCCACGGCATACCCCAGGATTATTTCGACAAGGGCGACCCCTATTATTGCCATTGCGCCAAGACCACGCGGCTGCTTCGCGAGGCGCTCGGCGTTGATAAAAGTAAATTGATCATGACCTTTCAATCCCGCTTCGGCCGTGGCGAATGGATCAAGCCCTATACCGATCACACCATCCGCGATCTCGCAAAAGCCGGAACTAAAAAAATCGCTGTCGTCACGCCCGGTTTTGCCGCCGATTGCCTCGAAACCATAGAGGAAATCGGCATTGAGAATCGTGATATCTTTCTTGAACACGGCGGCGAAAAATTCGCGCGCGTGGATTGCCTCAACGACAGCGACGCGGGAATGGATGTGATCTCCGATATTGTGCATCGCGAATTGAAGGGCTGGATTGATCTATGACCGGATTTTCGATCGCCATCACCACGACCAATTCGCAGGAAAGCGCTGAGACGATTATCGCGGCGGTCATGAATGCAAAATTGGCCGCCTGTGTGCAGGCATTTCCTGTGGTGAGCCACTATGTATGGAAAGACAAACTGCAACGCGACGATGAAGTGTCGTTGCAGATAAAGATCAGGACGGCGGATTATGTGGCGCTGGCCGCCGCCATTCGCGCTGTTCACCCCTATGAGACGCCGGAGATCCTGCGCGTTGAAATCGCCGAAGGCGAAAATAAATATCTCGACTGGATCGAAACCGTCACGCGCAGATAAGCCCTGGCGAAGTCTCTCGAATAAAAACGGCGGGAACCATTTCAGGTTGCCCGCCGCATTCGTTTTACTCAGTCACGCAACTCAGATAACGCGCACTGTCGTTCCAACCTTTACGCGGTTGAACAGATCGGTGACATCTTCGTTCATCATGCGGATGCAGCCGGAAGAGACTGCCTGGCCGATGGTATCGGGCTCGTTGGTGCCATGGATGCGGAACATCGTGTCCTTCTTGCCGCTGTAGAGATACATGGCGCGGGCGCCGAGCGGATTGTCGATGCCGCCTTCCATGTGCTTGGGAAGATCGGGGCGGCGCTTCAGCATGGCCGGAGGAGGCGTCCACGCCGGCCATTCAGCCTTGCGGCCAACCTGCGCGGTGCCGCTCCATTCAAAACCGGCGCGGCCCACGCCGACGCCGTAGCGTACAGCCTGACCATTGCCGAGCGAGAGATAGAGATAGCGGTTCTTGGTGTCGACTGTGACCGTACCGGCGGCTGTGCCAGTGGGATCAGCAACGACCTGACGGGTTGATTGCGGGATGGCGCGCTGCGGGCGGCCGAAATCCTGGAGGGCGGCAACGCGGGTGCGCTGTTCGCGGGCGAAATAGGAACCGGCGGGCTCATTGCCCTCGTAAGCCAGCGCTGCCGTCGCGCCCAGGCTCATGCCGATTGCCAGTGTCAAAGCGGAGAAGGTCTTGAGTGAGAAGGTTGTCATTGTGTGCCCCTGCGGTTGAACTTCAGTGGCAACAACATCGCAAATGGGCGGGGGCTTCGATGTGCGCTAACGCACATGACACAATTTGGGACAACATTCGATTGAATCCGGTAACGGTCCGTTAACCGTCAGAGTGAAGCTTTATGCGCCTACCTGCGTGGCCAGCTGAAATCGTCAGCCCGGCCGGGTTGGGACTCAACTGGCGTCCCCTCGACAAGGCTGCGCTGGACAAAAGCTGATTGCACAGGCTCCGTATCGGGCTTGCGGCGGCCTGTTACAAGCAAACCATCAGGCGCCAGTTCGGGAGCCGTCAACCGCACAACAGGCCCTGCAGCCGGACGGGGCGGGGCAACAACGGGTTTGGGCACAGGCGCAACAGGCGGCAAGGCGGCAACGGCAGGTTGTGCAGCCGGCGCGGCGGTTGGCGCATCTGCAGGAGCCGCTGGCGCTACGTTCGCTTCGGGAATAGCGGGTTTTGCAACTGGCGCGGGCCCGGCGGGCGCCGGCGCAAGTGCGGCAATCACAGGATCTGTGCGCGGACACCGTTCATCAATCAGCCGCTTCAACTGCGACTCGAGAAAATAAGCCAGTTTGCGCGAACCGGAGGGCGTGAAGTGAACCCCATCGCCCGTGCGCAATTTCACGATTTGACCATTGATATCCGGCCCAAACAAAGTGAAGCGGCTCCGGTCATCGATAAAGGCTTCCCAGATATCCACATAAACGCCGCCCGCCTTTTGCACAGTGTCGCGGTAAAGCTCGTTGAAAGCCAGCATTTCCGCCGAAAGCCGTTCGCCGCGCATGATCGGCATGCCAACCCACAACAGTGGAATTTTCTTGTCCCGGAACTGCGTGACGATGGCTTCGATCCGGCTTCTGTAAGCTTTCACCCAGGGATCAGAGCGAACCCGCAGGCGGTCCTTGCCGTCCTGAATTTCCTGCGCGTCATTGGAGCCCAGCATCATCAGGGCGATGTCGACTTTTTCGCCGCTGGACAGAAGTTTTTTGGACGCATCCGCCCAGTCAAAAAAGCGATTGTTGGCGAGACCTGAGGAATCCCGTGTCTGCCGGGAAATAGCGATCTGCGGGCTATCCACATAGGCTTGCTCTAGCCCTCGCGCCAGCAATTGGCCGACATTATCGCCCATTACAACGATACGAATGGCAGGTGCAGCAGCCGTCCCAGCTTCGGCCGGCCGAGTGGCCTGCTGGCTGGCAGGCGCGGGATTCGCCGGGATCACGGCGGGCGCTGATGGGGGCTGAACAGCCTCCTGCGGTGCGGGTGATTGTTCGGGTGCCGGTTGTCCAGGGGCAGGTTGGCCCGGCACAACCGGATGGGCCGCCGGATGGCCAACCTGCGGCACAACGCGGGTGAAACCTTTTTTTGGCGCCGCGCCTCGAATAAGCCGGGTTGGACGCTGTTCGACCGAACGAACCGGCCGGGCGACCGGACGAATGTTCTGGCTCTGCCGCGCCTGCATACGCTGGCGTTCCTGCCGCCAATAGGTCGCGGCATTATCATCGAACTGAGCGATGACAGAGGGGCCACCGGTCACGAAAAGAAATGCGGTCACGATCGCCAGTTTCAACACTCCGGCATAACGCCGGTGGGCGGGCTTGGAATCGGGCAGGGCAAACTGTTCGTTCATAACCCTTAATATAGCGCATCAGCGCGCGTTGCGCACCTGTTGCAGAACCATGTGATTTGGATAGCCATCCGCCACAAGGCCAGCCTTTTTCTGATAGGCCCGGATGGCAGCCGTCACCTGGTCGCCAAATTTTCCGTCGATCTTGCCCACATTATGGCCCAGCCGCTGCAGATTGCGCTGCAATTCCATGGCCTGCGCTGTGCTCAGCGGCTTTTCCGAGGTCGGCCACGCCCCTGCGATGGGACCTGCACCTGCGATCCGCTCGCCCAGATGTCCAACGCCGAAGGCATAGGCATTGGAACGGTTATATTCCTTGATCACCCGAAAGTTTTGCGTGAGCAGGAATGCAGGTCCGCTACGCCCGCCCGGCAGTATGATCGTGGCCGTGCCCGAGCCCGGCATGGCAGCGCCACTCGGCCGACGCAGACCCTTTGAAGCCCAATAAGAAAATGGCTTGAATTCCAGCGGATCATGCCCGGAAATATCGAACCCTTCCGGCAAGATCACTTCAAAGCCATAAGGCTGACCGCGCACCCAGCCGAAGGAAGCCAGATAATTGGCCGTCGAGGCCAGCGCATCGGGGATATTGCTCCAGATGTCCTTGCGCCCGTCCCGATCGTAATCCACCGCATATTTCAGGAAACTGGTCGGCATGAACTGGGTCTGCCCCATCGCGCCCGCCCAGGATCCGGTCAGCGTCTCCGGCCGCGCGTGACCCTGTTGGATGATCATCAACGCGCCGATCAATTCGGTGCGGAAAAATTCTTCCCGATTACCGGCATAGGCCAGTGACGCCAGCGCCTTCAAAGTGCTGTTCTTGCCGGTAAAGCTGCCATAGCTCGTTTCCATCCCCCAGACGGCCAGCACGGCATAACGGTCAACGCCGTAGCGAGCCTCGATATCGGCCAGGACGGATTGATAGGCGCGCGCCATTTCGCGCCCCTTTTCAATACGCTGCGTGGTGACAGCCCCGTTGATATAGCTCCAGATCGGCTTAACGAACTCTGCCTGCGCAGCCATCGGCTTGATCACGCTCTTATCAAACGCGACATTGCCCAGCGACGCATCGAATGTCGCGCGGGTGACGCCCGCAGCTTGTGCATGTGGCCAGATGCTTTCCAGATAAGCCCGGAAACCCGCATCCGTCTTGCCAGCGGGTTTGGCTGGCTTGGCCGTTGAAGTATTGGCCTGCGAGGGTTTCACCCCGGTCATGAAAAGAACAGCGCCAGCAGCGGCTATGAGCGCAAAGGCCCGGAAAGATTGCGCCGGGGCAAAGTTGCCGCGCGCGTGCCGCATCGGCGCTTCCGGCGGCCTGATGGCCAATTTCTTTCTGAAAAGCCGCATTTTAAACTCCTTACGCATGTCCACCGGGCGGAACCGGCGGCGATTGCCTATATTTAAGCTGCGGAAGTTGAGTAATTCTTTACCATGGCCGAATTGTTTTGTCCCGATCCGTGCTATTCCACACATCCTGCGCATCCGGGTCCTTTCACATAAGGATCCGCCTTGCCCTGAAAAAGGGCCCGCAAGCGGCTGGGAGACATGTGATGTCAACAATGAGCGGTCTAGGTATCTTCACCATAGCCTTTCTCGTCTTCGTCTTGCTCACCCTGTTGATGGGCATAAGGCAGGTGCCGCAAGGCTATGCCTATACCGTCGAGCGCTTCGGCAAATATTACAAGACGCTGGAAGCAGGCCTTGGCGTCATCTTTCCCTGGGTGGACCGTGTCGGTCGCAAGATGAACATGATGGAACAGGTGCTTGATGTTCCAACCCAGGAAGTCATCACCAAGGACAATGCCAGCGTCTCGGTTGATGGCGTAATCTTCTTCCAGGTTCTGGATGCTGCGCGCGCGTCCTACGAAGTCTCAAACCTGCAAAACGCTTTGCTCAACCTCACGATGACCAATATCCGCACAGTCATGGGCTCCATGGATCTCGATCAATTGCTGTCGCATCGCGACCAGATCAACAACAGCCTTTTGAATGTCGTCGACGCCGCAGTCCAGCCCTGGGGCATCAAGATGACGCGCATCGAGATCAAGGACATCGTACCGCCGCGTGATCTTGTGGAAGCCATGGGCCGCCAGATGAAAGCGGAACGCGAAAAGCGCGCCAACATCCTTGAAGCTGAAGGTCTGCGGCAAGCAGAAATCCTTCGGGCTGAAGGCAAGAAACAGGCGCTGGTGCTGGACGCGGAAGGCCGCAAGGAAGCAGCTTTCAGAGATGCTGAAGCGCGCGAACGTCTGGCGCAAGCGGAGGCCACGGCAACCAAAGTTCTCAGCGACGCCATTGCTGAAGGCGACACGGCCGCCATCAATTATTTCATCGCCGAGAAATATGTGAAGGCCATAGACGCCATGGCCCATTCAACAAACCAGAAAACCTTCATCATGCCCATGGATATGGCAGGCCTCGCCGGAACATTGGGCGGCATAGCCGAGATCGCGCGCGGAGCGATTGGCGATGCAAGCGGCGGAAGCCGCGTCTCGCAACAGACAAGGTCTGCAGGTTCCGGCGTTCCACCGGCCGGTCGTGTTTAAGCAAAGGGCACTTAGAATATGACCGTCTTTCAAACGTTTGGTGGCCAGGCGCACTGGCTCTGGATTGCCGCAGGCGTCCTGCTCTGCGCAGGAGAAATGCTCGCGCCCGGCGTGTTTCTACTCTTCATTGGATTGGCGGCCATAGCTACAGGCTTGGTGCTGATTGCCGTTCCCTTAAGTTTTATATGGGCGCTGCTGTTGTTTGGCGTGTTCGCAATTGCAGCTGTCTTTTTCGGTCAAAAGATATACGGCTCGCGCAATACTATCAGTGACCAACCCTTTTTGAACCGCCGCGCTGATGGCCTGGTCGGCAAGACGTTCGCGCTCGCCGATGCAATCAAGGGCGGCGAGGGAACCATCCGCGTCAACGACACCCGCTGGAAGGTGCGCGGTCCCGATATGCCTGCAGGCACAAAGGTGCGGGTGACAGGAATAGAAGACGCGACAATATTAAAGGTAGAGCAGGTTTAAATTAAGCCTGTCAGGGTCTGACCGCGCGCAAACGCGCCATATGTTCAACGATCCTGGCTCCCACCGCAGGTTTGAAATGCACTGGATCGTAAAACGCCGCAGCCAGCTCGTTGGTGCTTGCGTTTGAATACATCCCGGTAAAATCCGCAAACACCGGTTTTCCAGAAGCCTGCTTTGCCCATTCTGCCAATGATGTTTGCCATGCCCCATAAACATGTCTGAGGTTAGACCGCTCAAGACTTTCAAAATAGTCCGGCCGCGATGGGCTTATAAATATTTCGACCGAAACATGGCGCGCGATGGCCCGTTCCATGAACCGGGACAACACTGCAAAATCAGACGTCAGAAGCGTTGCCTGAATTTCCTGCGGCGAACTCCCGAGTTTGGGAAGAATCAATGCAAGTGTTCGCCGCGGGTCTTTTTCCGCATAATCGGGTTCTGCGTCCAGGCGCTGGCGCAGAGCAGGCGAGTCAAACCCGTCGGCGGTCATGTTGGCCGGAAAGCATCGCGAGCCATGCTGGATAATCTGCAAGCTTGCCGCTGTCACATGCAGGGATACGAGCGTCGCCAATACAGTCTTCAATCGCTTGAACGCCGGGTTCAAACTGGATCTCGCCCCGCCATCGCCAGCGCCGCGATAAAACATGCCAAAATCAAGCCCCAGTGCGATACGCTCCACACTCGGCGCATCAAGGGTCGCATAGGCCAGCGTCAGAAACGCCTGCAAATCGGGCGCGGGCGACCCAAGATTGGCCGGCCTGATATCGCGGTGGCCTTCCTGCAACGTCTCCCGATCAAAGCCATGCAGAACACGCGAAGAGCCAATATAGACGACATTTGCATCGCGGATCGCGGGGATCGACGGCTTCAATTGCGCCTCAACGCCGCGCCCCGCCATCGGCTCGCAGAACTTCGTTGTGGCCCCCCGCCAGTATTCATAGGGATCCGCGGCAAAATTTATCGCAGCGATAATGACTGCCGCCATCATCGCGCTGGACAGCAGCCCTTTAACAAAGCGGCGCGGAGCTTCAGCATCAGAACTGGACATAGATGAATCTCTGACTTGTCTCCAGGCGCATCAGAACGGCGATCATCACCAATGCAGCGGCAGTGCCCCAGCCATAATTCAAATCAAACTGCCATCGCGTGCGGGCTGGCTCACGCCCCGCGCCGCCTCGCCGGGGATCAACGGCTGTCCAATATTTTGTAAAGAACGAACGCGCATCGGGCATGAACCACCCAACGAAAGCACACAGCAACAAACCACCCCATGCATAGGGTCCCGTCAGGGAGATACCCGGCGGCGCACGGAGATCGGGAATGAGCGTCAGATAAAATTTGACCGCCCCTTCTAATGAGCCGGCACGAAAGAGGATGCCAACAAGGCACGTCACTGCGAAGGTCGCTGCGATAGCGCGAATATGCGTGAGCGGTGAAAGCTTGCCTGTCCTGCGCGCAAATTTGCTGCGCGCATTTGATGCCAGCAGCAGCAGTGTCTGCACCAGACCCCACATCACAAACGTCCAGCCGAGCCCATGCCAAAGGCCCGATATAATCCCAGTAATCGCAAGTGCAGCGGGAATCGGCAATCCCGCAGTCCTGACCAGGGGCAGGAAAACATGTTCGCGCATGAACATGACGAATGTGATGTTCCACCGTGACCACAGATCTAATCTACTGATAGCGTGCAGCGGGCGATCAAAACCAATTGGCAGACTGATATTGAAAATACGAGCCAAGCCTATCGACATTTCGGCATAGGCTGTGAAATCGAGAAAGAGTTGCAGCTGAAAACCGATGGCTGCGAAATAGGCGTCAGGCGTCGAAAATCCAGTTTCGGCCAATCGAAAGACCCGGTCCACGGGCTCGTTCAATGCGTCGGCCAGCAAGACTTTTTTGGCCAGGCCGAACATGAAGATCGCCAGTCCAACCGCAAAATTGTGCAGGCTCACTGCAGCGAAAGCCTTGGCGTGAACCTGACGCGTCATGTCAGCAAAGCGCACGATCGGGCCCATGATCAACTGCGGAAAAAACAAAACAAAGAACAGGTAATCCCCCGGCGTTGCATTTGAAAATTCCCGGCGATAGCAAGAAACGACATACCCAATTTGCTGAAATGTTATGAACGACAACCCAAGCGGCAACAACACTTGTTCGCTTGATACAAAAGAACCACCGCTGAAAGACTGCAAAGCCGCCACTTTGAAAGCCGCGAGAATGAAGACATTCGCAACTATGGCAAGCCAGAGCGTCGCGAGCCGGCCCTTTTGGCTCAACTCACCAGTAGAAAGCGTCTGGCCTGCCGAAAAGTTGATCGCGATCGAGACAGCCAGAATCGCTGAGCTAACCAAACCTGTGTTTGCATAAAACAGAAAGGAGACCAGTATGAGCCAGTTGCGGCGATAATTGCCTTCAACGGGGCAAACGAAGAAGCCAGTCAAAGCAAGCGGCAGAAAAACGCCGATGAAGCTCCACGATGCAAAGTTCATGACTGCACGACTTAAGCCGCAGCCAAAATTGTTTTTTCAACACCGCCGCCATGCACGTCAAACCAGATGCGAGCGCCAGCCCGGGCCGCCGCAATCACGCCATGTTGCAATTCCACAGTGTCGGCGCGTGCCGTCACCATTTCCAGCGCCTGCCGGCCATGTTCAAGATCAGCTTGCCCATGAATAGCGTAAAAAACGATATCGTCTTCAGCAAAACCATTCTTTAGAAACGCTGTATAAAGCTTGTTCGAACGGGGAGCGAATGTGAGCTCCTGTCCGATCAACAGAAATGCGACGGCCTCCAGCCAGCGGCCCTCATCAAGAAAAGCTTTGGCTTGTGCCGTCGTATAGGTTTCCCCGTTCAGCGGACGTGCCTTGCCACCGCAAGCTTCGAGAAATTTCAATGCCAGCGCGGTGTGCCGCGCCTCCGGCCGCACGACCAGCCCCCGGCTCGTGTGAAGGTAAATCCCTTCCTCTTCCATGAGGTTCTCGAGGATCAGAAGCCGGGCCTGAGGATCGGGAGCGCTGACGGCAAATTCAGCCAGCAATCCGCAGAACAGAATGGTTGAATGATATTGCGCCAGAGCAAATCGTTGCAGAATTTTCGGCGAACATTTACCGCTCACGAGCGCACGGTAAAATCTCGTGTCTTCACATGCATACCCATGCACTGCCTGCCGTTGTGCATGCTCCAGCTCCAATGGAGAAAGAAGCTCAGTACTGGAACTCATTGGCAAGCATGCTTTCGAAGTGAGGTTCGACAAAACCATCCGGTGTGATGCGGCCGCGCTCCCGGCTCCCAAGATCCGGCCAATGCGTCAACTGGATCAACATGCGTCCAAGCCGGAAATCTCTGTTCGAGCCTTCAGCAGACACCAACTCCAGTTCGCCTGCTGTGCCTGCAAATGAACGGCGTACTATCGCTTCAAGCTCGTCAAGACTGAAGGGAGCGCCCCTCATATATTCGCCGACAGGTCCGACTGAACGAACGTGGACATCCCTGACGCCTCGCGATTCAAGCCACGGCAGAAATTCTGCGATATGCTCGTCATTCACGCCACGCACGGCGATCACACCGACAGTCAGATGAATCTTTTCAGCCAGGATATTGTCCAGCGCCTGCAGCTTGCGGTCTGCACAGGCAAGATCGTCGATGGCTTGGTAAAGATCATCGCGCAGGCCACCGTTAAGCGACAAATAAAGCGTCCGCAGACCCGCAGCTTTCAATTTACGCACATAGGTGCGATTTCCAAGTTTCAGGCCATTGGTGAGAACAATGGGGATATGACCAAGTTGACGAACCCGGGTAATGATATCCGGCAGATCCTGCCGTACAGTCGCTTCAGCACCGACGAGCCGGATGCGGGACCGCCGCGGCAGACGCGCCAAAACATCGTAAAGCCAGTCCGCTGGCATGTCCGGCAGATGCCGCACCGGGATATAGCAATTCTTGCACGCCATATTGCAGCGATGCGTAATGTCGACAAGCAGCGTTCTAAAAGGGCTGTCCTCAATGCGATATCGCACGGATGAAGGCTGGTAAGCCGCTGCAAGCTCTTCGATCGCACGCTCGGGAGTTCGCGATTGATAGCGTTTGGCAGTATGTTCAGGCACAAAAAGTAGGGACACGGGCACGCCACATTTGAACAACGAGAACAATTTGACTGCTGCATCCACACGAATGCCGCACCCGGTACAGCGCCAGTCCTGAAATGAAAGATCCGCCAAAATGCCTGCACTCAGGCGCCTCTGATTTATCCTTCGATCCTGCCCGGCCCAAGCAAAGCTTAGTGGAGTCCAGATAGCATTTTAACTTTTTCACAACGTTAACGAAAATGCTATTTCGGCGCTGCAGCTATCTCCGGCGGACGCTTTCGATCACCGTTTGCGCCTCGACCAGCGCGTCATATTCCTCCCGCGTCCCGGGGATGAACGCATCGAAGGCGGCCCAGAACTGCCCGCGGATGTCGTCTTTCTCCATCAGGATCTCGTGCCGCCCGCGCGAGAGCATGATCATCCGTCCCGCCTTCAGACGCGAAGCAAACCGCTCCAGCACATGCAGATCAACGATACGATCGGCGGCCCCGGCAATGATCAGAATGGGCGTCAAGGTGCGGCGTGGATACTCTGGATCGGCAAATTCGTCGAAGATCGCAAAAGCGCCGTCTATCCAGCCGATGGTGGGATCGCCAATCGCCAGATGCGGACCCGCCGCGACAATATTATTATTGCGGCCATAACGTTCGGGATCGGACGTGAGCTTGTTGTCCTTGAACGGACGCGTCAGGATCGCCGTTTCACCCCCCCGCGGAATAAATGCGCCACCCAGGCCCATAAGATCGAGAACCTTGGCAATGGCCCGCAGCAGACCCGGAAATTTTAGCCCGTAGAGCTCCAGCATCGGCGCAGTCAGCACAATCCGCTCAAACGGTGAGCGAACGGCGCGCGCCTGCCGGATCAGGATCGCCCCCCCCCCCCATGGAATGGCCGAGGGCAAACCAGGGTTCGGGACAAAATGGGATAAGCACCTGATCGAGGATCGCATCGAGATCGCGCTCGTACAGGGAAAAATCGTCAATATGGCCTTTACGGGAATTATCGAGTTCGCGGCCAGACAATCCCTGCCCCCGCCAGTCGAAGGCCACAACCGTCAGCCCGCGCTTGAGCAAATCGCCGACGGTCTCAAAATATTTCTCGATAAATTCGGCCCGCCCCTGGGCGATCACCACCGTCCCTCGCGAGCGTCCCTCGGGATGCCATCGTGCCGTTCGCAACGTCATGCCGTCCACCGCGCGAATGGTTGCCACATTCGCGCCGGGCGGGACGGGATTGTCTGGGGTGAGGATTAGATCCATGCCTGAAGTCGATCTGTTAGCGGCCAAGTGCGATCAGCAAAACTAGCCCTGCGCCGACATCAGACGCCGTGCCGCCCGGCCGAACAGGCCAAGGGGATTGTGCAGCGATTCCAACATTTCGAAATGGTTCGTGCCGTCCGCGACAATCAGCTCGTGGGGCTTGCCCGCTGCTTTCAGCGCCTGCGCAAAAGCTGAGGACTGGCGCTGGAACTCCGGCGATTCCAGCGTTCCAAAGCCTAACACCAACGGACAATGAACATGTTGCAGCCGCCTGATCGCACTGAGATTTTCGATGGTTTCCGGCGTGAAGCGCACATAGTCAGAACGCTTGGAAAGCGCCACCGGCGTCATGTCGTACATTCCAGACAGCAGCGCAGCGCCTTTTATGACGTCGACCGGCAGGCCGAAGTCCTTTACCCAGTCAGTCACCACTGCACAGCCCGCCAGATGTGCGCCCGAAGAATGTCCGGCGAGAAACAGCCGCTCCCCATTTGCGTCGAGTTTGCCAGCATTGCGAGCGATCCAGGCGATGCCATGGCGCACCTGCGAGGCCATGGTCAGAAGGTTGCCGTCGACTTCATCAATATTGTTGAAATCAAGCACAGCGCAATTCAGACCGAAACTCAGGAATGTGTCCGCCAGATGCGCGAAATTGCGCGACACCCCGCTGCGCCAGGCCCCGCCATGCACGAAGATTGCAATCCCGGCGCCCGGTTCGCCGCAGGCATAATAATCGATGCCTTCGATGGCCTTGCCGCCATAGGTGAGACGCTGCGGCTTCAGCCGCCTATAGGCCTCCTCCGAAGCCGCAGTGCGGCGCGCATGCACGGCTTTCTGATTAGGCGCCCACACCGCCTGATCATAGGCGTCGTCAAGCGCAGCCTGATCCATGTCCAGCCACACTTTGGGACCCGCTGTTTGCGTTGCTGCGTCCACCATCACTGCCTCTTGCTGATTCACACCCGGCGATATTGCGATGGCGAACCCTCAAGAGCAATGCAAAAGCTCAGATGCCACCACCCTGATCATTGGTATCGGCCGGACGGGACCTTCGATTCCAGTAATTGCGGTGCAGGGAAAACAGCAGCGGCCGCACGGCCAGATCGGCCAGCGCGATGAAAAATGCGATGCCCGCTCGCCCGCTGATCACCCAGCCGATCAGGAACAGGCACACCGAGGTCAACGCCCGCCAGGCCAATTCGGCTTCCAGGCGCAGACGCGTTCTCGATCCGGAAACGCCAACAAAACCATCAACCCAAAGCCGCAGCATAGCGGAAATGCCCACAGGAACGGCCGCAGCCGGCAATCCCGCACCTTGGGTAGGGGCAGCTTCATCGATCATCCCGATCGCGACAGTCTCATTGCTGAACCGGTCGATGAGAATGAATCCGCCGAGCATCTTGTTGGTCTTGTAGCGCGTGACGACAAGCGGCTTGTCCAGCGCCAGCGTTATCAGCGCGACCCCATTCATCGGGATGATCTCAGCCGGCAGCGGCTTGAAGTCCTCGATGTTGAGGAGATGGTGCAGCCTATCGACCCGCGCCTGAACAGACGATGTCGCCAGTTTGATGATATAGCGCGATCCTGCCAGCGCCGATGCTGCCGAAGTCCAGATCACATGCGCACGCACCTGGCCCAGTGCTTCCGCTGCAATCGTCTTCGGTGTGATGACGATGTCGCCGCGCGAAATGTCGATTTCACTGGTCAGCGCCAGAGTCACGGCCTGCCCGGCGACAGCTTCTTCGAGATCGCCATCGGCGGCGACGATACGCGCAATGCGGCTCGTCTGTTCACCCGGCATCGCCATGATTTCATCGCCCGGCCTCACCGAGCCTGAAGCGATTGTGCCGGAAAACCCGCGAAATGTATGATCGGGCCGGTTGACCCATTGCACCGGGAAAAGCAGATCGCTGCTCGCCACATCCTTGTTCTCGGCGTCGATCTCTTCCAGATACGACAGCAGCGATGGCCCCGAATACCACGGCGTTTTCGTTGAAGGCCTGGTGACATTATCGCCTCCGCGCGCCGACAACGGAATATAGACGACCGACAGGAAATCGAGCCCGGCCGACATGGCCTTGAAATCAGCCACGATCTTGTCAAACACGCCCTTGTCGAAACCAACCAGATCCATCTTGTTGATGGCGACAATGATGTGCCGCACGCGCAGCATGGAATTGATGAAAGCGTGGCGGCGCGTCTGCGGCAGAATGCCCTTGCGCGCATCGACAAGCAGAATGGCGACATCCGCAGTGGATGCGCCCGTCGCCATATTTCGCGTATATTGTTCATGACCAGGTGTGTCCGCGACAATGAAGGCGCGTCGCGGCGTCGAGAAATAGCGATAGGCGACATCGATGGTGATGCCCTGTTCGCGTTCTGCGCTGAGACCATCGACAAGCAAGGCGAAGTCGAGATTTTCGCCATCGGTGCCGAATTTTTTGGAATCCTTTTCCAGCGATTCCAGCTGGTCTTCGAATACAGCGCCACATTCGTAGAGCATGCGGCCGATCAGCGTCGACTTGCCGTCATCCACCGAACCGCAGGTGAGAAAGCGTAGCAGAGACTGCGGCGCGGATGAGGCAGAAGCGGCGGGTTGCGCTGCCTCGGCTAGCGCTGAATCAACAGGAGCGTTCATCAGAAATACCCCTCCTGTTTTTTCTGTTCCATCGATCCCGAGCCATCATGATCTATGGCGCGGCCCTGCCGTTCCGACACGCGAGAAGACCGCATTTCCTGAATGATTTCGGGCAGGTTTGCGGCATCGCTTTCCACGGCGCCTGTCAGCGGATAGCAACCCAGCGTGCGAAAGCGAACCATGCGCTCTTCGGCTTTTTCACCGGGGCGCAATTTCATGCGATCATCGTCGACCATGATCAGCATGCCATCGCGTTCAACAACCGGACGCCTTGCAGCAAAATACAGCGGCACAACCGGGATATTTTCCAGCGCGATATAATCCCACACGTCGTTTTCGGTCCAGTTCGAGATTGGGAAAACGCGGAAGCTTTCGCCGGGGCGCTTGCGTGTATTGTAGAGCTGCCACGGCTCAGGCCGCTGGTTCTTCGGGTCCCAGCGATGTTCGGCAGAGCGCAAGGAAAACACACGCTCCTTGGCGCGGGATTTTTCCTCATCGCGGCGCGCGCCACCGAAAGCGGCATCATATTTATATTTGTCGAGCGCCTGTTTCAGGCCCTCCGTTTTCATCACATCCGTATGCAGCCGCGAACCGGAATCAAACGGATTAACGCCGGCCTTCACACCATCTTCGTTGATATGAACGATAAGATTGATGCCAAGTTCCTTGGCCCGCTGATCGCGAAACGTGATCATCTCGCGGAACTTCCACGTTGTATCCACATGCAGCAAAGGAAACGGCGGCTTGCCCGGATAAAACGCCTTCATCGCCAGATGCAGCAAAACCGAGGAATCCTTGCCGATGGAATAGAGCATCACGGGATTGTCGCAGGTCGCGGCAACTTCCCGGATGATATGGATGCTTTCAGCTTCCAGTTTCTGCAGATGTGTCAGCTGAATCATTTGTGCAATGTTTCCCGATTTGTAGTCTTCGCTGCCGGGGTCTTGGCGCGAATAAGACGGCCATTGGCGTCCACATGCAGTCCGCACTCCTTGGCGTCTTCCTGTTCCCACCACCAGCGGCCCGCACGTTCGGGCTCGCCCGGTGCGATAGCGCGCGTGCAAGGTGCGCAACCGATAGAGAGAAAGCCCTTGCCATGTAGCGGACTGACCGGCACGCTTTCGCGCGCAGCAAATTCCGCAATCGCGTCGCGTGTCAAGTCGAACAGCGGACTGAATTTCACGAGCCCCCGGCTAGTATCGAGCGCCACAGCTTCCATGCCGGCACGATTTTGCGAAGCGTCCGCGCGCAGCCCCGTCACCCAGGCAGATGCGCCAGCAAGCGCGCGCCCAAGCGGCTCCACCTTGCGCACTTCGCAACAGGCATGACGTGCGTCGAGCGAGTTATAAAAACCGTCGATGCCCTGTTTGGCGACCAGCCCTTCCAGCGCTTCGCCCTTGCCGTAATAGGGGCGGATGCTCACACCATAGCGGTCTTCCGTATCGCGCCAGAGCGTATAGGTCTCAGGAAACATGCGCCCGGTGTCGAGCGTGACAATGTCGATATCAACCCGCGCCTGCGCAATCAGATGGGTGATAACCTGATCCTCAAGGCCAAGACTCGTTGTGAAAACGAGCCGTCCGGGAACCTGCGCACGCAGCGCTGTCAGCCGCTCAATAGGCGTCTGACCCGTAAACTCTGCCGAAAGACGCGCGGCTGCAGCCTGTAGATCTGTGCTCATTTTAAAGCGCCCTCACATATTGCAGGCTGACGTCACCATCCGCCGGGCGCAGGCTGGCAGCTTCCACATCCTGCGCGGACCCGTTCTGATAACAATCGCGAACGGCCAGCCATTCCGGATCAACCCCGATCAGCGTGCAGGCCGCCTGAAGTTTAAGACCGTGCCTGAGCCTGAGCAGAAAACCGCCAATTGTGTGAGAAAACGCCATGAGATACCTGCCATCGCTAGCGCCGCCATCATCGGCTTGCACCCAGCGGATCGTTTGTTATAACGAACAATGTAGATCATATAACATACGATCCCTATTTATCTATATATGAATGGAAAATAAAATTAATAACATTTTTGATATGCTAAATATAGCCTAGCCGTCTTTCCGCCCGGAAAGGGGCGCAGAATTGTAGCGCCGGCTGGAGCGCAGGCGCTGCGCCGCGCCTGTCAGGATGGACATGACTTCTCTTCCTCACCCTGACTAGCCCCCCGCAGGGCGCGTATCGAAGGACGTGGAAGTGGAGTTCAGCGGGTTAGGGCCCATAACACGAGGATTTCCCCATCCTCCGATACGCCGCGACGAGGCTACTCAGGATAAGGAAATCCTTCACCCTACGGCACCCTTTCCTGTATAATTTCCTATTGACAAATATTTTCCTATATCTTATGTTCCCGCTTCATTCGTTTTCACGCAGACCGCCAATCATTCGCATGATGTATTTTCAAACCACCATCGCTCTCAACAAAAAGCTCCTTCTCGGCATGGTCGCGCGGCTCTACATGCTGCTGGGCGCGGGCATTGGTCCTTCGCGAATTTCCTTGGAAATGC
>CANJJI010000009.1 GCA_947474545.1 Beijerinckiaceae bacterium | reverse complement strand
CAAAGACGAGTCCCTGGCGTTGGTCAAGAAACTTCAGGCCGCCAGCATTTCAGTTCCGGAAGTCCTGCTGACGCGCAACGACGACAAGCCGGGAAGTATCACATTCAAGGGCTATGAAATTGCCGGCTATGATCAGGGCAAATTCGCCAAATTTGCCATGGCGGGAATGGATGGCAAATTCAAGCCGGATGCCGATGGCGGTGAAGTGAGCGTTAAGGCAGGTAACCTGCTGTTGGAAGATTGCGATTTTTCGAAATTGCTTGAAGCAGCAGCTAAGGGTGATCTGGCTGAATCTACGACCCGTATTGGCAAAATGAATTTTCGCGACTTCGAAGTTCTGTATCCCGAGAAAAGCCCGGCAGGGCCGATGATCCACACATTCCGTATCAATTCAATCACAGCCAATGCAACCTATGAAGGCAACTTGCCGCTCAAGAGCGTTGCTGAAGTCAAGGGCGTGGCCTTCATCCCCGCAGCTAAGTCTGGCGCTGCGACGGCGATGGAGCAATTTGGATATAAGCAGGTGGACGCGGGCATACGAGGCGAGGGGACATATAATCCCTCATCCAAATCTTATGACCTCACAGATTTCTCGCTGTCCGGCGTCAATGTTGGAGCACTCTCATTGAAGGGGCTGTTTGGTGCTGTCGGGCCGGAGGCATTCAACGGCGGACAGACCGCGCGCCTGGGCGCGCTGATGGCGTCTGAAATCAGCAACCTGACATTGCGTTATGCCGACAACGGACTCTTCGACAAAGCGCTGGTCTTCTACGCCAATATGAACGGCAAGGATCCCAAAGCCGTCCGCCAGGAATGGGCAGGGATGATTGCGGGAGTGTTGCCAATGGTTCTGGGCGGCGATCCCGGTGGGCTCAAGCTGGCTGCCGCCGTGTCCGACTTCGTGAAGGCGCCCAAGAGCCTGACGATCTCGGTCAAGGGAAAAGCGGGCCCGGTGCGTGTCTCCGATCTCCAGCAGATTGGCGATCCTACCGAATTGGTCAAGCGCATCGACATCGAGGCCTCTGCGAATAAATAGGTCCGGACAGGTCTTGTGAAGCCTCAAGCGCTGGAGTGTAGTCAAATCGGGCTCTTGCGATAAGATACGGCATGACAAAAACTCCTGTTGCCATTGATAATGCCATATCGGGCCCGTTGAATGGCGGTTCGCAAGAGCCGACGTTCGCGGGTGTAATGTCATTCATGCGGCGGCGGCTCACCAAGGATTTGACCGGGGTAGATGTTGCTGTCTGGGGCGTTCCCTTTGACATGGCGACATCCAACCGACCCGGCGCCCGTTTCGGGCCTGGCGCCATTCGCCGTGCGTCGGCGCTCTTCGATGGCGACCCGCAATTTCCCTCAGGCAAGGATCCCTTTAAATCGCTGAACGTCATCGATTGCGGGGACTGCTTTTTTGAATACGAGCGCATCGCCGAAGCGCCCGGCTTGATCGAAACGCAAGCAAGGCAGATCGTCGATGCCGGTGTGCATCTGATTTCGCTGGGCGGCGACCATTTCGTCACACTGCCACTTTTGCGCGCCCATCGCGACCGGCATGGCCCCGTAGCGCTGGTTCAGTTCGACGCTCATCAGGATACGTGGGATGACGACGGCACAAAGATTTCCCATGGCACGTTCGTCACCCGCGCCGTAGCCGAGGGGCTGATCGATGTCGCGCGCTCCATTCAGATTGGCGTCCGCACTATTGCGCCGGAGACATTTGGAATTGAGGTTCTCGATATTGATCAATGCGAAGCGCTGGGCGCTGCCGGAATCGCCGCCAGAATCCGCCAGCGGGCAGGGCCTGGGCCGTGTTACCTCACATTCGATGTGGACAGCCTTGATCCCTCTTGCGCCCCGGGAACGGGCACGCCGGTGGCTGGCGGTCTCACAACCCGGCAAGCCCTGTCCATACTCTGGCGGTTGCGTGAGCTCGATTGGCGCGGCATGGATGTTGTCGAAGTTGCTCCGCCTTATGACACCGCCGAAATCACAGCCATAGCGGCGGCGGCAATTGTCCAGACATATCTCCAGGTTGTCGCAGGGCAGTTGATCGGGACATCACGATAATTTGGCGTAAGAGCCCAAATTCGAAAGCAATTAATGTCTTTATTGCATGGGCGTTCCCGCCACGCGTCAATCGCCGCTGTAAGCTAGGGCGCCTTTATTGTTTGTACGCATGGCTGCATTGCGATATTATGGCTTCTCGATTCTTCTAAATGTTCCTGAGAAGCAGTAAAGCTCCGGCTTTGATTGCAGGATCATGAAAAAGCCCCGAACATCGGGCCGATGTTCGTATTCGCCGCTGCCGCATGACGTACAGCACCTGACTATCAAGCGTAAGCGCAATGGCCCTGGCCAGTCTGGAACTTTCCTTTGAGCATTGGACACAATTCCGGGCCTACGCCGCCCGAAGCACGTAGCTGGTCAAGAGTCCTGGGGAGCTATCAAAACCCGAGCCTTGTGCGCAGCTTGACGGAGCTGGCGATCACAGGAGGCCCATTTTTTGCCCTTTGGGCGGCGGCATGGCTTGTGGACTATTTGGGCTATTGGTGGGTTTCACTCATGCTCGCGGTCCCGGCAGGCGTTTTCCTTGTCCGTCTGTTCATGATCCAGCACGATTGCGGTCACGGCGCGTTTTTTGCCAGACAATGGATGAATGACTGGGTTGGCCGGGCGCTTGGTGTTCTTACCATGACACCATATGATTTCTGGCGGCGTACCCACGCTGTTCACCATGCGACCTCCGGAAACCTCGACAAGCGCGGCATTGGCGATGTCAACACGCTGACGTTGCGAGAATACAATGCAATGAATGGCTGGGGCCGTTTGAAATACCGGATCTACCGGCACCCGATTGTCCTGTTCGGTTTCGGCCCTGCCTATTTGTTCCTTCTGCAACACCGCTTGCCCGTTGGGCTGATGATCAATGCGGGCTGGACGCCCTGGATCAGTACACAGGCGACAAACGCTGCTGTAGGGCTCATAGCGGCAGGTCTGATCTGGCTGATCGGATTTCAGGCTTTCTTCCTTGTCCATCTGCCCATCATTCTCATCGCAGCTACGATTGGCGTCTGGCTGTTTTATGTGCAGCATCAGTTCGAGGATACCTTCTGGAGCCGCCAGAGCGGCTGGAATTTTCATGAAGCGGCGCTGCGCGGATCATCCTATTACGATCTGCCGGGCGTTCTGCGCTGGTTGACAGCAAATATTGGCATCCACCACGTCCATCACATGAGCGCGCGCATACCCTATTACCGGCTGGGCGATGTGCTGAAGGACAATCCTGCGCTCAAGGGCGTGAGCAGACTGACATTGCTGGAAAGCCTGCGTTGCGTGAGGCTCGCCCTCTGGGACGAAGACCAGCACAAGATGATTTCGTTTCGTGAGGCGAAATTGCAACCCGCAGTGGCGTAAAGGGTACGAAGCCTAGCCGTCTCCCGCTTGACAGACCTGCGCGCTTCCGCCACTTCGCCGAGTATCGTTCGCCAAGTCTCTCAAGCGGAGATTGAAATGTCTGCCCAGTCTGCGACGCCCCGTAAAGTGTTCATTGATGGAGAGGCCGGCACCACCGGTCTGCTCATTCGCGAAATGCTGGGTGCGCGCGGGGATGTGAAAATCGTGTCAATTGCGCCTGAACATCGCAAGGACACAGGCGCAAAAAAGGCGCTGATGGCGGAGGTTGACGCAGTTATATTTTGTTTGCCTGACGACGCAGCGAAAGAAAGCGCTGCGCTCGCAGCCTCGCTGGGCAACTATGCGCCCAAATTGCTTGATGCTTCGACGGCGCACCGTGTGCATGCTGACTGGACCTTCGGATTTCCAGAATTGACTTCGGGGCAGGCTGACGCAATCCGGCGCGCGGCCCGGGTTTCAAACCCGGGTTGTTACGCCACTGGCGCCATCGCTTTATTACGGCCTCTGATCGACGCGTCGTTGATACCCTCAGATTTTCCGCTGACTATCAATGCGGTGTCCGGCTATAGCGGCGGCGGCAAATCCATGATTGCCGAATATGAGGCGCGTACTGCGCCGGATTTCGAGCTTTACGCGCTTGGGCTGGAACACAAACATGTTCCCGAAATCATGCAACATTCCGGCTTGAAATGCAGGCCGATCTTCGTGCCCTCGGTGGGGGATTTCCGGCAAGGGATGCTCGTATCGATCCCGCTGCATCTCGATAGCCTGCCCGGCGCGCCCAAAGGCGCCGATCTCGAAGCGGGTTTGGTAAAACACTACGGCGCAGGGGGGTATGTGCGCACCGTGGCGGCCGGCATGATTGCAAAGGAAAACGGCAAGCTCGAGCCGCAATCCCTCAACAACACCAATTATATGGAGCTTCGCGTATACGCGAATGAGGTGCGCAGGCAAGCTGTTCTCGTTGCCAGGCTCGATAATCTCGGCAAGGGCGCCTCTGGAGCGGCTGTGCAAAACCTCGATTTGATGCTGGCGTTGAGTTAAACAGTTAAATAGTTAAACAGATAAAAACGCGTTAGTTTTATCTGAAAAGTGGCTTTGGAAGCCTTTTCCCGGTTGTTGCAGAAAAGTCACCTATGCTCATAATCGCGTCATTCCTGTTGCTGAAATAGGCTTAACGCGCATCTCCGGATTGCTGCGAATCAAGGTGTTGTTTAACCATAAACAAATGGGGCCAGATGTTCTGGGGAACGGATCTGGCCCCTGTTAGGCTGAAATTGCCGGGGGATTGTTATGACCGTCGATTTCAAAAACTTCCTGCGAGCTTCGACTGCCGCAGCTGCCGTACTGGCCGGTATGGCGTCGGCAATGGCCGGTGGTTTTGCTTTACGAGAACAAAGCGCAGAAGGCTTGGGGAATGCGTTTGCAGGCGCGGCTGCGGGCGGCGCAGGCCTCGGCTCAATGTTCTGGAACCCGGCGACAATCACCGACAAGCAAGGTTGGAATTCCTCGTGGAATTTTACCGGTATTCTGCCTAACGCTACGAGCACCGCTGGTGTTGGCACCTCATTACCGCTGCTTGCCCTTCCCAACGTTTCTAGCAATTTTGCCCCCGGCGCGATCTTGCCGGCATCTTACTCGTCCTATCAGCTGAATGATCGTTTCTGGGTCGGCCTGCAGACCGGTGCGCCCTTTGGTTTGACCACCAAGAACGTGCCTCCCTATTCCGGCCAGATCTATGGTTTGACTTCAAAAGTGTTTTCGACAGAAATCACGCCGACTTTCGGCTATAAGGTCAATGAATTCCTGTCGATCGGCGCTGGTGTTCGCGTTCAATACTTCAATGTTGGTCTGAGCCAGTCATTGACCCCAGCTGCGGCGGCGCCCAATTTCCACATGAAGGGCGATGCCTGGTCGATTGGCTACACTCTGGGCGCGACACTCAAGCCTGGCCCTAACACAGAAATTGGTATCGGTTACCGCTCGCAAGTCCGGCCAAACCTCGAAGGTATTTTCGAAGCCCCGGTTCCCTTCGTCGCTGCGGCTGTCACCCCCATAAGTGCAAAACTAACACTGCCGGACCAGGTCACAGTGGGTGTCAAGCATCGCCTGAACGATCAATGGACATTGCTGGCAGGATATGAATGGACGCATTGGAGCGTCTTTAACAGGTTCCCGGTTATCAACCAGACAACTGGAGCTCCTATCCTTTTGGGTGGCGCGCCCGTGACATTGGCGTTCCAATGGCGCAATGGCTGGTACGCATCTGCTGGGGCTGAGTATCAATGGAACCCCGCTCTTAAATTGCGCGCTGGCCTTGGCTACGAATCCTCGCCGATCACCACCGCGACCCGTACCGTTCGCCTGCCTGACAACAACCGTGTCTGGGCGACGGCTGGCCTGAGCTATCAATACAGCAAGAAGCTGAGCATCGATGTAAGCTATGCCCACATTTTTGTGCCGGTCACGAATATCAACATCGGCCCGGGACATGCGAATTTCGTCGGCCTGACCTATGCCGGCAAGGCCCGCGCGCATTTCGATATGCTGTCGGTTGGCATCAACTACCGTTGGGATGATCCGGCAGCGCCGATTGTCGCCAAGTTTTAAAAGCTTGCGGACCTAGGTCCGCAGGGGCAATGGGGCGAGCCCGGGCGAATTAGCGTCCGGGCTTTTTCATAACAGGCAATGGTGTTCCTGCGCGAAGAATGTCCGCCATCATGCGGGGTAATGTGCTCAGGCCTTGACCTTCACATATTCCCCCGGTGCGTCGCAAAGCGCCGGTAACCCACCTTCACCTGGAATGCGAGCTCGAACCCTGTCCGGCGCCTGCGCCGTTAACCACGACAGCCAATCCCCCCACCAGGAACCCGGTGTCTCGCTGGCTTTGGCCGCCCACTCTTCAAATGTTCCCTCGGGCGCTCCTCCAGTCCAATACTGGTATTTTGGCTTGCGCACGGGATTGACGACACCGGCGATATGGCCGGACCCTGCCAGAACATAACGCATGGGGCCGCCAAACAGCTTGGATCCGGTGAACACTGAACGCGCTGGTGCGATGTGATCTTCCTTAGCAGCAAGATTATAGATGGGTATCGTCACTTTTTTCAGATCGAGCGGAACATTGGCGACAATCATCTCGCCCTTGGCCAGCTTGTTGTCGAGATAGCAATTGCGCAGATAGAAAGAATGATTGGCCGCTGGCATCCGCGTGGAATCGGAATTCCAGCTCAGGAGATCGAAGGGCATCGGTTCCTTTCCCTTGAGATAGTTCTCGACCACATAATTCCAGATCAGTTCATTGGGCCGCAGCATGTTAAAGGCTGTGGCCATTTTTGCGCCTTCCAGATAGCCAGTCTTTGCCATACTTTCTTCGATGGCCTTGATGCGCGCAGCATCAACAAACAATTTGAGATCGCCTGCGTCGGTGAAGTCCACCTGGGTTGTCAGAAAGGTTGCGCTGGAAATGCGCTTGTCGCCGCGCGCCGCCATATAGGCAAGCGTGACTGCGAGCATCGTGCCGCCGACGCAATAACCGATAGCGGTTACATCCCGTTCGCCCGTGGCTTTTTCGATCGCGTCGACGGCGGTAAGTACGCCTTCCTGCATATAGGCGTCGAACCCCTTGTTCGCATGGCTTTCATCGGGATTGACCCATGACACCAGAAACACCGTCAGCCCGTTTTCGCAACAATATCTGACGAAGCTCTTCTCCGCATTGAGATCAAGCACGTAGAACTTGTTGATCCATGGCGGCACGACCAGCAGCGGACGTTTATAAACATCTTTGGTGAGTGGCGAATATTGTATCAGCTCAATCAGCCCATTGCGAAAGACAACTTTGCCGGGCGAAACCGCCATATCGCGCCCAAGTACGAATTTCGAGGAGTCGCTTTGCCGGATTTTCAGCTGGCCTTTGCCAGCCTCGATGTCCTGGGCCAGCATATGCATGCCACGCACAAGGTTGTCGCCATTCTGTTGCAATGTCTCCCGTAACAGCTCGGGGTTGGTGACAACAAAGTTGGAAGGCGATAGCGCACCAGCAATCTGGCGCAGGTAGAATTGCGCTTTTTCGCGCGTAACAGGATCGACGCTTTCGGCGTCGCGCACCATCGTGTTGGCCCAGGCCGTGGTAATCAAATAGGCCTGACGCAAAAAATCATAGAGCGGATTAGCGGCCCAACTGGGGTCCTTGAACCGTTTGTCTCCCTGTTCCACGGGTGTGGCAGGCTTGGTCTCTTCGCCGGAAAGCCGCCGCCAAGTATGGCCCCACAGATCGATCAGTGAAGTGGTCAGAGCTGTTTGCGCACGCGTGGCCTTTTCAGGGTCGGTGAGCCAGTATTCGGCCACGCTTCCCAGAGTCTTCACGGCATCGGCGACATGTTCGGCGGTATCGGGACTGGACCGGCCTTCAACAGCCGGCTTCAGATAGGCGGCGGCCACCTTGCCGCCTTCCTCGATCATGCGGGCGAAATTCCGCGCAAGAGCTTCAATGTCAGGGCCTGAATGCCCATCTCCTGGAGCTGCGTGTGCTGAAGCCTGGGCTGCATTCTGTGTTCCATACGGCGAAGGCAGGGAAAGCGGGGCCTCCGGGACAGGTCCCGAAGAGCCTGACAGAGATTTCTTGACCTTGATCTCTTGCTCTTTGCTCCTGGCTTTGGCGGCTTTGGGGGGAGCTGGCGCCTTTTTCGTCTGCCTGGTCATCATCTCCACCATTGAGCAATATTCGGGCCGCAGTCCTGCATGACCTTCGTCCACATTTATGCTTAACTTCTGTATCATACCACTAACCAATAGTAGTCTGGCGGCAGCTTCCAGTGCCGCACAAATCACTGGCGCGAATGAATGACGGAATGATGATCATCACGGCTGAAACGGCTAAGTATTTGGTCCGCCTTGCGGCGATGACTGTCATTGTTGCTGCTGGTTTCGCCAGCCTGGCAGCGGCGCAGGATCAGGTCGACATAGTCCGCGTGCCCTCCGGCGATCCTCTCAGCACACTTTCCCGTGGTGTGAAAATGCGCACCGATCCAGGCACGCCGCCTGACTGGGTGGTGAAAGCCCGAAAGCCTGGGCAGGAGACAAAATTTCTGCCCACAGGAGCCGCTGCCCGAACGGAACCGGCTCCAGCCATGTCCCTCGACCGGCTCAAGGAGCTGGAAAAGTCGCTGGATGCCGAGCGCGCCCGGCACGACAAACTGGGCGGACGATCACCTGAGACTCGCCCCGGAAACACGATTGCGCTGGGCCCGATGCCCAAAAAGAAAGCCGTCAAACGCGCCTGCGTGCTGACCTGTGTTACGCCTATCAACGCGAAGAAAAAATAGTTATACGCTTTAGCCACGGTGGCGAGTGCATCCGCCGGATTCGAGGTATCAGGCAATGTCAGACTTTTATCGGGTTAAACGGCTCCCCCCCTATGTCTTTGAAGAGGTCAACCGCCTCAAGGCACAGGCACGAGCGCGTGGCGCCGATATCGTTGACCTTGGCATGGGCAATCCGGATCTCCCTGCGCCGAAGCATGTGGTTGAAAAACTGGTAGAAACCGCGGGAAAACCACGCACCGACCGCTATTCAGCGTCCAAGGGCATCGCAGGACTTCGCCGCGCGCAGGCCGCCTATTATGGCCGCCGTTTCGGGGTGAAACTCAATCCCGATACCCAGGTCGTCGCAACCCTGGGTTCCAAGGAAGGTTTTGCCAACATGGCCCAGGCGATTACAGCGCCGGGCGACGTGATTCTGGTGCCCAACCCGACCTATCCTATCCACGCCTTCGGATTTTTGATCGCGGGCGGCGTCATCCGCTCGGTTCCCATCGAGCCAACACCTGATTTTTTTGTCGCTGCAGAACGGGCGATCAAATATTCGATCCCGAAGCCGATCGCGATTGTCGTCTGCTATCCGTCCAACCCCACGGCGACGGTCGCGAGTCTCGACTTTTATCGCGATCTTGTGGCGTTTGCGAAGAAGCACGAAATTTTCGTGTTGTCTGATCTCGCATATGCTGAGGTCTATTTCGACAACAACCCACCTCCGTCCGTGTTGCAGATCAACGGCGCGAACGATGTCACAGTCGAATTTACGTCCATGTCGAAGACCTATTCTATGGCGGGGTGGCGCATAGGGTTTGCAGTCGGCAACGAGCGGCTGCTCGCGGCGCTGGCGCGCGTAAAAAGCTATCTCGATTACGGCGCGTTCACGCCTATTCAGGTGGCGGCAACGGCGGCGATCAATGGTTCGGATGACTGCATCAACGAGATGCGCGCCATCTACAAGCGCAGGCAGGAAGTGCTTGTCGAGAGCTTTACTTCTGCAGGCTGGGAAATCCCCATGCCCAAGGCGACCATGTTCGCCTGGGCGCCGGTGCCGGAAAAATTCCGTCATCTCGGCTCGCTGGAATTCTCTAAACTGATGATCGAAAAAGCGGACGTCGCCGTCGCGCCGGGCATCGGCTTTGGCGAATACGGCGACAATTATCTGCGTCTTGCGGTTGTCGAGAACGAGCAGCGCATCCGTCAGGCTGCGCGCGGCGTAAAGCGCTTTTTCGAAACGGCTGATGAGACGCTGCATAACGTGGTGCAGCTTAAAAAGCCGGCTTGACCCAATAAGTCATCCCGGAAAAATGAGAAGCATTTTTTCCGGGATCGCAATACAACAGGGGGCATAGCGATCCCGGATCGCCCAGGGCATCCGGGATGACGGCTCAAAAGCTCCTGCAATTCGGGAGGATTTCATGGGCGCAACCGCACCGCGCAAGCTCAACTATTTAATCAAACATGGCGCTCCCCATGTGAAGCGGTTTGAAGAACAACGGTGGCTGCTGGACAATGTCATCAAGGCCAATGGCATCGATTGGGATCAGCCGCGCAGTATATATCTCTCCGCACCCTGCGGACCCGAAGCCAATGCGGACTTTGCCAGCATCCGTATGCGTGTGCAGAAACTGGCCGACGCCACGCCAGCTTTTGAAACGGTCGCCAAACGCCGCGAGGGTAGGGCGGTTGCGTTCGAGAAAGACGGCGCGCTGATTTCCGCACGCGACAATTATTTTATGGCGTCTGTACATTACGGCGCTGCCATGTGGCCGATTGATGAATCCAACGAGCAGAACATCGCGCTCAATCAGCGCAAGCGCGAATCCTATTTGAATTATGCGCGCCTTGCCAGCCTGAGCGATCATCACGTCGAGGAGGCCTGGGTGCCTATCGGAAACGGCAAGGAATTGCCCGCGTGGTTTCATCTGCCTTATGGCTATAAAGGCGGCAAGGTGCCTGCCGTTATGATTATTCCAGGCATGGATTCATTCAAGGAGACCAGCGTCTCGCTGAATGGCGACCGCTTTTTGTCGCGCGGAATCGCAGTGCTGGCGATCGATGGTCCCGGCCAATATGAGACCCCGCTGATCGACATTCCTTTCACCATGGAAGCCTGGGAGCGCACAGCAAAGGGCACGATGGACTGGCTTGTTGCCCGGCCCGAAATTGATGCGGCCAGGATCGGGGTGTCAGGCACGTCCTTCGGCACGCTCTTCGGCACGGTCTGCGCCGCCAGCGAACCCCGTTACAAGGCGGCGGCAATTACAGCACCCTGTCTGGAGCCGGGCTGCCATACGATTTTTCAGGAGGCTTCGCCCACCTTCAAACAGCGCTTCATGTTCATGTCTGACATCAAAGACGAAGCGGAATTCGATAAATTCCGCCAGTCGATTAGTTGGAAAGGCTATGCTGAAAAGATCAAAACTCCTTTTCTCTGCATGGCCGGTGAAGCCGATGAACTTGGTCCCATTTCCGGAGTTGAGGAAATGTTTGCCGCCATGAGCTGTCAGCGCCAGCTCGTCATCTATCAGGATTGCCGCCACGCCATCGGCACCGTGCCGTCAAGCAATCTCGGGCCCAACGCCACAACCTATGTTGCCGACTGGATGGCCGCACGGCTGGACGGCAAGCCGATGACAAGCGAAAGCTGGTTTGTGGAAGCGAGCGGGCGGGTGGAGAAGAAACAGCTTTAGGCACGTCTGGATATAGGCAATTCGATTGCCGTGTGATTTGGATCGAGAGGCTTCCTTGAACCCTCGCCCAAAATCAGGCACAAGGCGCGCTTTGCGGGAGTAACCCGCGTCCAGCACGGATCAATGTTTATGAGCACTGTCATGCGCGTCGGCATAGCGGGCCTTGGGACCGTCGGCGCATCCGTCATCCGGCTTCTGCGCCGCCAGGCTGAGGCGCTGACAGCCCGGACAGGCAGGAAGATCGAGGTCGTCGCTGTGTCCGCGCGTGACCGGAGCCTCGACAGGCGAATCGATCTGGAAGGCCTCGAATGGTTCGACGATCCCGTCGCGTTGGCGGAAAAAGCTGAAATTGATCTCTTTGTAGAGCTGATTGGCGGCGATGAGGGCCCCGCGCGGGCCTCGGTCGAGGCAGCTCTCAAGCGTGGCAAAGGAGTCGTTACAGCCAACAAGGCGTTGCTCGCCAAACACGGGATGGCGCTGGCGGCCCTCGCGGAAGTCAACAAGGTGCCCTTGGCCTTCGAGGCCTCGGTGGCCGGTGGCATCCCCATAGTCAAAACCTTGCGCGAGGGATTGGCCGGCAATCGCATCGAGCGCGTTTACGGCATTCTCAACGGCACCTGCAATTATATCCTCTCCAATATGGAGCAGCAGGGTCTTTCCTTCGACGAATGCCTGAAGGAAGCCCAGCGACTTGGTTATGCGGAAGCCGATCCGACCTTCGATATCGGCGGCTTTGACACGGCCCACAAGCTCTCGATCCTGACCTCTCTGGCCTTCGGAACGCAGGTTGATGCGAACGCGATCCATGTTGAGGGGATTCAGTCAATCACTCTGGCCGATCTCGAATCGGCAGAGGAACTGGGCTACCGGATCAAGCTTCTGGGCGTGGCTCAGCGCACAGCAGGCGGCATAGAGCAGCGCGTGCACCCCACCATGGTGCCATTGTCCTCGGCGATTGCGCAGGTTATGGGTGTGACCAATGCGGTCACTGTCGATGCCGATGCGGTGAAGGAACTCACTCTGGTCGGCCCCGGCGCAGGTGGAGAGGCGACAGCCTCAGCCGTAGTGGCCGATATTGCCGATGTCGCCAAAGGCATACGCTCAGCGCCATTCGGACTGCCGGTTGCCACATTGACCCGGCCCGGGCGTCCTGAAATCGCTGAACATGAAGGCGGTTATTACGTCCGCCTGAGCGTGCAGGACCGGCCGGGTGCCGCCGCCGCCATCGCTACACGCCTTGCAGAACGCCAGATTTCGCTGGAAAGCATCATGCAGAAGGCAGCCGGATCGGCCCGTAGCACAGGAAAGCCCGGCAATCCCGTTCCAGTTGTGTTAATTACATATGCAACAACTGAGGCATTGATCCGCGAGGCACTGGATGCCGCCGTCGGAGACGGGTACATAGCAGGCACACCGCAGGTAATCCGAATCGAACGCGAATAATTTTATTCGAACACAACCCGCCTTCAGGGGACCCAGATGGCCGATCTCGTAATCAAGCAGCAGGATATCATCGAACGTATTCTGACTATGGAACTCGTACGCGTGACCGAACGCGCCGCCGTTGCCGCTGCGCATCTGCGCGGCCGGGGCGATGAAAAGGCCGCCGATCAGGCTGCCGTTGACGCGATGCGCCGTGAACTCAACCGCCTGCCGATTGATGGCACGATTGTCATCGGCGAGGGCGAACGTGACGAAGCCCCCATGCTGTTCATCGGTGAGCGGGTAGGCACGATGACGGGCCCGAAGGTCGATATAGCCGTTGATCCGCTCGAGGGCACGACACTCTGCGCCAAGGATATGGCAGGTTCAGTGGCTGTCATGGCGGTGGCCCAGGCAGGCGCTCTACTCAATGCGCCTGACGTCTATATGGAAAAAATTGCCATCGGTCCGGGCTATCCCGAAGGTGTGGTCGATCTCGACATGAGCCCTGAAGAAAATGTTCGTGCGCTCGCCAAGGCCAAGGGCGTGACCCCTGGTGAAATCACAGTGCTCATTCTGGATCGCGAACGCCACCAGGGCTTGATCGATGGTTGCCGCCGCGCCGGTGCGTCCGTGCGCATGATTACCGATGGCGATGTCGCCGGCGTCATCTATTGCGCGCAAACAGCGATTTCCGGCGTTGATATGTACATGGGCACAGGCGGCGCACCTGAAGGCGTACTAGCGGCAGGCGCCTTGCGTTGCGTAGGCGGCCAGATGCAGGGCCGTCTCGTGCTCGATACACCTGAAAAGGTCGAACGCGCCCGCACGATGGGGATCACAGACCCCAAGCGGAAATACAACATGAAGGAACTGGCGAATGGCGACGTGATAGTCTGCCTGACTGGTGTTACCGACGGACCTCTGGTTCAGGGCGTGAGGTTCGGCAAGGACATCATCAACACCGATACGCTGATCTATCGCTCGGTTACCGGCACAGTCAGGCGCATCGGCGCGGAGCATCGCGAAATGGGCAAATTCCGGCTCGATTGAGGGCCGCTATTTAAATGGATTTCAAGGTTGCAAGGGCGGCAAGCGATTGCCGCCCTTCAAATTTTGTGGTCTCGCTGGACTAAACATGTGCGAAATCGCACAGTCTAAAGGCTCCCATCGTGGTTCTTGCACTCAACTCAGGAGAGGCAGCCATGAAAAACACATCTGAGGGCACGCTCGCATCTGCAAAGGCGGGCATCCGTAAGGCCAGCAAAGCAATTCGCATCATTTTGCCCAGCATCTCGGCGCTAATTCTGCTCCCAGCGCTTGGCGGACCCGTTGCCGCTGCGGGCTTCTTTGAAACATTGTTCGGTATCCGGCCTGCCCAGCAGCAAGTCCATGTTCCGAGGCCGCAATATGATGTGCCCCTGGTTTCTGGCGCCCAGGGCATCCGGATGAAACCAGCTCAGCGGGTAAAGGCAAAACCTGCCGCAAAAATAGTCAAGGCGGTTTCGGCAACCAAGTCATCAGGGTCTAGCAGCAAATCAGCGGCGCTCCGGCCCGAAGTATTACCTGGGCCATTGGGCCCATTCCTCCGTGATCCCACCCTCCGGCGCGGCGATGTGGTGGTGACAATTGACGGCCTCAAGGTATTCACTGGCGCAGCAAACACACAGCACTCTGGCTCTGAATTTGCAGCTTTGGCGCATGCATCGCATTTTGCCGCCGGCAATTCATCAGTGCTGGCGGCGATTGACCGGGCGAACCGGTTCTCAGCTAAGCCGCTTGTGGAAGTACAATCGGTTCCTGCTGCGCCGATCGAGCCCGTATCACGTGTTGATCATGTTCCACCTGTTGAAGCGAAACCAGCCGCGCGCTCAATAGAGGCCAAGCCGACGGTCCGCGTGTCTCTGTGAGACGTGCATCTATTACTTCGACACAGGCTCAAGGATTTCCTTCACACGTTCGAGCACGCGTGGACTGGCCTCGATCATGGACTTGGCGATCTCCAATGCTTCTTCGCCTGAAGAGGGCTCGATATCGCGCTGGGTTTTGGCCGCGTCGGCGAGAAATTCAGCATCGGCCATTGTGTCCATAAAGGCTTTCCGCAGCGCCGTCAGCCGCGCCTCGGGGACGCCCGGCGTCGTCACGACCGCGCGCGAAATGCCCATGTCGGACGAGAGAAATTTCAAGAACGCCCGGTCATCGTCGTTCTTAGCGAGCTCGAACATGAGCGGCACGTCTGGCAGATCCTTTGCGCGGGTGAGCCCGATCTGAACCAGAATGTGGATCTTTTTTTCCGTCAGCCAGTGCGGATGTCCCGCCTTCCAGGAGGCCCAGGAATTGGAGCCGCGCCCGCCGACTTCGCCGCGTTCCATCGCAAGATCGACCTGCGCCCCGCCGCCATATCCGGTCACGACCTTGAATTTGGTTCCAACCGTCTGGTTGAGCGCCGCAGGATATACATAGGAAGTAGAGGCCGCCCCCGGCGCGCCGACAGCCAATTCCTTTGTGTAAACGTCTTCAATCTTGGTAATTCCCGTTGTGTGCCAGGAATTGATGACATTGGGGCTATTCGTCGTGTTTCCGATCCAGCCAAATTCCCGCACGTCGAATTGTACGCCTTTGGCGCCGATCGCTTGCAACACCGGCATATTCTGGAAAATCATATGCAGCACCGTGCCATCGCGCGGCGAGACCCGGTAAAGCTGGTTGGCGGCGGCGAGCCCAATACCACCGGGAATATTCTTCACCACCAATTGTGGATTGCCGGGTATGAGCCGGCCCATATGGCGCGAAATGAGCCGCCCGCGCAAATCATAGTCGCCGCCGGGCACGCTTGGCACAAGTATTTCAAGCGTCTTTCCCTTGTAGAATTCCGCGACGCTCTGCGCACTTGCGCCCTGCGCCAGGGGCAAAAAGGTCAGTGCAAGCGCCAAAATGCGCAATCCCGATGCCTGTTTCATAACCCCTCCCGGATGGTCCCGCGTGATTGAGCGCCCAAATTGCATGTGTTGGCGCAAGTCGCCAAGCTTTTTTCGAAAGCCGCTTTCCCCGAACGGCGAAAGCTTGTTAAGCTGAGCCAAAATAACATTTGGAAGCCGGGGAAACTCCATGGACATTTTTTCGCCCGTACGGGTTGGGCCGCTTGAATTGCCGAACCGTATCGTCATGGCTCCCATGGCACGGGCGCGTTGCAATGCTGACAATGCCGCCAATGAACTCGTCGCGGAATATTATGCCCAGCGGGCCTCTGCAGGTCTTGTCATCACGGAAGCCGGTAGCGTTTCGCCTAATAGCGTGAGCCGGGCCAACGGTGCTGCGATATATCGCGAACACCATTCAGCCGGTTGGCACATAGTTGCGGACAAGGTGCATGGTGCGGGCGGGCGAGTGTTTCAGCAGATTTATCATCTGGGCCGGAAAGCTGATCCTTCGCGCATGCCGGGCGGCGCGCAACCGCTTTCGGCGTCGGCCATCGCAGCCAAAGGACAGATCAACGGCCTCAACGGCATGCTTCCATTTGCGGTCCCGCGTGCACTGGAAACCGCGGAAATTCCTGGTGTCGTCGATGAATTCAGAAATGCAGCCGAACTATCAAAGAAGGCCGGTATGGATGGCGTCGAACTTCATGGCGCTAACGGCTATCTGATCGACCAGTTTCTGCGTTCGGGCAGCAATGTGCGGACAGACGCCTATGGCGGCCCCATTGGAAATCGCGCGCGTTTCCTGATGGAAATTACCGACGCAGCCATTGCCGTATTCGGCCGCGACCGGGTGGGCGTACGTTTCGCCCCACATGCAACAGCCGATGGCATAGCCGATGCCGACCCGGTTGCGACTTTTGCCTATGCAGCAGCCGCGCTCAACGAACGCGGCATTGCCTATGTACATCTAATTGAATCGATAAGGCCGGGCCTGCGTCAGTCGCCGTCGGCTGATGTTCCCGCCGTGCTTCCCGCCCTGCGCAAAGCCTTTACAGGGCCGCTGATCGTGAACGGCGGTTACGACAAAGCGGCTGCCAACGAGGCCATAGCATCAGGACTGGCTGACCTCGTCGCATTCGCTGTGCCCTTTATTTCAAATCCAGATCTCGTCGAGCGTATGGCGCAAGATGCGCCACTCAATCCTGCAGATGCCACGACCTTTTATGAAGGCGGCGCGAAAGGCTATACCGATTATCCGTCCATGCGTGCAAAAGTGAGTGCGTGACTTAAAACTGCTGCGGCGAGTGTTTCGCAGCAGAAATAACCATCACATGTTCGGGGAGGAGCATATGGCAATGACAATTGGCAAGTTGTTACTCGCACTAACGCTAACATTGCCTACTTGTGGGGCGTTTGCACAATTCCCTAATAAGCAGATCAAGATTGTCGTCCCCGCGCCGCCTGCTGGCAGCACAGATATATTGGCGCGCCTCATTCAACCCGTGATGCAGGATGCGCTCAAACAAACCGTGGTCGTTGAAAATCGCGGTGGGGCAGGGGGCTATATCGGCACTGAATATGTCGCCAAATCACCCGCTGATGGTTATACGCAATTGCTGGGTGGCGCGTTTTCGACAATCACAGCCTCATTGCAAAAGCAGCCGAGCTACCGGCCCGGAACCGATCTCACGGCGGTTGCGATCATGGTGACAGTCCCTAATATTCTTGTAGCGGGACCAAAGCTCAAAGTGAACAGCGTTGCCGAATTGATTGCGGCAGCGAAAGCTTCTCCCGGCGCGATCAATGTCGGCTCTAATGGCATCGGCACGACTCTGCATTTGTCAGCCGAATTGTTCAAGCTGCAGACCGGTACTGATTTCACTCACGTCAGCTACAAGGGCTGGGCCGATTGCATGCGTGCACTGGTGAGCGGAGAAATCGAGATGATGTTCGATAACCTCTCGGCAGCGCTGCCGAATATCAATGAGAAGAAATTGCGCGCCTTCGCGGTAGCTGCGCATGCGCGCCACCGTTCGCTTCCGGATGTGCCAACACTCAGTGAACTCGGTGTGAAGAACGCGGAAGTCAGTTCATGGTTTGGCATTCTCGTGCCCGCCGGCACGCCCGTTGAAGTGAAGGAAATCATTGGCAGGCCACTAAAGGCGTTGTCCGAGCAGGCAGAATTCAGACGCAATATCGAGCAACAGGGCATGGATGTTGAATTTATCGGCCCTGCGGAGGCTGGAAAATTCTGGCTCTCTGAAGTCGACAAATGGGACAAGGTCGTTAAGGCGGCCAAGCTCGCTCAGTAAGCGAGTCCGGCCTACGCCCTCATGCGGGCGTCAGAAGGCCCAATATACTGGGCTTTTCTGCGAAATGTTCCAAGGCGTCGCACCAGTCTTGCGCGCGCGCTACGCCTGCCATTGGCGCGGCGCAGGTCATGAACTTCGCGCGGACATCATCGTAACTCAGAGGGCGCATGGGATGCCCGATGATATGTTCGATTATCCGCTCGTGCGTAAGTCCGTTTGCTGTGACTCGCACTCTTGATGGTGTAGCATCGGGCCAGCGAGCAGAAAAATTTGTATCTGCGTTCACCCGGACCCGCTGGGCGAGAGCGCGAACCTGCTCATCATGCAAGGTAGCATGAAGGCTGCCGGGACCGAATTCGCCACGTAACAATGCATGTGCCACAAGGAAGGGCAGGGAGTGGTCGGCCGTCTCGATATTGTGCGGCGTCCATTTCGCTGGATTGTCGGCAGTGTAGCGGATTGCAAAATCATAAATATCCACGCAGACGTCTTCGATATTGCGGCCGGCTATTTCGCTGTGCAGGGCAATGCAGGATTCCAGAGGTCCTTGCGCGTGATAGATGGCCGGATAGAATTTAAGGTGGCTGTCTCCACTGCGGTCACGTGCGGGATCAAGTTCCAGAGCGAGTGGCCCGGAAATATTTTTCTCAAAGCCGAATTCGCCTGAAAAGGCCGGGTCTGGCCCGCTGAGTCCCCTTTGCGCCATGCGCACATGAAACAGGCAATCACGCACGGCGCTGGCAGAGGCGAGGTTCTTCCAGGTTGAGACGCGGCCTGTCCGCGCCAGCAACATGTTGCGGGAAACCGCTGTCATGGCGAGCGCGTTTGCAATTTCAACTTCATCGAGATCGAGAACGCAGCCCATCGCCACAGTTGCAGCAAGTCCGACATAAGTCGCCGGGTCCCAGCCGCGAGACAGCGAATTGGCGGCATCGCAGAAATCCAGCATCACATGGGTGCCGATGCCGATAGCGCGTAGAATGTCAAGCCCGCTCTTGCCAGCATGTTCACCGGCCGACAGGACACCACCGATAAAGTCAGAGGGGTGACCGCCGTTTCTGCCAATATAAGTATCGTTCCAGTCCGCCTTGCGAATGAGAAATGAATTGCAGAAGACGGCATCGTCGACGGATGCAATGCCGCCGCCAATCAGGCTTGCCGCATTGGGGCTCGCCGGTGATATGAAAGAGTCTATGAGCGTCCGGCTATCAGGTTCCGGACGCGCCATGGCGGCGCAGGCGATCGCGTCAATCAGTCTGATGGTGAGCGCCTCTATTTGTCCCGTAGGCAACGTCTGCGCGCGTTTCGCCGTCACGAAGTCCGCGATACGGCGCAAAATGGGGTCTTCTGGCATCAGTGACATGTCTGGACAGGCTTTCATCGCTATGAGCGGAGGGCTGGAATTTTTTACGCCATTAAGGCTCCAATTGCACATGCGCTGCCACATCAGCTATGCAGCTATCGCAATTGCAATCCCGGTGGGCAGGGCGCATAAAATAGCTAAAACGGCGGCGATGATTAGCATTCGCCGGGAGGGACACTATGCCGTTTCGCGGCGCACGGCCTGTACTTTGGCTCGCAACTTTGGCCGCGCTCATTGGGGCGGCGGGTGTAGCTTGTGCGCAGCCCTCTGAGGATCTGGCCAAATTCTGGCGCAACCAGGGGCTCGCAATAGTCGTGGGCTATGCGCCTGGCGGCGGCTATGATCAATCTGCGCGTATTCTCGCCCGCTATATTGGCAAATACATTCCCGGTAATCCCAATATCGTCGTGCGGAATATGCCGGGCGCCGGTACTGTTGTCGCCGCCAATTATGTCTACAACACGTCCCCCCGCGACGGTTCTGTGATTGCTCTTTATGCCGATCTGATGACTCTCGCACCATTACTGAAATTGCCAGGTGTGCAATTTGATCCCCGCCGTTTTGGATGGCTGGGGTCGATCGCCTCGCGTGGAACACCCATCGTGATGGTGCGAACCGATGCGCCTGCCATCACCTACGAACAGGCTTTACATCATGAACTGGTGATGGGGGCCAGCGGCCCTGATGCAACAAGCGCCTATGCGAACCTCGCCAATGATACCTTGGGTACAAAATTCAAGGTGATTGCCGGTTATCGCGGAGGCACTTCGGAAATCAGCCTTGCGATTGAGCGCGGCGAGGTGCACGGGAGAGCCAGTGGAGACTGGTTCACACTCAAGAACGCGCAAAAGGATTGGCTGGACAGGAGGTTTGTAACTGTGATGTTGCAGATGTCCCTGAAGCGCAATCCAGATCTTCCCGATGTTCCCGTCGCCTATGAACTGGCAAAGACTGACGAAGCCAGACAGATCATGGAACTGGTCTTTGGAAGCGCCCATTTCTTCAGGGCGTTCTCGGCCCCGCCGGATGTGCCAGCTGGCAGGCTTTCAGTCTTGCGCTCCGCCTTGGAAGCGACAAAGGATGATCCCGAATTCGTGCGCGACTGGACGAATGCATCGCCTGCCGGAGTCGATTTTTCCGATCACTTCGATATCGAGAACTTCATGCAGCGCGTCTATGCTTTCCCGCCCGATGTGGTGGAGCGGGCCGCCAAATATCTGAAGTAAATCAACGTAACGGAGTAGGAGAGAGTCATGCTCACCCGCGATCAGAATGAACGCCTCACCCGCGTCGGCCCCGGTACGCCATGCGGGGAATTATTGCGCCGTTACTGGATTCCCGTCGCGCCTCTGGCGCAATTGCTTGAGAACCCGGTACGCAAGATCCGCATTCTGGGCGAAGACCTAGTGCTGTATCGCAATAATAACGGTGGCCTTGGACTCATCGGTGATCGCTGTCTGCATCGGCTGGTCGACCTGCAATGGGGCATTCCTGACGACAACGGCCTGCGCTGTCCCTATCACGGATGGCTTTATGACGAAAAGGGCGAATGCATCGAGCGTCCCATGGAGGCCACGCCCTGCGGCAAAATTGGCCGCAAGCTGAAAGGCTATCCGGTGCAAGAACTGGGGGGCCTTGTGTTCGCCTATATGGGGCCGCTGCCAGCGCCGCATCTGCCGCGCTGGGATCTTTATGTCTGGCCCAATTCGGTGCGTCAGATCGCAATCAACGTTCTCCCTTGCAATTGGCTGCAATGCCAGGAGAACACGGGCGACCCCACACATAGTGTCTATGGGCACGGCTATTTCTTCGAATATATTCTCAAGCGCGAAGGCCGTTTTGAAGAACGCGCTGCAAGCGAAAAGCACACATTGAAAAATCGCAAGAAATGGGGCGTCGGCATCAAGGAAGTGACCGCCAAAACCACGAAATACGGCTTTGAGAAAAGTATCGTCTATTCCAAAGCACTTGGCGCCGAGGAAGATATGGCGCGCCGCCACTCAACGGTAATGTTCCCCTTCTACACCAACACGGGACGGCCTGGTGGGCCGCGCAGCGATTTTCAGGTTCGCGTGCCCATCGATGACACCAGTACGCTCCATATCAGCTATCAGGTCTATTCTGCGCCGCAAGGCATTGAGGCACCCAAACAGGACGTGGTGCCCTATTATGAGCCGCCCTTGTTCGACAAGAACGGCAAGCCGATCCTCGACTATATCCTTGCGCAGGATGCAATTATGTGGTGGGCTCAGGGCGATATCGTTGATCGCTCTCAGGAATTGCTCGGTCGTACCGATGTGCCCATCGTGCTTTTGCGCCGTCAGCTTGAGGAACAGATCAAGCTGGTGGAAGAGGGCAAGGACCCCATGAACGTCTTCCGCGACGATCCCGGCGAGATTTTGTTTGGCGCCGGCGAGCCGCCTAAGGGCTGGGACAAGGAAAAGGGTGTCGCGCTCGGCAATGCTGCGGGCAATCAGGATTATCGCAAACTCTATCACAAGGGATTTGCTGAGGATGACGTTGACCGCTACGGACCGGCTGTGGATCTCGTGAAGCAATTGCATCAGCGGATCGAGGAAGCGGAACTTGCCCGCATGGAGAAGGCTTGATTTTTTATAACTTTAAGACTGCCAGTTGAACCCCGGGCCTGTCACGAACATGGCCCCGGGGTTGTCCAGCTATCGGTTTTTGTCGCAGCAAACCCGCTGGCCCAAGATCACGTCTTTCCGTTACGCAAATGATTATTAATTTTTTTCATACATATTAACATGGCCCAATACATCGAACTTTCGGCCAGTGATCATGATGACACCATTGCAGGATGCGCCACGGCTATTGCTTGTTGACGACATAGAAGACAACAGACTCGTGCTGCTGCGGCGGTTTGTCAAAAGAGGGTTCCAGATCGTCGAGGCCGAAAGCGGCATCAAGGCGCTGGAAATGATCGAGCGCGAACGCATTGATGCTGTGCTTCTTGATATCATGATGCCGCAAATGGACGGTATCGAAGTGCTTAAAATCATTCGGGCAAGATATTCGCCTGACCAATTGCCGGTTATCATGGTGACTGGTAAAAGCTTTAGCGAAGATATCGCTGGGGCGCTGGAACAGGGCGCGAATGATTATGTCACCAAGCCCGTGGATTTTCCAGTCGTTTTTGCGCGCGTTCAATCACAACTGGCGCGTGTGTCTGCCCAGAAAGCCTTGCAAGAGGCCAATGCAATCCTGATTGAAACTAACCATCGTCTTGCCAATGAAATTGCAGGCCGCGAACGGTCCGACGCCCAAATTCACCACATGACGCATTATGATGCACTGACGGGAGTGGGAAATCGCGTTCTTTTGCAGGACTACCTGGCTAAACGTTTGACGGATTCCCGTGAAGCCGGTGCTCAACCGGTTCTGATTCATGTTGTGCTTGATAGTTTCAAGGCAGCGATTGCGGGGCTGGAGCAATTTGCTGTTGATTTGCTGTTGAAAAATGTAGCCAGCCGCCTGCGGGAGATTGTTTGTGAACACGATTTGCTGGCGCGTGTGGGTGAGGTCGAATTTGCAATCGCCTTGGCAACAGCTGAAAGGCCCGGGACGACAAGCCGCCTGATAGACAGAATTATTGATGTCATTCCAGCGCCGTGCGATATCAACGGCCATGAGATCGTTCTGTCTTGCGCTATCGGCATTGCGATGGTGCCCGCCGATGGCGCTGACGCCGATACGCTCATGCGAAACGCACAAATGGCCTGTCATGACGCTGCCGCAGAGGGCCGGAACAAATTCTGCTATTTCGAGGCTGAAATCAACGCCCGTGCACATGCCCGACGGGCGTTGGAATCGGATCTGCGCAAGGCAGCTGCTGCAGAAGAGTTCAAACTTTTCTACCAGCCTCTGTTCGATTTTCGCTCATCTTCGGTTAGTGGTTTCGAGGCCCTGATGAGATGGGATCAAAAAACTCGCGGTATGATATCTCCGGCCGAATTCGTGCCGATAGCCGAACAGCTCGGTATTATCATCCCAATGGGCGATTGGGCGTTGCAGCAAGCCTGCGCAGACGCCGCGCGAACGTCGCATGAAACCAAGTTTGCGGTCAACATTTCCGCTGTGCAATTGCAAAATCATGGGTTGCTGTCGTCTGTGGTCTCGGCATTGGATAAATCCCGTCTCGCGCCATCCCGCCTCGAGCTCGAAATCACCGAAACCGTTTTGCTCGGCGATAACGGTATCGTGCTTGAAATTCTGCACCAGCTGCGCAGTCTGGGCATCCGCGTAAGCCTAGATGATTTTGGTACGGGTTATTCGAGTTTTAATTATTTGCGAATGTTCCCTTTCGACAAGATCAAGATCGATCAATGCTTCACGCGCGAACTGGCGACAAGCGCCAATACGCGCGCTATGGTGCGCGCCATCATCGGACTGGCTAATGAACTCGGCGTAACGACGACCGCCGAAGGGGTAGAGACGCACGAACAATTCGAGTGGCTGAAGACCGAAGGTTGTACCGAAGCTCAAGGCTATCTGATCAGCCGTCCAATGCCGGGCGCTGATATCGAGTCATTCTTGAGTTTAGGCCAAGAGCGTTGGCTTGCAGCATAAACAACCTGAGTGACAGGCTAAACGCCCAGATTGTTCCGCCAGACAGTATCAAGGCGCGCCATATGCATGGCGGAAAAGCCAGGTAGATCCGGAACCGCCGCGATTTCTTCCAATTGTTGCAGCGAAGAGAATCCACCAAGTGCGACGGTGACCGCAGGGTGATCCAGAATAAAGCGGAATGCTGCCTGCGCCATGCTGATACCATTATCGCGAGCTAGAAACGCGAGAGATAGCGCGCGCTTTCGGTCCTTTTGCGCATTTTCGCCGCTGGGGTCTTCCTGCCTTGCAAGTGGATGGCGGTGGGCGCCCGAAATCGCATCGTCCGTCAATGCACCGCTGGCGAGCGGCGCGTAAATAGCAGAACCAGCACCACGGGCTGCCGCTTCAGGAATGACGTTACCGAAATCAAGCGTGGCTTTAAGGCCTTCCGGCATGGCGCGCCCGGCGGATGGATTGAAAAGTGTATAGGGTACGTTGATGAGGCTGAAATAGGTCGTATCAAGGAGGTCGCGCACTTCCTGTCCATCGTTGCCACGGCAGATGAAGCCGCAATGCTTCAACTTGCCATCACGTTTCAGCCTCAACAGACCATCAATGGCGCCGCCGGGAGCCAGAAAGTCTTCAATCCACAAGTGTGTATAGACTTTACCTTCGAGTTTGGGAGGTACGGACACCGGCCCATTGTGAATTTGCACCAAGTCGAGGTACTCCACATTGAGCCGCTTCAGACTGGCTTCAACTGAATGGACAACGTGATCTGCGATATTGTCGAGATTTTCGGCTCGTATCTCCACCTTCGAATTGAGGAGCGGACGGTGCTTGAGTTCACGCAGCACCAGACCGAGATTTTCTTCTGCCTTGCCGTTCCCGTAGTCAGGCGCATTGTCAAAATAATTGATGCCCAGTTCAAGCGCGCGGGCCACCATGCGCGTCTGTTCCTTGAGTTCGCCACGCACCATCAGCCCCGCATTGCCGCCGCAACCAAAGCCGATTTCCGAAAGTTCAAGTTGCGTTACGCCGATCCGCCGGTATTTCAATATTCAGCCCTCCCAGACCTAAATCCACTAACCTGCAAATTCGTCAGATCATCATCGCCCCGCCGTCAACGACATGTTGCGAACCCGTAATCATACGTGAATCGTCCGAGGCTAGCCATGCAACCGAAGCCGCAATCTCTGAAGGGTCGATATAACGGGCCAGCGGGATTTTGGATCTGTATTCCTGTTGAATGTCTTCAAGCGTGCGATTGCCGACCCGCTGCATTTCGAGCCGCCGCATCATGTTGCTCTCTACCATCGCCGGATGAATTGTATTGGCGCGAATACGCCGGGGCGCGCCTTCCGCAGCAGCTGTGCGCATAAGGCCAATCACAGCATGCTTGCTCATGGTGTAGGCGGCGAAATTTGGCGAGCCACGTAACCCCGCAGTCGAGGATGTGATGATGATGCTGCCGCCGTCGCGCATCACCGGGAACATGTATTTGAGGCCGAGAAACACGCCGCGGACATTGACCGCATAAACCTCTTCGAAAACCTCCTCGGAGAATTCCGGCAGCGGTGCGAACTTGCCTTCAATTCCAGCGTTGTTGAAAAACGCATCTATGGGCCCGAGGGCCGCCTGCGCTTCGCGCGCATACCGGGCGCAATCCTCGCCTTTGGTGACGTCGGCCGTGATCGCAATGGCTATCCCAGGTCCAAGGCTGGCCAGGACTGTTTGCAATTGTGCCTGATCTCTATCGACGAGCGCCACGCGCGCGCCTTCCGCCAGGAACCGTTTGGCTGTTGCAGTACCGATTACGCCGGCTCCGCCGGTGATGACTGCAGTTTTTCCAGTAAGCTTCATGAGAAAGTCTCTTGTTCAGGATGTGGATTGATCAGGCCGTGAAGGAAATAAAAGGAAGACCAGAACAAAAAGGGCGAGAGCTTATGTGCTATCGAGACTATCGATCTCGAAATCGTTATAATGTAACAGCTCTTCTTGAAGTGCGAGTGCCCGAAGCGGCGGGTTGCTTTAGGCGCCGCACATTCTGATAGCACAGAATCATTTGTAAAATTGGGATGGGACATGTTCCGCCGAGAACCGGGACACGCGACCGGTTCGCAGCTGCTCCTGTATTGATCGCGCGGTTCTCTTCCGTCCCAGGGAGGCCGCGCCGGGTACCTTGTGTTTTCAGAGTAAATGACATGCCAATCTTGCTTTGTAAATCTCTGGGATTTCGGGCTAGACTACCGGAACTCAAAAGTGGGACCGGCGCCGGTAGCGGCAATTCTGCAGGCTGATTCATGGATCAGTGGGTCGCGGACCTGAATTCGAGAAATGGGAGAAGCGATATGGGCATCAAATCCGGGCGCGGAAAAATCCTCGCGCATGGCGTGGCAACACTTCTTGTGTTTTGTTTATCCACCGGAGTTTTTGCTGCCGATCAACTCAAGCTTGCAATCGGCCAGAAGGGCGCTTTTGAGAATGCTGTTGCGCCCTTGGGCGGCGAAGTCGGGATATTCAAAAAACATGGCATTGAGCTGGAAATAGTTTACACTCAGGGAAGCGGTGAAACCGTTCAGGCCGTCATTTCCGGTAGCGCAGATATCGGGGTAAGCGCGGGTACGTTAGGCGTGATGAGCGTCTTTGCCAAAGGCGCTCCAGTTCGCATATTTGGTGCGACCATGCATGGTGCCAACGATCTTTTCTGGTATGTAAGGCCGGACTCTCCCATCAAGACTTTTCGTGATATGGCAGGCAAAACTGTTTCCTATTCGACGCGCGGATCTTCCACCAATACGGCGGTTCTGGCCTTCAAGGATTTTTTCAAGATCGCGTTCAAAGAAACGCCCGTTGGTGGGCCGGCATCCTCCTTCACGCAGATGATGAGCGGACAGGTGGATGTGGGCTGGTCGGGCGGCACAATTCTCCTCGACAAGGTGTTCGACGGGACAGTGCGGCTCATCGGCCGTGCCAGCGAGGTGCCCGATTTGCAGAATGTCACGCCGCGGGTTCTGATCGTCAATCTTAATACGCTGGAAAAGCGCCGCGACGTGATGCTGCGTTTCATGGCGGCCTATCGGGAAACGCGCGAATGGCTGTATTCTGATCCCAAAGCGTTGGAGGCCTATGCCAAATGGGGCGAATTCAAACTCGAAGTAGCGCAAAAAGCATTCGAAACGACCTATCCCAAAGCCGATCTCGACCCGGATGTCATCAGGGGTATCGACCTCTTGCAACGGGACGCTGTGCAGTTCAAATATATCCCCAAAGAATTGTCTGCCGAACAGCTCGCGGACCTGCTCCGCGTGCCGTTCAAGTAGTCGGATAAACAATACAAAAAGAAGTCAAACGGGAGAGAAGTATGTCAAAGGTGCAGGAAATTATTGAAGAGCTCGTCACCGGCAATCGCATTCTGGCGCGCGAGGAAATACTGGATTCATTCGGCCACATCAGCGTGCGTCATCCCGAAAACCCCAAGCGTTATTTGTTGTCGCGCGCCCGCGCCCCCGACTTGATCGTGCCTGAAGACATCATAACGTTTGAATTGGATGGCTCGGCCGTGGATGCGGGCGAACGCAAACCTTATCTGGAACGCTATATCCATGGCGCGATCTACGAAGCCCGGCCGGAAGTACAATGCGTCATCCATTCGCACACCGGCAGCCTTTTGCCATTCGGCGTGACGGGCTGGAAGCTGAAACCCATGGCGCATGTGGGCGCCTGCATCGGCCGTGAAGTTCCGGTCTGGGATTCTGAAGATAATTTCGGCGACACTGACCTGCTTGTCGTCAATATGTCCATGGGCCGCGACCTCGTGAAAACACTGGGCTCTGGCAACGTGGCGCTGATGCGCGGGCATGGCTGCGCAGTGGCGGGTGCCAATATTCGCGAATGCGTGTTCCGGGCCATCCAGCTCGACGTCAATGCGCGGCTGCAGAAGGAAGCGCTGGGTATGAGCCAGCTGACTGGCAAGCTGAAATTTCTTACTGACGGTGAAATCAAGGCATGGGAGAAAATCCTGACGCCTTACTCCTGGGAACGCGCCTGGGAAAATTGGTGCAAGCGCGCTGGCCGGCCTTATCTTGGCCAACCCATGATTTGATCCTTGGATTGATTCAGTTTCCCACCAATGACAGGGGTGCGTTTTGGCAAATCCGGAATACCAGAGTTTGGACGTGCGCGGCACGGCTGTGCGTTTCATGCGGGCGGGGAAGGGCGCACCGCTCTTCCTGCTCCGGGGCGATGACGCTTCGGAAGGGTGGCGCGGCTATATGGACACATTGGCGCAATCGAATGATGTGATCGCGCCTGAGCATCCAGGCTTCGGCGGCGCGCCCAAGCCCGAATGGCTCGATAGTGTCGCCGACATGGCGAATTTCTATCTCGACATGATCGATACTTTGGGCTTGCAGGGTGTCAGGCTGATGGGATTGGGGCTCGGCGGCTGGATTGCTGCTGAAATGGCCATTCGCGCCAAGGGACGCATCGCCAATCTGACCTTGGTTGATGCGGCTGGTATGAAAGTGGCAGATTCCGACGGGATCGACCTTTTCCTCGTCACCGAAGAACAAGGCGTTCTCGATAAATTCGCAGACCCTGCTGCTGGCAAGGCAGAACAGGCATTTAAACTGACACCGGAAAGCGAAGACACTCGCATCGCTAACCAGATGGTGATCGCGCAACTGGCTTGGTCACCACGCTGGCACGATCCCAATTTGCGCAAATGGCTGCACAGAGTAGACGTACCTACACTGATCGTCTGGGGCGAGCAGGACCAAATTGCTCCCGTCGCTCACGCCCATGAATGGCAGAAGCTGATCAAAAGCGCGCGCGTAGAGATTATCGAGGGCAGCGGTCATATGCCCTATATCGAAAAGTCAGACGCGTTCGTGAACGCGGTTTCGAAATTTCTGAACACGGAAAGGGTCCCGGCATGAAAATCTTCAATTTCCATTTAATGCCTTATGCCCATGCCAATCTCGAAGAGATCCGTAAACAGGGCACATCCTGGGTGACCTATTCGAATGCCTTTTATGATCCCAAGAAAGGCGCAGATCTCTATCATGAATATCTCGATCAGCTGGAATTCGCAGACAAGCTCGGCTTCGATGGTGTAGCCGTCAACGAACACCATCAAACGGCTTACGGCATCATGCCGACGCCGGGTGTACTTGCTGGTGCACTTGCGCGTAGTATAAAGCATGGAGATGTCGCCGTGCTTGGCCGGGCGCTGCCGTTGGTCAACAATCCACTCGTCATTGCAGAAGAATTTGCGACCCTGGACAATCTACTCAAGGGGCGTTTCATCGCAGGGTTTGTGCGCGGGATTGGCGCCGAATATCATACAATGGGGATCAACCCCGCTGAATCCCATGCGCGTTTTCATGAAGCGCATGATCTTATCATCAAGGCGTGGACGCAACCTGGCCCGTTCGAATATGACGGGCGGTATTACAAGTTCAAACACGTGAACCCCTGGCCGCGGCCCTATAGCGAGCCTTATCCCCGTATCTTCACGCCGTCTTCGGGATCGATTGATACAATTCGCTGGTCCGCGCAGAAGCGTTACACCTATTGCCAAACGCTGGCGCCGATTGCAGCTGTAGCGCAGACGTTCAGCCTATTCCGCGAAGAAGCTGACAAAGCCGGCTATCAGGCCTCGCCGGATCAACTCTGCTGGTCCAATGCTATCTATGTGGCCGAAACCGATGAACTTGCCCTGAAGCAGGTTCGTCCCCATCTGGAAGCCTATGCCAACGATTTCCTCTCCCGCAATCCGGTGATGATGTCCCCGCCGGGCTATAGCTCTGTGGCATCGGTCAAGCGCGTGCGGGCAATGAAAGCCTTCATGAGCCAGAGGCAGAGCGCCGAGGATATTCTGGAAAAGGGTGTTGTCATTGTCGGCAGCCCTAATACGGTGCGTGAAAAGCTTGCTGCCTATCAGGATCTTGCTGGCTTCGGCATTTCATTGACCAAGACGCAATTTGGCACAATGCCTCATGCCATGGTGCAGGAAAACCAGATCGCCATCGCCAAGGAAGTGTTGCCCTATTTCAAGAACCGGCTGCCGCAACCACATGTGAAGGCGGCTGCGGAATAGCGCTGTCAACTGTCCCGGACGCTGCAGGCGATCAGGGAACGCAAGCCGTTATTCGGCCGCAGAAAAACAGCGATCCCGGATAAATAGTGCGAGTTTTTCTGGGATGACGATTCAACAACACAAATAAACCAGTCGAGGAAACCTTTCCATGTCCAGCATGCCCGATCATATCCGCAAAGCCATTCCCGCGCTCGGCCAGAATGCTGCGCCCGACAATTCCGCTGCCGTGCGCGCCATGTACGCGCCGATGCTCAAGGGCATCATGGACGGCGTCTCGTCAAAGATCGATGTCGCCTATGGCGATCACGCGCGCCAGAAGCTCGACGTCTATTACAAGGACGGCGGCAGCGGAAAGCCTGTCTTCGTCTACATTCCCGGCGGCGGTTTCGTTGGCGGCGACAAGCGTTCAGACGACCTTTATTACGGCAATATAGGCGCCTGCGCCGCGCGTGACGGCATGGTAAGCGTGATCGCCAATTATCGTCTCGCGCCGGAATTTAAATGGCCGATTGCATCCAAAGACATCGAGAGCGCTGTGAACTGGACGCGCGCGCATGCGAAGGAATTTGGCGGCGATCCTGATAAGGTTGTCATCATGGGCCATTCGGCTGGCGCCGCGCATGTAGCGACCTTCCTGTTTGATCCTGATATCAAGGGTGAGAAACTGGTAAAGGGCGGTCTGTTGTCCAGCGGTCCCTACAGCATCGCCAAAGGTACAAAAGCGGCGAATATGCTGGCGTATTATGGTGAAGATGAAAGTCAGTTCGAACGCCGCTCTGCGCTGAATTACGTCAAGGATAGCAAAATCCCGATCTGCATCAGCGTTGCAGAATATGATCCGTCCAATCTCATCACGCCGGGCTTTGAACTGGCGAGACTCCTTGTCGAACGCTCCGGCACAGGTCCGTCAATCCGTTGCGCCGAAGGCCATAACCATTTCTCGACTGTGTCGAGCATGGGCACCACGGATGATGATTTTGCGAAATTCACGCTGGGTTTTGTCCTGCAATGTGCAGGGGCCTGAGACATGAGCGAATTGCCTCTCACCGATGAAATCCGCCGGGTCGTGACTGTTGTTGACGAGCACGGCAAGGCCAAGATCCTGTTTGATGGCGCCAATCCGCACAAGCGCGTGCGCCCGCAACGCGGCACTGTTTCGCGGCTGATCTGGTCCACCAAGGACAGTCCCGCTGAAGTCGGCGGCACAGTTGATCGCGGTACAGTGGAAGTGCCGATCGCCCCGCCGCGCGGTGGTTCCATTTTCCGGATTGTCGATATCCCGCCGATCACGCCGGAGATCGAGGCTCTGCCGAAGGATTATCATTCATCGCAGCATGGCGAAGGCACACCCAAAAGGCATATGCCCGCCACGCATCCCCTGATGCACGCAACGCGCTCCATTGATTACGCCATCATTCTTCATGGCGAGATCGATATGTTGGTAGATGAAGGGCAAGAGGTGCACCTGAAGGCGGGCGATGTCATCATTCAGCAGGCGACAAACCACGCCTGGATCAATCGCAGCAAGAAGCCTTGCCGCATCGCATTCGTGCTTATTGACTCACAGGAACCTTGATGGCAAGTGCGTCCAAGGAAGTCTGGCCGGTGGAAATCCGCCTGTCGAAAGACAAGCGGGCTCTTTCGGTCACTTTTGACAACGGCGAGGCCTACGAGATCGATGCTGAAATGCTACGCGTGCAAAGTCCATCGGCTGAAGTGCGTGGCCATACCGAGGCCGAGCGTAAAACCGTCGGTGGCAAGCGCAACGTGACGATCATTGCTGTGGAGCCGGTAGGCAATTATGCGCTACGGCTGCGTTTTGACGATGCGCATGACACAGGCATCTATTCATGGGCCTATTTGCGGGAGCTTGGCGCAAACAAGGAGGCCTGTTTCATGGCTTATCTCGGCGAACTCGCAGCCAAAGGACTGGACCGCGATATTCCCGGCCAGAAATAGCAGAGGTTGAGAACCTTATGGATTTGCTGCAAGGGCATTGATCGGCTAGTTTGCTGCCGGTTGTACCGCCACCGGGAAGGGCGGCATGGCATGGCATCCAGGGAGGGAACAATGCTCAAATCAATTCTTGCGGCAACGGCTTTGACGGCCGTTGTTCTTGCCAGCAGCGCACAGGCGGAAGTCTTCAAACTCGCCGTGCCGCAAAAGGGCGCCTGGGAAACAGGTATCGCCTATATCGGCGAGAAGGCTGGTTTCTTCAAGGAAGTGGGCCTCGACATTGACCCGCTTTACACACGTGGTGGTTCCGAAACTGTGCAGGCGGTGCTGGCCGGCAGCGTCGATCTTGCCGTATCCAACGGCATTCTTGGCACAATCGGCAGCTATTCGAAGGGCGCTCCCATCCGCATTACCGCGGCCTCCATGACGGGAACGCCTGAGATCTTCTGGTATGTGCGTACCGACAGCGACATCAAGAGTGTAAAGGATCTCGCCGGCAAGACTCTGGGTTTCTCCCAGCCCGGTTCTTCTACTCACTTGATCATTCAAGAGGCCCTGCGTCATTTCGGGGTACAGGCCAAGGTCGTACCCTCGGGCGCGCAGCCGGGTTCCTACACCATGGTTATGTCGAAGCAGATCGATGCGGGCTGGGCGGTTCCACCGTTCATGTTGAACGAAATTGCCGAGGGCAAGGTGCGCATACTCTTCACCGGCCTCGAAGTTCCTTCGCTGCAGGGGCAGACGACGCGTGTGCACGTCACGAATGCTGATACGCTGAAAAACAAGCGCGACATGCTGGTCCGCTTCCATCGCGCGTTGCAGAAGAGCCTTGATTTTGCTTACTCCGACGATAAGGCGCTGGAAATCTATGCGCCTTTTGGCGAGGTCACCGTGGCCGTCGCACGAGAAGTGCGCGACAAATTCCACCCCAAGGCCAATATGCAGATCAAGCAGATCAACGATCTCGATCGTTCCATGGCCCAGTCATTTGACTTTAAGTTCACTGACAAGCTCATGAAGGCCGAAGAGGTCAAGGGCCTGTTCGATATGCTGGCGCCCTAGGGTCATGCACCAGGATCGTGCAGCTGTTGAAGCCGGGCTTGCCCGGCGCAACTGATCCGGGAAATTTTCATGGCCAGAACAATGGCGTCAACCAGACTTACCCTGCCGCCCCTGCTCATCCGCTTTCTGGTGATCGCAGGCTTGGTCGGCTTGTGGGAAATAGCTTCTGGATCCGGCTGGATCAACGCCTTCACAGCGCCGGCTCCATCATCAGTTTGGAAAGGCTTTGAAAAGATTGTAGCCGAGGGCGGCCTTGGCGAAGCGATGGCGATCACATTCGCGACCGCACTGATGTCGGCGGCTATCGGCGCGGTTTTCGGTATCGCGTCGGGATATATATTGCATATATGGAAAGCGGCGGGCGAGGCTTATACAAGCTGGCTGGCGGCGCTGGCTTCTGCGCCTCTTGTGTTGCTGTATCCGCTGTTTCTCGTCATTTTTGGCCGCAATATGTGGACGATTGTCGCTATGGGCGCGCTCGGCTGCACACCTCCCATTGCGCTCAAAGCCAAGGAAGGGCTCGACGGGGTCAAGCCAGTGCTGCTCAATGTCGGCCGAACGTTTAATCTTACACCCAAACAACAGTTCTGGATGATTATGTTTCCTGCCTCTCTGCCGTCCATTTTCACGGGCATCAGGATCGGACTTCTGTTTGCAATCATTAATGTCGTTGGTGTGGAGTTTCTGGTGAACGTCGGCGGCCTTGGCCAGCTGATTGCTAATCTGGGCGATCGTTTCGATTATCCGCAAATGTATGCCGGTATATTCTTTGTTATACTGGTCAGTGTCGCGTTCTTCTGGATCACGGAAAAGCTGGAAAAATGGCTGCTGTCGAATACATAGGCCGAAAGACCGCTTTCTGGACGGTGGGCCGGTTGCGTATCGCAGGCGTGATCGCGGCTTTGGCCGTCTGGGAGCTTGCCGGACTGTCGGGCCTTTTTTTCAATGACGTATTACCCTCAGCATTTCGAATCTTACGGGCGATGGGACAGTTGCTGGTCAGTCGCGAGTTTTACGAGCACCTCGGTGTCACTGTTTTCGAAGTGCTGACTTCATTCGTATTAGGCGCCGTAACAGGCACGGCGGCAGGGCTGGCGCTTGGGATCAGCCGGCGCGCCGGTGATATATTCGAGCCCTTCATTCACTATCTCGCGCCGACGCCGAAAATCGTTTTCCTGCCGATTCTGCTTGTTCTGTTTGGTGTCGGAATGGGCTCGAAAATTGCTCTTGGATCGATATCGTGCTTTTTCCCCATGGCGCTCAATATCGCAGCTGGTGTGCGGGAGGTGTCCCCGACGCTTCTGCGGGTGGGCCGCACGTTCAGCCTGACGCGCTCGCAAACCATACGGATGATATATCTGCCTGCACTCATCCCCGCCGTTGCCACGGGATTGCGGATCGGCCTCGCCGTTTCAATCGTCGGGTGCCTGTTGTCCGAATACAAATTGGCCCGTGCGGGCATGGGGTTTTTGGCGGGTCAATATGGTGACAAGTTTGCAATTGCACACATGCTGGCTGTTTTAATTTTCATATTCATTCTGGCTTCGCTGGGAAATGCCGTGATTGCCCGGTTTGTCAGACTGCCAGGCCCCGGCGATCGCGGCTCGGTCAGACTGGCATTCGACAAGTGACGCCATGCTAAACGCCCTTGTCATGCTTGAATCGGGAAGTTGCGCCGGCCGCCTGTTCGTGCAGATCAAACCAGGGGAGTACAAAGTGCCGCCTTTGAAACGGATGGATGGCTATCATGGCTGATGTAAAGCAAGCCCCGGTTCTGCGCCTCAAGGACGTCGCTAAAACGTTCGTCACACCGCATGGCAATGTGCGCGCCGTAGAACCTGTGACGCTCGATATCAGGCAGGGCGAATTCATTTCCATCATCGGTCCTTCCGGCTGTGGCAAGTCTACCTTGATGAATATCGTCGGCGGACTGATTGAGGATTACGAGGGCAGCGTCGAGGTCGACGGCATACAGGTTCGCGGCTGCCACAAGGAAGTCGGGATGGTATTCCAGGAGGAATCCGCTTTCCCCTGGCGCACGGCGCTCAATAACGTCACGTTTCCCATGGAGGCGGCAGGGATCACCAAAGAGGAACGCGTGCAGCGCGCCATGGAGCTTTTGCATCTGGTGGGGCTCGACGGGTTTGAAAACCGCTTTCCCGCAGAATTGTCCGGCGGCATGCGCCAACGCATCGCCATCGCCCGGACGCTCGCATTCCGCCCGAGAATTCTGCTCATGGATGAACCATTTGCCGCGCTCGATGAACAAACGCGCCTGCTGCTGGGCGACAAGGTTCTGCAAATTCAGCAGGAGCTCAACCAGACCACGATGCTGATCACACATAACATCGCCGAGGCTGTGCAATTGTCGGACCGTGTGCTCATCATGTCCTTCCGCCCTGGACGCATCAAACGCGTCGTTGAAATCGATTTGCCCCATCCACGCTCATCCAAGATGATGGGGGGCGAGCGATTTGGGCAACTTGTTGCCGCAATCTGGGAGGATTTGCGCGAAGAAGCGAGCAAGGGCCTGCAGGAGCTTGAGCGGGTGAGGGGGTGAGGTTCAGTCTCGTAGTATTTGCAATTTAATGCTAATATTGTTGCAAACATTAGTGCGTTACCTGCATCCGGAGAAGCGAGCCCATGTCTCATGCCACAATAGAGAAGCCCGTCACCCGTCCCGCCTCACAAGAGGCCCTGGTAAGCGAAGCCGTCCGCATCGCAGGCGAGCGCGCCACGGCGGATATGTCGCCCGACATGAAGGATGAATTGCTCGAAGAAGTCATGCTCGAGCTCGTTGGCAAATATGTCGGCCATTCCTGGTTTGCCAATATCGGCAAGTTCGCCACCGGACAGTCCAGCAATTTACAAGGTACGGTGCTAATGCATGACGAGCCGCGCTTGCCGCAGATGCCGGAAAAACCGACGCTGATGGACTTTCTGAAAAAGCGGGCCTTGATCAATAAGCGCGGCGGCGCACATCTCCTGCAAAGTGCAGCGTTGGCCAAAAAGAACGGCTTGCCGGAAAAGCTGATTCTCGCCTGTCTCCTTCACGACATCGCGGTCGTGTGCCATGTTCGCTCGGATCATGGCTATTATGGCGCGCAGCTTGTCGAACCTTATGTGGACGAAGAAGCTGCATTTGCCATCCGTTATCACCAATGCCTGCGTTTCTTTCCCGATCCGCAGAATGGCTATGAATATCCCGATCTCTACGTGCGCGCTTTCGGCAAGGATTATGAGCCACCCGCTTATATTCATCAGGCCTATGATTATGCCACCAAACACAAATGGTATATGTCAGCACGTTTGGTGACGATGAACGATCTTTATTCATTCGATCCGAACGCCTTCGTCGATATCGACGATTTCACCGACATCATCGGACGAAATTTTAAGCAGCCCGAAGAGGGCCTGGGTTTCGACAATAGCCCGTCAGCGCATATGTGGCGCAGCATGATCTGGCCGAATAATTTTCTGTGAGGACAAAATTATACTGCCGATCACACGATGTTCAGGACGTTGGTTGGTGATTGGCTGACACTTCGGCTTGCTGTCCCGGACTGGGCGGACTAAAAAGCGCCAATCTGGAATGTTCCGGCGCTTCTTGGCGTTGGCCAGCCTCGCGCGGATTCATGACACCGGCAAGCTTCAACTCCCCAGTATTGCCCGCAAGTTCAATACTGGATCAGGCGGCTTCGACCCACGCGCGCGCCTCGCTGTGCCTGGTCCTGCTGGCGCTTGCGTTTTTCTTGCCCGGCTTTTTCTCGCTTCAACCCATGGATCGCGACGAGCCGCGCTTTGCCCAGGCGACCAGGCAGATGCTGGAAACCGGCGATTTTGTTGCTATCCGCTTTCAGGAGGAAGCACGCAACAAAAAGCCAGTGGGTATTTACTGGCTGCAGGCCGCCAGCGTGAGCCTGGGCGAAAAACTCGGCGTGTCCGGCGCCCGCCGTCAGGTCTGGCTCTACCGTCTGCCCTCGCTGTTGGCAGCCATCGCATCGGTCCTGCTGGCTTATTGGACGGCTCTTGCGTTTGTGGGAAATGGAGGCGCGTTTCTGGCCGCGATCATGCTGGGCTCGACAATTCTGATCGGCGTTGAGGCGCGGCTCGCCAAAACAGATGCGACTGTTCTTGCGACCGTTCTGGCGGCGATGGGCGCATTCGCCCGCATTTACCTTGGCGCGAATGTTGGTAGCTCCTGGCGATTGCCGGCGATTTTTTGGACTGCGATCGGGGTCGGTCTTCTCGTCAAAGGCCCGATAACGCCGATGATTCCTTTTTTCACAGCACTTGCGCTTCTGGCGCGTGATCGCTCCGCGCCCTGGTTTCGCGCGCTCAAGCCTCTACCGGGGGTTCTGTGGGCGCTGCTTCTGATATTGCCCTGGTTCGTCCTGATCATGATCGAGACAAAGGGCGCGTTCCTTGCCGATTCCGTGGGCGGGGACATGCTCGGCAAGGTGCAGGCAGGCCGGGAGGGCCATGGTGCGCCGCCACTCACCTACTTTGCCGTGTTCTGGGCGACTGCGTGGCCCATGGCGCCGCTGGCCGCATTGGCTGCGCCTTTCGTATGGCAGAACCGCCGAGACGCTAAAGTGGCGTTCCTGCTCGCGTGGTTGTTGCCTGCGTGGCTTCTGTTTGAGGCGGTGCCGACCAAGCTGCCCCATTATGTGTTGCCGCTCTATCCTGCAATCGCACTTCTCATCGCGCTGGCGATGGAGAACGGCGGGCTGGGGCTGGCTTCGCGCTGGCGCGGGGTGATTTTGTGGCTGGTTCCGGCGTTGGCGTTCGGTTTGCTGGCCGGAGCTCTGGGCTACGGCATTTGGAGCGGCGCACTGCCGGGGCTGTACTATTGGGTCTTTGCCCTGCCAGCTCTCATGTTGGCAGTCCGGTTTGCCCTGAGGGAAGTTGAGATGTCTCAACGCATCCTGTCGGGAACATTGGCGGCCCTCTGTCTCTATATGGCGGTCTATTCCGGGTTGCTGACAGCTCATTTTGGCCGTGAGATTGCGGTTTCGCCCCGGCTTGCAGCCGTGTCCTCAATCCCCGGCTGTCCTGAGACACTGCTCGCGAGTGCTGGGTATTACGAGCCTTCGCTCGTGCTCTTGACGCGGACCAACATCGCCATGGTCGATGGAAAACGCGCTGCCGAGTTTCTCAAAGGCGGCGGTTGCCGCCTCGCATTTGTGGATATCAGACAGGAGCCGGGCTTCCGCGCAGAGATCGGCGGAGAATTAAACATCAGCCTGCGCGAACGCATACAAGGGCTAAATATAAACACCGGGCGGAAACTCGATATTGGTGTGTGGACCCGCGCCGGAGAAACAAAGTGAACTCAATCATTACGTCAACTTTTGGTAGTATCCTGGAAAATGCCCGCCAGTTTCTGCAGATTTGGCGCATGGGTGGGCAAACGCCCGCAGCATCTGGAAGCCCTGCTGACCGGGGTGTGTTACCATGGCTTGCCATAATCGCCATAATCGCTTTGACAGCCTGGCTGGCCGACGCACGTATAGCGATAGCGGCGCGCGAAGTGCCGTTCGTCTGGCAGCGCATATTCTCCACGATCACGCAGATCGGATGGTCAGGCTATCTCTTCACTATCTCGGGTATTCTGGCGATCGCGGCTCCGGCAGCCGCGTTGACCGGCAATAGCCTGCAAGCCCGCACGGGCTTGATTTTGCTGGCTCATAGGGCTGTACTGGTCTTTGTAGTGCTGACGACCTCTGGCATCGCCGCGCAAGTTATCAAACATCTGGTGGGGCGGGGCCGTCCGCGCTTGATGGAGCAATACGGCGCTTTTCATTTCGACATGTTCTCGCTCAAGGCGACGCTGGCAAGTTTTCCGTCCGGCCATACAATCACGGCATTTGCAATGGCCTGGACCATGGCGCTTTTCCTGCCCAGACTGCGCTGGCCACTGTACATCGTGGCATGTCTGGTCGGAATATCCCGCGTCGTCATCGGTGCCCATTATCCCAGTGATGTCCTTGCCGGCGCCGCGATTGGCACGATTTCGGCAATTTTGACGGCCCGGGCATTCGCACGCCGTCATATCGCCGTTGAATTTTCCAATGGTGGAATGAGCGCCCGTGGGCGGGGACTTGTGACGGCGGCCTTGCGCGCTTCGTTTCAAGCAGGCAAAGCACGCGCGTGAAACCTGAGTCTCAAGATGAATGATCTGGATGAAAATATGCCGCGCGTCGCGGTTGTCGTGCCTGTCCGTAATGAAGAGGGCAATGTTGCTGCGCTGGTTGCGGAAATCGAGGCCGCTCTGGTGCCGTTGACCCCGTTCGAGATTATTTACGTCAATGACGGCTCGACGGACGGAACTGGCGCGGTGCTGACGAGGCTTATGGAGACGCGCCCGTATTTGCGGCGGGTCGACCATGCGCAATCCTGCGGTCAGTCGGCGGCAGTGCGTACAGGCGTGCGGTCGGCTCGAGCGCCGGTTTGTGTGACCATCGATGGCGACGGACAGAATGATCCTGCGTTCATTCCCCAGCTTATAGCCGCTCTGGACAGCGCGGGTCCCGGCTGTGGCCTCGTCCAGGGTCAACGTACGGGCCGCAAAACGACGGCCTTCAAGAAATTCCAGTCGAGGGTTGCGAATGCCGTTCGCGCCCGCATTCTCAAGGATGGCACCCGCGACACGGGCTGCGGCCTGAAATGCTTTCCCCGTGACGCCTATCTGTGCTTGCCCTATTTCGATGCCTTGCATCGTTTCATGCCTGCCTTGGTCAAGCGCGAAGGTTATACGCTGGCCTATGTCGACGTGAAGGACCGGGACCGCCTGACGGGCGTTTCCAACTATGGATTCTTCGACCGGCTCTGGGTCGGCATCGTTGATCTGGCCGGTGTGCGCTGGCTGATCAGGCGGCGTAAACGCGTACCGCAGGCGCGCGAGATTACGAAAGGTAGCGCATAATGTTGGTCGATCTCTCAAGCGCTGTTGGTGGCTACCTGCACCAGATTTTCGTTCAAAGTTTTGATGGCTGGGTCGTACTTGGCTTTGCGGGCCAGATATTTTTTACGGCACGCTTTCTTGTGCAATGGATCGCCAGCGAAAAGGCGGGCAACAGCGTTGTGCCCCTGTCCTTCTGGTTCTTTTCCATCGGTGGCGGACTTTTGTTGTTGATCTATGCTCTCTATCGCAAAGATCCGGTCTTCATATTGGGGCAGGGCCTAGGCCTGTTCATATATGTGCGCAACCTCATGCTGATCAGAAAGAACAAGGGCCGGAAAAACAGCGTCTCGGGATAGAATTCAGAGCCGCCTGAAAACGACGCTCAGATTATTGGCAGGCATGGCTGTGATATCAGGTGCGGAAAACCCCTGCGCCGCAGCCAGCTCTGCAACGTCTTCCAAATTGCGCAGGCCCCAGAGCGAATTGCGGATTTTCAAGCTTTGATCAAAGGCCTCGTTGCTGGGCGCTGTCTCCACCCCGGCCTGACGATAGGGTCCATAAAGATAAAGCGCGCCGCCTTGTGGCAACAATCGGGCGGCGTTCCCAAACAAGCCGATGGTCGCAGTCCATGGCGATATATGGATCATGTTGATGCAGGCGATCGCATCCGCATGTTCCATGGGCCAGGCCTCAGCCGAGGCGTCTATCAGCAGGGGCGGCAGAACATTGGTCACCGCCTCGTGTTTGGCCCAGGCGGCAATACTGTCCAGCGCCTTGGGGTCAGGATCAGATGGCTGAAACTGTAACCCGGGCAAAGCACGTGCAAAGTGAACGATATGCTCGCCCGAGCCGCTTGCAATCTCCAGCACCAGCCCGCGGGCGGGCAATATTTGCCGCAAGATCTCCAGAATGGGATCGCGGTTCCGTTCGGTCGCGGTATATCGAAGGCGGTTATCTGTCACTGCAGGCTCGCTTCATCGCCGGGGGAAGGATAGAGTTCGAAGATCAGCAACTAAACCGGGTGCCGCCACATGTCCACAAATTCAGGTCTCGGTCCCTATGGCTTCCCGCAATATGTGATTGATCGCGTATTGGCAAAACGCGGTCGGCTGACTGTCTTCGATCATTTTGATCCCGTTAAAACGGCATTGCTCGTGATCGACATGCAGAATTTCTATGTCGGCGAAATAGCGTCTGTGATCAAAATCATTCCCAACATAAACGCGATTGCAGCGCAGCTTCGGGTGCAGGGCGGGTTGGTTGTCTGGCTCGGCATGAGCGCAGGCGCTGATGGGCAAAGCCGCTGGCCCGTCTATCACGATCACTTCTTCACACCTGAAAAGGGCGCCAACCATCGCGACCAGCTTTCGCCCGGCCATACTGGTCATGAATTCCATGCAAATCTGGATATTCGGCCCGCCGACGAGATCGTCTACAAGAGCCGCTTCAGCCCGTTCATAGCTGGCGCTTCGAATATTCTGGACGTGCTGCGTGCGCGCAGGATCGACAATCTCATCGTGACGGGCACCGCAACCAATATGTGCTGCGAGAGTGCTGCGCGCGATGCAATGATGCTCGATTACAAGGTCATTATGGTTTGTGATGCCAACGGCGCACGCTTCGATGAGGATCACCTTGCAGGACTTACATCATTTTATCAGAGTTTTGGCGATGTCCGCACCACAGAGGAAGTTTTGACAAAGGTTCTGCAGCCAGCATGAATCAATCTGGTTTTATCGCAGCCATGGCCTTTTCAACGATGGCCGGCGATGCCTCCTGAAAACGTTTGACCAGCGCCTGTACCTCTTCGCCTGAGGCTGGACTCAGATAGATCTGCGCTTTTTCAGCATAGGTAATGAATTCAGGGTCTTTCATTGTGCGCATGAAGCCTTCGCGCAGGGCGTTGACGCGATCAGTTGAAACACCCGGCGGCGCCGTATAGATGCGGCCGAGCACTTGCGTGCCGAAGATGAGGTCTACGATCTGGCGTTGTTCATCAGTCTTCACATAGGAATCGATATGTTTGAGGCCAGCGAACTCTGTGAGCGGTTTTGACGACATCTGTAACATCATCTTGATGCCGCCGTTATCAAGCAGGTCTTTCCAGAATGCCTTGAATGTTGAGATCGGCAACCCGCAAATGCCCTTGACCTCGTCATTCTGCACCGCCAGCTTCACGCTGGCTGTGCCTTTGTAACCGTAGATGATCTTCAGCTTTGTGCCGAAAAGATTGTTAAGCGCGCGCCCAGATTGTCCGATGGGACCGGTCGCGCCCACTGCGCCGATAACGATTTCGCGTTTGAACACATCATCAAAATCCTTGATCCCGGCAGCGGGGGAGAAAGCACAGGCAGCAGCGCTTTCTTCCATATTCCCGATCCAGTTGAAGGCGGCGGCGTCATATTTGGCGGAGGTATTGCCGAATAATCTTTCGACCGTGATATTTTGCGAGAATGTGCCCAGCACCGTGCCGTCCTTCGGCGCGATATTATAGACCCAGTTCGCAGCGCTGACGCCGCTCGCGCCAGGCATATTTTGCACAATCACCTTGGGCTGACCGGCTATATGCTTGCCATAGAATTGAATCAGCGCGCGCGAATAGATGTCAAAGCCTGTACCCGGTTCATGTCCCACGACGATGGTGACGGTCTTGTCGCGGTAAAATTCACTGGCCGCTTGTGCGCTGGCAGGATTTGAGCTGGCGGAGAGGAACGACAGCGCCATGCCTGCCAGCACCAGACCTGATTTGTGCATCTTAGACATGCGCCCAGCCTTTCCATTCGGGAACGGGATTGACGGGTTCGCCTCCCGCGATCACACTTTCGATATTATTGCGGATAAATTCAAATTTGCGCACGGCAGTTTCAGGAGATTGGCCAGCCACATGGGGCGAGAGCAGAAGCCGCGGCGCATCGAGTACGGAGGCCGGCACATCGGGTTCGCCCTCAATCACGTCAACGGCGGCGCCCGCAATTGTTCCTGCATTTAACGCATCGACCATGGCAGCGGTATCGATCACTGAGCCGCGCGACACATTTATAAGATAGCCCTTGGGACCTAACGCTTTCAACACGTCAGCGTTGACCGCATGAAAGGTGGCTTCACCTCCGGGGCAGCATACAAAAAGATAATCCGCCCATTCTGCCATATCCTTCAGCTTGTCGAAGAAGCGCCAGTCCGGATGACGCGGACGGCGATTATGATAGCCGATTTCCATATCAAAAGGCGCAACGCGCCGGGCCAATTCATGTCCGATGCTACCCAGGCCGAATATGCCGAGCCGCTTGCGGAATATGGTTGGTCGGGGATCAGCGACATGCCAGATGCCCGCGCGCGCCTGCTGATTGCCTTCCACGATACGCCGCGTCATCGCGATCATCAGGCCGAGCCCATGTTCAGCGACAGCAAACGAGTTATGCCCTGCGCCATGGCTGACATAGATCTTGCGCGCAAAGGCCGCAGCAAAATCCACGCATTCGTAGCCGACAGCAAAAGCATGAATGATTTTAGCATTCGGCAAGAGCGCTATCTCGCTTGCGTTCAGCCCGATGCCGCCCGTAGTGACTACGGCGTCGATATTGCTGCCATGGGCACGCAGAAACGTCATGCGTTCGTCTGCGTCAAAATACTTGTGCATCGTATAGGACGCATCGAGTGAGCGCTCGACATAAGGGTCCATTTCCCGTGTCAGCAATACCCGAATATCTTTACGGCCGCGATTTTCAAAAGTGTCAGTCAATTCAGCCTCACCTGTTCATTGCTTTTTTTAATGCAGCAAAGCCGCGTTCGAGATCCGCCTTGAGATCGTCGGTATGTTCGAGGCCGATTTGCAGCCGCAAGGCGGGGCCGCCAGGGTTCCACTGTGTGGCTGTACGATAAGGCGCGCAATCGAAGGGTATGATCAGGCTCTCGTAGCCGCCCCAGCTATAGCCCATCGCAAAGAGTTCAAGACTGTCAAGCAACGCATCGACAGCCGCTTCGGGCGCAGGATGGAGGATGATCGAGAAAAGGCCTGAAGAGCCGAGGAAGTCGCGCTTCCATATATCGTGCCCGCGATGGTCTGGCAGCGCCGGATGAAGGACTTGCCGGACTTCCGGACGGGCCTTGAGCCAATGCGCCATATCTAGGGCTTGCCGCTCGGCTTCGCGCAAACGCAATTCCATCGTTCGAAAACCGCGCAGGGCGAGGAATACATCTTCTGCGCCCGGTGTCATCGCAAAGAGATCGGCGACTCGCCGCAACTTTGGCAGCCATTGCGGTTTTGCGGAAACAAGCCCCAGTAGAATATCGGAATGTCCGGAGAGATATTTCGTTCCCGCCTCGATGGCCAGATCCACACCGCGTTGATGTGGCGGAAACAGGATCGGCGTCGCCCATGTGTTGTCCATGATAACGCAGATATCGCGCTCATGGGCCGCTGCAGCGATCGCGGGCACATCCTGTATCTCGAAGCTTTGAGAGCCCGGCGCTTCCACGACCACCGCAGTCGTATTGGCGCGCATGAGTTCGGCAATACCGGAGCCGAGATAGGGATCGAAATACGTGGTTTCTACCCCCATCTGTTTCAGAAAGCCTTCGCAGAAATTGCGCGTGGGCCGGTAGGCGCTATCAGTGACGAGAATATGATCGCCCGCCTTGACAGCAGCCATCATAGCCAAGGTTATGGCGGCGAGGCCTGAGGGCGCTATCACCGTGCCCGCTGCACCGGATAGTTCAGACCACGCATTTTCCAGTGCCTCAGTCGTTGGCGTTCCTTTCGTGCCGTAGACAAAACGCATATGGCCTTTGCGAAGTGCTGCGGCGCTGGGATAAAGCACAGTCGAGCCGCGATAGGCGGGCGTGTTGACGAAACCGAACTGCTCCTCCGGATTTCTGCCCGCATGGGCAAGAAGCGAGCGTGTCTTCAGGTGCGCACGCGTTTCAGGGCTGATTTTGCTCATGAGGATCGGTATTTCCGGCAGGTAGGCGGTTTAAGGGTTGGAGCAATTAAGGTGAGGCCGCCGGGCCGTTGCGTCAAGGCGAGAATAATCCCGTATTTTTTCTTGACCGGAGCGTGAAAACTCAATGAGATGGCCTATAGTAGTGTGTACGAGAGCCAGACTCCGCAGCAACCGGAGCATGCAAATGTCAAATTCGAGGGGAATCAGAATGCGAAAATCAATTTTGGCAAATACAATGGCTGGAGTGTTTTGCGCTCTGCTGGCTTCCGGCTCAGGTGTTTTCGCGCAGGGCCAGCCGGCTAAATCGCCCACCCTTGAAAAAGTTCAGAAGGCAGGCGCCCTGAACTGCGGCGTGAATCCGGGCCTCGCCGGTTTCAGCATGCCCGACGACAAGGGCCTTTGGCTCGGGATCGATGTCGATCTCTGCCGGGCTGTAGCGTCGGCAATCTTTAATGATCCTACCAAGGTGAAATTCATTCCACTGACAGCGAAGGATCGCTTCACGGCCCTGCAGACCGGCGAAATCGATATCCTGGCGCGGAACGGCACCTGGACCATGCAGCGCGAGACTGAACTTGGCCTGTTGTTTACGGCCACAAATTATTACGACGGTCAGGGCTTCATGGTGCGCAAAAAGCTCAACGTCACCTCAGCGCTGGAATTGTCACAGGCCTCAATCTGCGTTCAGCAGGGCACGACCACTGAACTCAATCTGGCGGACTTTTTCCGCGCCAACAACATGAAATACGAAGTCATCGCTTTCGCCACTTCAAACGAGGCTGTTAAGGCATATGATTCCGGCCGCTGTGATGCGTTCACCACCGATGCGTCGGGCCTTTATGCCGAACGCGTGAAGCTTGCCAACGCCAATGATCATGTTGTTCTACCGGAAATCATTTCCAAAGAGCCGCTCGGTCCGGCTGTACGTCAGGGTGATGATATCTGGTTCAACATCGTCAAATGGGCGCATTTCGCCATGGTCAATGCGGAGGAGCTGGGCGTCAGTAAATCCAATGCTGATGAGCAGGTTAAATCAACCAAACCGGATGTGCGCCGCATGTTGGGTGTCGAAAACGAATTCGGTAAGTTTCTTGGTCTGAGCAACGATTGGGCCCTCCGGATCATCAAGCAGGTCGGCAATTACGGCGAATCCTTTGAGCGCAACATCGGTTCGGGCTCACGCCTGCGCATCGATCGCGGCGTAAACAAGTTGTGGAACAAAGGCGGCATTATGTACGCGCCACCGATCCGCTAGAGATCGAGCGGGGCTCGCGAATGAGCGATGCAACCAGCACAGGCAGGCCGCCACCACGCGATACGCGTCCTGTCGACTGGCGCGCGCTCTCCGTCCAGATTGCCATCGCGCTGGCGATCCTGTGGCTTGGCTGGCATGCCATAGGAAATGTTGCGGAGAACATGCGCGCTCGCAACATTCCCAGTAATTTCGATTTTCTTTTCGCAACAGCTGGCTTTGATCTCAACCAGTCGCTGATTTCCTATTCGGCGACTTCGACCTATGGCCGCGCGTTTCTGGTGGGCCTGTTGAATACACTGGCTGTCGCAGCCATCGGGATTTTCTTTGCAACGATTGTCGGGTTTGCTGTCGGCGTCGCCCGCTTGTCGCAAAACTGGATGGCGGCGAAGCTGGCGGCGATGTATGTTGAAATCATTCGCAATACGCCGCTGCTGCTGCAGCTATTCTTCTGGTACACGGCGGTTCTCGCGCCACTCCCGGGTCCGCGTCAGTCCCTGTCGCTTCCGGCTTTGGGCTTGCGTGCACCTGATCCTGAGGCAACCATGGCGGCTGTGATTGCAGCCGCGCTGGCGGGTGTCGCACTCCTGGCGATACGCAACCAGATCAAAGGCAGCGCCCTCAAGACTGCGGGCTTCGCTATTTCGGCGTTGTTCATAATCCTGATGATTGCCGCAATCCTGTTTGGCCCGCGAATCCTAGGTTTCGGGGAGGCTGCGGGCATTCTTGACATCAGCAATGGCGCTTACGTGTTTTTAAACAATCGTGGACTGTTCCTGCCTTTTCCCTCCCTGGGCGGCGCCGCGATCTGGTTCCCGGTGATCCTGCTGGCCAGCGCCATTGGCGCAACAGGCTTTGCCTTCTGGGCGAAGGTGCAACGCGAGGAGAAAGGTCTCATTATCCCGGTCTTCTGGATCAATTTGCTGATCCTCGTCGTACCGGCAGCGCTCACGATCTGGGCCGCAGGAAGTTCTGTATCTCTTGATTATCCGCAACTGCGTGGGTTCAATCTGGCAGGCGGCGCCCGTGTTTATCCGGAGTTCTTCGCGCTGGTTTTGGGGCTTTCACTGTATACGGCCTCATTCATAGCCGAGATCGTAAGGGCCGGCATCCTCTCAGTGGCAAAGGGTCAGACGGAAGCTGCTCTGGCGCTTGGCCTGCGGCGTCCGGCCATTTTGAAACTTGTCATCATTCCTCAGGCCATGCGCGTGGTCATCCCGCCGCTGACTAATCAATATCTCAACTTGACCAAGAACTCCTCGCTCGCCGTATTCATCGGCTTCCCCGATCTCGTTCAGGTCTTTGTCGGCACGGTACTGAATCAGACTGGAGCTATGATCCAGATCGTGTCTATCACCATGGCCGTGTATCTGGTCATTTCGCTGGTAACGTCTCTAGCGATGAATGCCTATAACAACAAAATGGCGCTGACGGAACGATGACAGAGATGAGCGCCTCTTCATCCACTCCGCAAACCTTCGTGCGTCCGGCTATGACACCAGAGCGCGCGGCGCCGGTACCCACTTCAGGAGCGCTGGCGTGGATTCGCGACAATCTCTTTCCAGGGCCGGCCTCGTCGGTTGCGACCATCCTGGGTTTGTTGTTGCTCCTATGGGTCATCCCGCCACTGGCTAAATTTTTGTTCATCGACGCGGTCTGGTCGGCCGAAAATGGTGATGCTTGCCGCGCGCAGGAAGCGGGGGCCTGCTGGGCCTACGTGCGCCAGAAATTCAGCTTTTTCATGTATGGCTCCTATCCTCGCGAAGAAGTGTGGCGGGTCAATCTCACACTCATTGCAGGCGCCATACTGACGGTTTGGATGTTGTGGCCTGACGCGCGCGGGCGCGGCGGCGCAGCATTGGCGTTCTTCACGGTTTATCCCGTCCTGGCGTTTGGTATTCTTACCGGTTCGGCTCCCTTTCCAGTGGGTTGGCTACCCTCCAGCCCGGAAGGTCAGATTATCTGGATCGTTCTGGTCGTGGCACTATTTGCGATCGCATCAACGCTGTTCTACCTGAACCGCAACATCGGTTGGGCGATAGCGATATTCGGCTTCATAGCCTGGTCAGAACTCGGCTCCTGGTGGCTTTCACTGGGTTTACCATTGGTCGGCACCCATCTCTGGGGCGGCATTTTTGTGAGTCTGCTGGTTGCCACCGTCGGCATCGTTTTTTCGCTGCCTTTGGGAATTGTGCTGGCGCTTGGCCGCCGTTCGCAGATGCCGGTGCTGCGCTTTCTCAGCGTCATGCTGATCGAATTCGTACGCGGCGTTCCGCTCATCACGGTGCTGGTCATGGCCAACACGATGTTGCCGCTGTTCGTGCCCGAGTCCTGGTCGCCCGACCGTCTTTTGCGGCCATTGATCGGCGTGGCATTGTTCTCTGCTGTCTATATGGCCGAAGTTGTGCGTGGAGGCCTGCAATCCGTGCCCAAGGGACAATATGAAGGCGCCATGGCGCTAGGACTTTCCTGGTCGCAGGTGACGCGCCTTGTTGTGCTGCCGCAGGCTCTGGTGACCGTCATTCCCGGTATCGTCAATTCGTTCATTGCCTTGTTCAAGGATACGACTCTTGTCGCTATCGTCGGCATTTTCGATTTTCTCAAAGCCGTTGATACCGGACGGCTTGATCCAGTCTGGGCTGGTCCGAAAATTTCGACAACCGGCTATATATTTGCTGCGATCTTTTATTTCATCTTCTGTTTCGGAATGTCGCGATATTCAATGATGATGGAACGGCGCCATTCCGCCGGCCGCTCGCACTGAGGACGATGCAATGGTCGCGCCCGAACTGCTCAAGCCTGCACCGCTGACAAATGCGACTGCTGTGGAGATGATTAAGGTCAACAAATGGTACGGCGATTTTCACGTTCTTCGCGATGTCGATCTGGAAGTGGCGCGTGGTGAGAAAATCGTGATTTGCGGTCCTTCGGGGTCAGGCAAGTCGACATTGATCCGCTGCATCAACAGGTTGGAGGAACATCAGGAAGGCACGATCATCGTCGATGGCGTGGAACTGACGAGCGACACCGGCCGTATCGATGAAATTCGCCGCGATGTCGGCATGGTGTTTCAACACTTCAATCTATTTCCGCACCTCACAATTCTTGAGAACTGCACACTGGCGTTGACCTGGGTGAGGCATTTGCCAAAGCGTGATGCGGACGAAGTGGCGATGCATTACCTGACGCGTGTGCGCATTCCCGAACAAGCGAACAAATATCCCGGGCAGCTGTCCGGCGGCCAGCAGCAGCGCGTCGCTATCGCCCGCTCATTGTGCATGTCGCCCAAGATTATGTTGTTCGACGAACCCACATCCGCGCTTGACCCTGAAATGGTCAAGGAAGTGCTGGAAACAATGGAACAGCTTGCCGACGACGGCATGACCATGCTGGTCGTGACACATGAAATGGGCTTTGCGCGTCAGGTCGCTGATCGTGTCATATTTATGGATCGCGGCGAAATCGTTGAAATGGGTCCGCCCGAGACTTTTTTTGTTGCGCCCCGTCACGAGCGCACGAAACTGTTCCTTGGCCAGATATTGCGGTGAGTAACCTGATCGCCATATTGTGATCATTGGCCCGTATATGATCGTGGTATTCCTCACCAACGCGCCAGATGGTGTTTGTGTGTCTGGCCTTCACGGAGGAAGCGATGAAATACACACTGGTAATTGCGCTGACGCTTGGCTTGCCAGCCGCAGCGGTTGCACAGGGCAGACCCGATTCAACGCATATGACCTGCGCGGCGGCGCGTGCGCTTGTCGCCCGCGCGGGAGCCATAGTTCTTGGCACCGGCGGTCCGACCTATGACGGATATGTACTGCACCGTGGCTTCTGCACGCCAAGTCAACAAACCGAAGTCTCTTTCATCCCCACAGCTGATAATCCCGCCTGTTATGCAGGGGATCGCTGCATCGAACGATATAACGCCAACGAGCGCTGAATTAGAGCGTTTGCAGGAAAAGTGGCATCCGGTTTTCCGTCCGCAAACGCGTGAAAACAAAAGCTTGGAGCCCTTGCGGTTCAATGTAACCGCAAGGGGCTCCAAGTTCGGTTCAGTCGAGAAAGTCTTTGGTCCAGACGGTATAATCCGCCTCGCAGGTGACATCGGCCATCGTCTTGCCAGAGGCAAGAGCTGGTAAGGCTGTGCCATCGCGCTGTGCCTGCATTGTCTGGCGAATGGCCTCGACGGCAGCCATGAATGGCTGATGTCCCATCAAGGCGATACGCACACCATGGTCGCCTAGGAAAGCGCTGTCGTCTATCTCTTTGCCAATGGCGCCAAGCAGGATCGGTACGCGCGCAACCCTGCCGATGGCCTCGACTTCCGCTTTCGATTTCAATCCAGTGAGAAACACCCCGTCGCAGCCAGTGTCCTGATAGGCGCGCAACCGCTCAAGCATATCGTCCATACCTGTCATGGCGAGCGCGCCAGTTCGGGCAAATATTTTCAGCGCTGGATCGCTGCGCGCCGCCAGCGCCGCGCGAACTTTGCCGAGCCCTTCGGCCAGTGGCAGCGGCCTTGACTTCTCAACGCCGAAGGGGCGCGGCAAGTCCGTATCTTCAATCGTAAGTCCGGCGACACCTGCCGCTTCCAGCTCCTCCACGGTGCGCATGACATTCAGCGCATTGCCATAGCCGTGATCTGCATCGCAGATCAACGGGATTGTGCTTGCACGGCAAATACGGCGCGCCTGCGCTGCAAATTCCGTCAATGTGAGTAAAATGATATCCGGTGCGCCCAATACGACAAGTGAGGAGACCGAGCCCGCATACATGCCGGCCTCAAAGCCAATGCTGTCAGCAAGCCGCGCAGAGACCGGATCGAAGATGGAGACAGGCCGGATACAGGTTTGGCCGGCGAGCAACGCGCCAAGCCGGGCGCGGGCAGGAGAGGGGTTCATGGCGGAACTTTCGATAAGCTGAAGTTTTTCGATCAGAACGATATCATGCTGGCTTTTGTCAGCGTCACCTTTGTCATGATGCGCGCCGAATTGACCAGATGCCAGGCAGTATAGGCTTCCGTAAAGCTCTCGTTCGACGACATGCCGTCGATGGGCACGATGACGTTAAAGCCGCGCAGCGCCGCCGATCCGCCGGTTACCAGAACAGTCGTATTGGCGGCGGTTCCCGTGAGGATGATGGAGGTGATGCCGCGCGCTTTCAGATCTTTCTCAAGGTCGCTGGCGATGAACTTGTCCGGGCCAAGCGCTGGCAGTACGGCCTCGTTATCGCGCGGGGCGATCTCCTTCATGATGTCGGGGCGGCCTGTATTGGGCAAGGCGACAGAATAGATCACGAGTACATTCTTCGCCCGTGCCTCGGCCAACAATTTGGCGAGCGCCGGCAGATTGGCCGCACATCGCGGACGGCGTTCAGTGGAACAGGTCTGTATGGTGAAATCGAACAGCAGCAGCGCCGTTTTCGCCGGATCGGCATTCGCGGGTTTCAGCTCCGGCGCAGGCGGCAATTGCACAGCGCTCCATTGATCAATGACGTTATCGGCAAGGGCCGTTACAGGCAGGCAGGCGAAAACAATTGCGGCCAGATAGGCGTGCAGGCGCGTGTTCATGAATTCCCCCCAGTCTTGTTACCGTTGCCAGCGGCGCAGACTATAGGCTCGACCAGCATTTTTGACGAGGTCGATTTGACAGCCCTTGCCGCGCGATGGCCGCCCGTCTAGTCAGGGGCTTCCTGCCGCCGGGCTGTCCTGACTCATGCAAATTTTCCAGATCCTGTTCGACGTTGTGGCGCCTGTATTCCTGGTTGCGTTGGTCGGCTATCTCTGGGCGCGATCCGGCAACAAGCTCGATTCCACCTTTGTAGCGCTGCTCGTGAATACAGTCGCAACGCCCTGCCTTATCCTTGATACGCTCATGCGGACGGGAGTCAGCGTAGCAGCATTGAGCGTGATGGCGAGTGCTGCGATAGCCACTACGGTGATCACCCTGGCGGTGGGCTGGCTTGTGTTGAAGGCAATGAACGAGCCGGTACGCACCTATCTTCCGGCCCTCACATGGTCAAACGCGGGAAATATGGGCCTGCCAATGACCCTGTTTGCCTTTGGCGAGCAGGGGCTGTCCCTCTCCATTGCCTTTTTCACCCTCTCGAGCCTGTCGAATTACACGCTTGGTCAAGGCATCGCCGCCGGGGGCATTTCCTTCCGGGAAGTCATACGGATGCCTGTGGTCTACGCGATTGCCCTCGCGATGGTGCTGATTTTCTGGGGCCTGCATCTGCCCTTGTTCGCGGGCCGCGCCGTTCAATTGCTTGGCGGCATCGCTGTGCCGCTGATGCTGATGTCGCTCGGCTATTCGCTGGCAAGCCTGCGTATGACATCGCTGCGCACCAGTGTAGTGCTGGCGCTCGTGCGCCTGCTGGGCGGCTTTGCCATCGGCTGGGGGGTCGCCTGGCTGTTCGGGCTGGAAGGCGTCGCGCGCGGCGTTGTCGTGATCCAGAGCGCCATGCCCGCCGCGGTGCTGAATTATCTGTTCGCGGCGCGCTACGGCAATAATCCGCAGGATGTTGCAGGTCTCGTCGTGGTGTCCACAACGCTGGCGATGTTCCTACTGCCGGTGTTTTTGTGGACTGTGATGTAGCCTTTGTTTGAATAGGGATTGCATGAGGTGCCCGTAGCTTCTGGGTTTTCTGTGGTCCCCAAGGCGAAGCTGACCGCGGATCGTCCGCCGAAAATAACCACGAGATTCCGGATAATCGCTGCGCGCTTTCCAGTGACGTGCGTTGAGTGACCGCAACGCCCATAGAATCCGGGTTGAGCTTTATTCTGATGCTCTTCCCTCTATGAATACGGCGCGGGATGCCTGAGAGGACAAATAATGATCATGAATGCGGACGGCTCCAACAAGCGTATACTGACCGGCAGGCGTTGGGAGGATACCATACCCTTTCTGGTGCCTGTCACGATGAGATAATCGTTGCTCGTCCTCCTGCAATTCATTTACGGAGCCGGGCTTCAGCCGCCATCTTGGGCACGCGCGGACAATTGGGAAATTCCTGACACTTGAAACTAAAACGCAACTACCGTCTGGGCGCTTCCGGCGGCCAGCTTTGAGATGACCCGCCCAAAATTTGGGCGGTGCGCCTTGGAAAATTTCCGGACTGGCGTTGACCACACTCTGGATTCTGGGATAAAAATTCATTGAATCAAATACTTGTTCTCCCTCATCTTGAAAGGTCATGGCTCATGCGCATTATCCCGGTTCTTCTGGCAGGCCTTTTAACTTTTGCTCACGTGTCGGCGGCTTTGGCAGTCGATATCGAGGTGGTGAACAAGTCCAAGACAGCCATCCATCATGTCTATGTTTCGGAGCCCGACAAGGACACCTGGGGCGATGATCAATTGGGCGATGACGATGATGATATAGTAAAGCCCGGAGAGAGTTTCACAATCGAAGACCTTGATGCAGGCCGTTACGATCTCAAGCTTGTGGCTGCGGACAAGACAGTCTGTGTGATCAAGAACGTTCGCGTGGGCAGTGACAAGGTCTGGACGATCACCGAGGAAATGCTCGACAAGTGCTGATTAAAATGTCGCGCTGAATAATCAATGCCCCGGCGGAATGATCCGTACCGGGGCATTTTTTTGGCTCATTCAGGCCGCTGACGGCGTAGTTATGTACGCGAGTCCTGATCAGTCGTTGAATGTAAATGTCTCGATCTGGCAAACGTTGACGTTTTTCTTCGTTGCTTCACCACCGCCCTTGAACTTGGCGCGGAAGTCGAACACGCAGGCGCCGGTGCCGTCGTTGATGTTCGCAGTAAAATAGCCACCGGGATTAACAACTTTGTCGCCCAGCATGTCCTCTTCCCAGGAGTCGCTCCGGACATTCGAAGCCTGGAACACTTCCATGGTCCGGCTGGTATTATTGATGATCCGCATGCGCCGGTCCCGGCGCTGGGCCTCGGCGAAAGTAGCGGCAGTAAAGGTGGCGACGGCGGCGATGGCAAGCCCAAATGCCGGCAGGAGGGCGCGTTTCATTTTTAACTCCAGAGCCAATTGCAAAACCGCGATTGCGCGCTGATTTTTCGCCCTGAAAGGGAATAAATCGAGGCATCCGGGTCCGAACCTGGCATGGTGTTTCCACGACAAATCACCAACAGGCGAGTGCCTCGAAATGCCTCTGCGCGAGACGCTAT
>CANJJI010000008.1 GCA_947474545.1 Beijerinckiaceae bacterium | reverse complement strand
TAGCGTCTCGCGCAGAGGCATTTCGAGGCACTCGCCTGTTGGTGATTTGTCGTGGAAACACCATGCCAGGTTCGGACCCGGATGCCTCGATTTATTCCCTTTCAGGGCGAAAAATCAGCGCGCAATCGCGGTTTTGCAATTGGCTCACTGGCCTTTTATAATAGAGCGAAGTCGCCGGGGCTCTATCCGGCGGGGAGCTACATGCTTGCGAACGGCGGGGAATATTTCGCGATGACTGCATCCGTTTTTCTGCACGGTTCGGCGGCGCGCGATCCCTTCACGCGGCAGAATCTGAAAGACAAGCAGCCATTGTATTACAACTGGCTGGAGCGCGAATTCGGGCGGCGGTAGGGGGGGTGCGATAGCGCGCTGCGGGCGAAAGGACACGCGAGGGAAATAACAGACGGGGAACGACGGGCCTGTTTTGCGCCCCAAAAGGCTGCAGGCACCGGCCCTGAGTTTTACTTGCAGGATGCTCGAATCGCGGTTGGGATAAAATTCCATTTGACAAGAATATGTCCATACCATATGTTCCTGTTTTGTTTCCTTACACAACCAGCCGCGCCATGGATTTTCCCAAAGCCATCGATCTCAACAAAACGCTCCTCATCCGCATCATCGCGGGGCTCTATACGCTGCTGGGCGGGGCGGGGAAGGGCTTGCCGTTGCGGATTTCCATGGAATTGCATCGCTCAATAGTGCGGGTGCTACGTCCAGCGGAATCTGCCGTGCGGCGGTTGATTGTGGTTCTGGTCAATATTTCCGGCGTTAAAGCGCCGCCTCGCGCGCCCAATCGGGTTCCGTCCCTCCGGGCCTTGGCCGCAAGGGCGAGGGAAAAGGGCAGGGCAAAAAGCGTCAGTCTTTTGCGCTTTTCGATCCCCGTTCGCGTTTCTATCGTCAACGTTCCGCGAAGAATAAAGTCCCCGCCGTGATGCCGCGCATTATTTCGCTCACCGATGAGGGCCTCCGCAGACTTAAAGAGGGTCTCAATGCTCCGCCTCCGGCGGAGAAAAAAGTGCAGGACATAAGCCCCATCAATCTCCTGCGGCGGCTTGAGGCCGTGATCGGCGCGCTTGAGGATTTGCCGCGTCAGGCCAGGCGTCTCGCCCGCGCACTGGCCCGGCGCCAGAAATTTCCCCATCTGAAAATGCGAGCACCCATGCAGCCGGGACGCCCGCCGGGCTTCCGTGTCAAACCGTGTCTCGAGATCGATCACGTGTTGCGCGAATGCGACTGGCTCGCGCGGAATGTGCTGCCAGTTGCGCGCAATACGTCATGACAAAACCATTATCCCCCGGCCTTCCTGCCTCGCGTGCAATGCACGGCGGGGGTTTGGGCGCTGGGAGCGCGAGCCACTGGCTCACACCTGCGCAAAAGCGGGCCGGGGGCCCGCGCTGCGGGTTGATTTATCTGCAGGCCGTTCCAGAATCGCGGCCCATATTGCGCATGTCATGCGATTATGCTGACGTGTCAGCAACAGCGCCGCCGTGCGCCCAGACAATCAAAAACCGCAGGAAACGTCATGACCAGATATTCGATCAGCCAGCCTGTGCGCCAGGTGGAAGCGCCGCGTTTGATGAAAGGGCAGGGGCGGTTCACGGACGATATCATGCTCGACCGGCAGGCCCATGCGGTGTTTCTGCGTTCGCCCCATGCCCATGCGGAGATCGTCAGCATGGACGTTTCCGCCGCTAACCAGATGCCCGGCGTTTACGCCATTCTGACCGGCGAGGATTATGCAGCCGACGGGCTGGGCGATGTGAAGGGCCTCTCGCCGGCTAAAAAGCGGGATGGCTCGCCCATGTTCCGCCCGCCGCGGCCCGGCATTACGCGCGATCGGGTGCGCCACATCGGCCAGACCGTGGCTATCGTGATCGCCGAATCCATTGCCGAAGCGAAAGACGCCGCTGAACGCATCGAAGTTGAATACAAGGTTCTGCCTGCACATTTCGATACGGCAACCGCCAATGTTGCCGGTGCACCTGCTGTCTGGGATGAGTGCGCCAACAATGAGCCCGTCTATGCGATGAAAGGCAGCCGCGAGGCTACCGACAAGGCCTTTGCCAGCGCGGCGCATATCGTGAAAGACCGCTTCATCGTCAATCGTGTCGCAGCCAACACGATGGAGCCGCGCGCTGTCGTTGCCGATTACGATGCGGGCCGCGAACACTACACGATCTATGCCTGCCACCAGCGGCCTTATGTCTGGCGTTCGATGATGACGAAATTCGTTTTCAACATTGGTGAAAACCAGATGCGCATCATCGCGGGCGATGTCGGCGGCTCCTACGGTATGAAAGGTGGGCTTTATACAGAAGTACCTGTTGTCGCCTGGGCTTCCAAGCGTGTGGGCCGTCCTGTCAAATGGAATTGCGAACGCAGTGAAGCGCTGGTTGCCGATGACCAGGGCCGCGATATGGTGATTGATGCGGAGCTGGCTCTCGATAAGGATGGCAAGTTTCTGGGCGTGCGCTTTTCATCTCGCAACAATGTTGGCGCCTATATTTCCATGCTGGGATTTTTGTCGACGCTCAACATCATCAATGATGTCGGCGGTCCCTATCAGATGCCCGCCATCTTTTCGGAAGCGGCGGCGATGCTGACCAATACGCTGCCGGTGTCCAATTATCGTGCGCCTGGCGGCGCGCCCAGCGCTTATGTGATCGAGCGGCTTGTCGATATGGCGGCGCGGGAAATCGGCATGGATCCGGCTGAAATCCGCCGCCGCAATCTTATTCCGCCCTCTGCGATGCCCTACAAGACGGCCAATGGCGCGACCTATGATTGCGGCGATTTTCCTGCGCTACTGGAAAAATGCATCAAGACTGCCGATTACGCGGGCGCAGCCCAACGGCGAAAAGACTCGCAGGCCAAGGGACTTTTGCGTGGCGTCGGGCTGTCTTGCAGCATTGACCCTTCCGCAGGACCATCGCCAGAAGCGGCCGAATTGCGCTTTGATCCAGGCGGGACTGTCACTATTCTCGTTGGCTCCACAGCAGGCGGGCAGAGCCACGAGACCATTTATACGCAGATCGTTTCGCAGACGCTGGGCATGGAAGCCGAGAATATTCGCGTGATTGAAGGTGACACCGATAAATTGTCGTGGGGTACTGGCACAGGCGCTGCGCGCACGGCCACAATCGGCGGCACAGCGGTGTTCAAGGCGACCGAAAAAATTATCGCGAAAGCCAAACGCATCGCTGCGCATATGCTGGAAGCCGGTGTCGACGACGTGAAGTTCGACAACGGCGTTTTCAGCGTCGCGGGCACTGATCACAGCGTGAAATTCGCCGATGTAGCGATGGCTGCCTTCGAGCCATCGAAACTGCCAAAGGATATTGAAATCGGGCTTTACGAGACGGCGACATGGTCGCCCGATAGCGGTAACATCCCCAATTCCTGCCATATATGCGAAGTGGAAGTGGATCCCGAAACGGGTGTCCTAAAAATTGACCGCTATACGGCTGTGCATGATGTCGGTGTCGAGCTTAATCCACTTCTGGTTGAGGGCCAGGTGCATGGTGGCATCGCGCAGGCGGCGGGGCAGGCGATGATGGAAACCATCGTCTATGAAGAAGGCAGCGGGCAGATGCTCTCCGGCTCTTTCATGGATTACGCTATGCCGCGCGCTGATAATTTCTCTTCTTTCACAATCGATCGCAATCCTGTGCCGACAAAGACCAATCCTCTGGGGGTGAAAGGGGCTGGTGAATGCGGCACTGTGGGCGCATTGCCTGCCGTGATGAACGCTATCAATGACGCGCTCGCGCCCTTGGGGATCAAGAATATTTCGATGCCCGCAACGCCGGATAAAGTGTGGCGGGCGATCGAGGAGGCGAGGGCGAGGAGAGTTTAGTTTGGCGTCATCCCGGAAAACGCGACAGCCCAGCGCGGGCTGTCAATAATCCCTGGCCCTGATCGCAATCATGCGGTCAATGACAGGCTGAGGCGTATCATAAAGCCGGTCGAGGACCTTCTCGACCGCAGTGCTGTCCAGCGGATCCACCTCGATATTCAGTTTATTGGTTTCGGCGAGAAATTCCGGGTCTTTCATCGTATCCATGAAGGCTTTGCGCAGCGCATCCAGTCTATCCTTGGGGATGCCGGGAGGACCGCCAACGGGACGCGCCGCTTCCCAATTGCTGGCCATGACGGTCATGATCTGCTTGGCCGTGTCCTCCTTCACAAGATCAAGAATCATGGGCACATCTGGTATTTCCGGATTCTTTGTGAGCCCGAGCTGAACCAGGATATTGATCTGCTTCTTGGCGAGCCATTCGGGCCGCGCTGATTTCACGCTGGCCAAAGTAAAGCTGCAGAATCCGTGCAATTCGCCGCGCTCCATGGCGATGCCAACGGCGGCGCTGTCGGGATAGCCACTCACGGGTTTGAATTTCGTGCCCAGAAAATCATTGATCAATTGTGGAAAGAGATAGCTGTCCGTAAAGCGGCCGATGGCGCCGACCAATGTTTCCTTTGCGTACACATCCTCAAAGCGATTGATGCCGCTGGTGTCCCAGGTAAAACACAAGGGCGTTGAACGGCTGACGCTGCCCAGCCACGTATATTTTTTTACGTCGAAACGCACTGCATCGTTCTTGAATAAAGGTTCCATGAAGACATTGACGACAAGACCAATGGCTGTGCCGTCTTTCGGGGCGACGTTATATAGATAATTTGCCATTGTAAGGCCGCCTGCGCCCGGCATGTTTTCAACAACCATATTGGGCTGGCCGGGGATATGGCGGCCCATGTGACGCGCGACTGCACGGGCATAGACATCAAAGCCGGTGCCGGGTCCATAGCCGACCATCATGCGCACATTCTTGCGTGCATAGAATTCGGCGGGCGACTGCGCCTGCGCATAAAGGGCGGATGCCAAAAAAAATGCCGCAGCGCCGCAAAGGCTTGAAGTGCGCATGGTCCATCCCCAGATCGGATTGTCAAATTTCGGAGCAGGATGACTGCGGATTTCATCTTTGGCAAGTCTCTGCTGATTTTGCGCTTTGCACTCTTTCGCTTTTTTGCTGCCTTGCGCTAACATGCCGACAAAATAGGATTGGAGGATTGCCTATGAACATTCATGCGAGACCTGCATCTGGGCTCGATGCGCTCGATATTGAGGACTCCACAGGCTTTGCGCGCGCCCGCGTGGGCCTCATCATTCCCTCCAGCAATAGGCTGACGGAGCCACATTTCCGCGCCTATATGCCTGATGACATCGGCATCCACGTTACGCGGCTGCAGATGACAGGACGTCACAGCAAGCCGCTGGATGTGCTGGCGAAGGAAGTGGAAATCGCCGCCAGTTCTCTCGCGGACGCCAAATGCGATGTCATCGTGTTTCATTGTACGGGCAATTCAATGGAACACGGTTCGGCGGGGGAAAAAGTTTTGCTTGATGCTGTGCGTTCGCAATCGGATGCTGTTGCGCTGACAACAGCGCAGGCTGTCATTGATGCACTGAAGGCCGTCTCCATAAAGAAGCTGGTTCTGATTTCACCATATGAACAGGAGACGAACGATCACGAGATCGACTATCTCCGGGACTTCGGCTTCCAGACGTTGCATGATGTCGCGCTGAAAGTGCCGATGTCGAAGGGTTATCTTTCGGTGCCGCCCTCACGCTGGATTGATGTCGTAAAGGATAATCAGCGAGATGACGCCGATGGATATTTTCTCTCCTGCACCAATACAACGCAGATCGATGTGGTCGAGCGGGTCGAACGCATGCTCGGCAAGCCTGTGGTGAATTCCAATCAGGCGACGATATGGGCCTGTCTGAAAGCGTTGCAGCCGAAGCTTGGCGAAATGCGCACCGTCAAGGGGCTTGGTTCTCTCATGCAGCGATAAATTGTCAGATTTGGCGAAGCTGAAAATTTGCGCCAAGATGGCGGGAACCTGAAAAAAACCGGGGAGTTGAAATGTCCGAACTTCGTTACGAGGCGCCAGACAGTGTGGCGAGCGCGATTAAACTATTGGCTGCAGCGGGTGGTCCTACGCGAATTTTGGCCGGTGGCACAGACGTTATCGTGCAGATGGAAATGGATATGATCGATCCGGAATTGCTGCTCGACATCAAGCACATTCCAGGTCTTCGCGAAATCAAGGCCGAGAATGGCGGCTTTCGCATCGGCGCGACCGTCAGCGGCATGGAGATGATGGAGCATGCAGCGCTGTGCGCGACATGGCCGGGCCTGATTGACGGGGTAAAGCTCATCGGCTCCATTCAGGTGAAAGGCCGGGCCACAATGGCTGGCAATCTCTGCAATGCTTCGCCGGGCGCTGACTCCGTGCCGCCCCTTGTGACAGCGGGGGCAATTGCGCATGTGGTTGGGCCGAACGGCGCGCGCGATGTGCCGGTCGAACAGATTCCAGTCGGCCCTGGCAAGACTTCGCTCACTAAAGGCGAGATCATCGAAAGTTTCTTTCTGCCAGCGCGGGCGCGCAACTCCGGCGACGCCTATCTGCGTTTCACGCCGCGCACGGAAATGGACATTGCCGTGGTGGGCGTTGCGGTCAATCTGACGCTCGACACTGCGGGCGTATGCACGGCAGCACGCGTTGCGATTGGCGCTGTGGCGCCGACGGTTCTTCTGGTGAAGGAATGCGCAGACGCCTTGATCGGCACAAAAGTCGATGAGGCCGCCATAGACAAGATGGCCGCGGCAGCGGCTGCTGCCTGCCGCCCGATTGATGACAAACGCGGCACCAAGGAATTTCGCATCAAGATGGCCAGGGTGCTGGCAAAACGGGTTGCCCAAAAGGCGCTGGAACGGGCGAGGCATGTAGCATGAGCAAGAAATATCACGTTACCACCAGCGTCAACGGCGACGAATATGATTTTCTCTGCGAGCCGCAACAGAGCCTGCTTGACGTGCTGCGCGACAATCTCATGCTGACAGGCACGAAAGAAGGCTGCGCCACAGGCGATTGCGGCGCCTGCAGCGTGATGATGGACGGCCGCCTCGTATGTTCCTGCCTCGTGCTCGGCGTCGAAGCTGGCGGCAAGAAGATTGAGACTATCGAAGGCATGGCGAAGGGCGACACACTGCACCCGCTTCAGCAAAAGTTCCTTGAGCTGAATGGTCTGCAATGCGGCATCTGCACCCCCGGTATTTTGGTGGCGGCGCGCGCGTTGCTCGAAAAAAATCCCGACCCGTCTGAAACAGAAGTGCGTTACTGGCTGGCGGGCAATCTCTGCCGCTGTACCGGATACGACAAAGTCATTCGCGCGGTCATGGCCGCAGCTACTGAAATGAGAGGAGCCTGAACCATGGCGACAATTCTCGAAAAGCCCGGCTTCAATCCGGACCGGCAATACAAGATTGTCGGCACTTCGCCGGTCAAACATGATGGTTTCGACAAGGTAACGGGCCGCGCGAAATTCGCTGCCGACGCGTTCCTGCCGGGCATGCTGATTGGCAAAGTCTTGCGCTCTCCCCATCCCCATGCAGTTTTGAAAAGCATCGATATCTCGAAGGCTGCCGCGCTACCCGGCGTGAAGGCCGTCATCACGCGCGATGATTTTCCAGAAATCAAGCAAGGCACGGGCGCAGGTGATATGACGCGTATCGCGATGGCGCGCGAGAAGGTCTATTGGGAAGGCCATCCGGTTGCAGCTGTTGCGGCCACAAGTGAATCCATCGCTAAAAAAGCTCTGAAGCTGATTGACGTGCACTATGAAGTGCTACCGCATGTCATCGATCCCGTTGAGGCCATGAAGCCGGATGCGCCAATCCTGCATGATTACATGCGTACCAAAGGCGCGAAGGGGCCGGACGCAGAAAAGCCGACCAATGTGGTTGAACGCAGCGTGCTCGCGATTTGTGATGTAGACGCTGGTTTTGCGCAAGCCGATTTTATCGTCGAGCATACCTATGACACCAAGCCCATGCATCAGGGCTATATCGAGCTGCAATCCTGCATCGCCAATTATTCCGATGACGGCCAGGTCGATCTGTGGTGCTGCACGCAGGCGCCCTGGGTCTACCGCGACCGGTTGACGGAAATTTTGAAGATTGATTCTTCGAAAATCCGTATCCAGCAATCGGAACTCGGCGGCGGCTTTGGCGGCAAGACGACGTTTTATCTGGAGCCTTTGTCCATCGTTCTTTCACGCAAAGCCAAATGCCCCGTGAAGATGACGCTGACACGAAGCGAAGTGTTGCGCGCTACCGGCCCGGTGTCGGGCACGCAGTCGACAATCAAGATGGGCTGCAAGAAGGATGGAACAATCGTTGCTGTCGATTCGACGCTGATATTTCAGACAGGCCCCTATACAGGTTCGGCATTCACCAATGCGCCGCAGGCAATGCTGACGCGTTACGAGTTGAAAAACGTTCGCACGGTTTCCTATGAAGTTGTGTCCAACAGGCCGAAGGTCAGTTCGTTCCGCGCGCCCTGCGTGCCGCAGGTCGTGTTTGGCGTCGAGGATTGCGTCAGCGAACTGGCGCGCAAGGTGGGCATGGATGAACTGGATTTTCGTCTGAAGAACGCCATCGTCGAGGGCCATAAAACAATCTATGGCGAAACGTTCAATCGTATCGGCTTTGTCGAGACATTGGAGGCCGCCAAGAATTGCGATCATTACAAGTCACCCGTGCCCAAAGGGCAGGGGCGAGGCATTGCCACCGGCTTCTGGTTCAATCGGGGTGGTGAAACAACGGGCACAATGAACCTTGCGCCTGATGGTACGGTCAACATCATCCTCGGCACTGCCGACGTTGCGGGTTCGCGCATGTCGATGTCGATGATGGCGGCCGAAGAATTCGGTATCCCCGTGGATCGCGTGCGTTCGGTTCTCGCAGACACCAATTCGCTGGGCTATAATCGCGTGACAGCAGGCAGCCGCACGACATTTTCCAGCGGCATGATCGTTATCGATTCTGCGCGCAAGATCATTGCAGAATTGTGCCGCCGTGCTGCAAAAATCTGGAATGTGCCTGAAGAAGGCGTGATCTTTGAGGATGGACATTGCCGTCCGGCGAGTTCCAACGTCGGCAATTTCGAGCCGTTGTCGATGAAGGACATCGCTTCCAAAACCACATATACGATGGGTGCTATCGCCGGTCATTCGGAAATGAATGTCACCGGGGCGGGCCCGGGTTTTGCCGTGCATATCGTTGATGTGGAAGTTGACAAGGAAACGGGCCTCACCTCGGTCAAGCGCTATACGATTGTCGAGGATGCGGGCAAGGCGATCAGTCCGCTGCAGGTGGAAGGGCAATTTCAGGGCGCTGCCGTGCAAGGCATAGGCTGGGCGCTCAACGAGGAGTATATTTTCGGCGATGACGGACGCCTGCAAAATCCGGGCTTTCTGGATTATCGCATGCCCGTTGCCTCGGATGTGCCAATGATTGATACGGTCATCGTGGAAGTGCCCAATCCCAAACATCCCTATGGTCTGCGTGGCGTTGGCGAAGTGCCACTGACACCAGCGATGGGGGCGATCGGCAATGCCATTGGCAACGCCATAGGCATCCGCCCGCGTTCGCTGCCGATGACGCCGGCCAAAGTGTTGGCGCTGATGGAGGCGGGCGCGAAGGCTGGTTAGGCTCCATTTGATATGGACATAACAAAATGGAGCAGTTGCCGCCATGTTGACATGTCCTATTCCTTCCAGCGGTGAGGCTCTGCCAGTTGTTGGTGTAGTCACCTGGCAGACGTTCGATATAGGCAACAGCCGGGCTGAACTTGATCCGCGCAGGGAAGTGTTGCGAATTCTGTTCGAGGCTGGCGGCAAGGTTGTGGATTCCTCGCCGATGTATGGCCGCGCGGAATCAGTAACCGGCACGTTGTTGGGCGAGATGAACGCGCGCAACAAGGCTTTTGTCGCGACCAAAGTCTGGACAAGCGGGGAGGCCGCGGGCATACACGAAATGCAGGCTTCATCGGTCAAGATGCAGGCGCCAGTGATTGATCTCATGCAAATTCACAATCTGCTGGATTGGAAAGTGCATCTGAAAACCTTGCGCAAATGGAAAGACGAGGGCCGCATCCGCTATATAGGCATCACTCATTATACCGATGCAGCGCTGGATGATCTCACGGCAATCATGCGAACGGAAAAAATCGACTTTGTTCAATTTGCCTTTTCTATCGGTCAACGTGCGCCAATTCAGAGATTGCTGCCTGTAGCGGCAGAGCGCGGCGTCGCCACGTTGATAAATCGTCCGTTGGGAAGTGGCGGCTTGTTCGGCAAAACCAGAGGCCGGGCCCTGCCGGTTATTGCGGCGGAAATCGGCGCGACCAGCTGGGCGCAGTTCTTTCTCAAATATCTGCTTGGTCATCCTGAAGTCACATGTGTCATTCCCGGTACTGGCAAGCCGGAACATGTACGTGACAATGTCGCGGCAGGCGTTGGTGTGATGCCCGATGCTGCGCAAAGGAAAAAGATGGTGGAAGCGTGGGAGAAGGTCTGACGAGGCCTGTGAATACTTTGTTCGAATTGAGTTATGATGTGCGAAAGGTCACACAATCGAAATTATATGCGTGTTAACTGAGTGCTCCTGAATTCTGAGGTTCACCATGCTTGTTTCTACATCCAACGAAATCGCCGGTTATCGCATTGTCCAGCATCTGGGCATGGTTCGCGGCATCACTGTCCGCTCGCGTTCAGTAGTCGGCAATTTTGTCGGCGGTCTCGCGGCTATTTTTGGCGGACGAATCCAGGTCTATGTGACCCTGGCCGAAAATGCCCGGCAGGAAGCTTTCGATCACATGGTTGAGCATGCAGGGCAGGGTGGCGCAAATGCGATTATCGCCATGCGCTATGATGCGACAGAGATCATGGCGGGTATAACCGAAGTGTTGTGTTACGGCACAGCAGTGCGTGTGGAGCCATTATAAGCTCGCAACGTATCGGCGGTCTTATGCTGACTGAGTAACGCCTGTCTTGTCGCGGCGCGTCAACCGGACGCGAATGCCGCCGTAGGTGCGAATGGTAGCGCGTGCGAGGGGCATGGGTTCATCCCCCTTGAGGACTTCAAGCTTGTAATCGCGCACGATGACCGCCAGGACGAGAACGGCTTCCTGCAGGGCGAAGGCAGCGCCAAGACAGACCCTCCGGCCTGCGCTGAAGGGGAAGTAGGCGTTGCGCACGCTCTCCTGTGTTTCCGGCCGGTCGAAACGGTCGGGATCGAACACGTGCGGTTTGTCCCACAATGTCTCGTTACGATGGCTCAGCCATGGCGACAAGACGAGCAATGCGCCTGCTTCGATTACTTTGTCGCGCATTTTTTCGCGGCGCGTGGACTCGCGCGTGAAGAAGGGCACAGAGGGATATAGGCGAAGGGTTTCGCGGAAGACGTCGCGCGTCAAGGTCAGCCGTTTCATGTGCTGGAATTGCGGCGTATCTGCCCCCATGACGGCCATAGCTTCAGCATGCATGCGTTCCTGGATCTCGGGTTGGGCCGCGATCAGGTAGGTCGCCCAGGATAGCGCGGAGGCCGAAGTTTCGTGGCCCGCCAGAAACAACATGGCGATCTGGTCCGCCAGTTCCTTGTAGGTGAATTTCATGGCGCTTCCAGTCTCGCTGCGCGAAGCGTTGAGTAAAGCCGAGAGCATGTCGTTATTGTTATCAGGCTCCCCCTTGACGAAGTTCTCATAGCGCGATTGTACCATGGGATCGAGAACATTGCGGATGCGGGTAGCTGCGTGCCGTCCACGCCACCAGCGCAACGACAGGTATTTTGGAATATTGATCAGGCTCGGAACGCTGTCGCCATAGGAAAACCGCTGGTATTCCAGAAACGCTTCAAACGTTTCGGTGGCTTCCTTCTGGCTGATCGACAGTGAACAAATGGTGCGGAATATGACGTCTGCCGTGACGTGCGTCATTTCCGGCTCGACTTCAAATACGCCACCGTCGGGAATTTTAGACAGTCGCGCCCGCATATCATCGACGGCGCGATTCATGCGCTCAAAGGAATCCTGAATGCGGGTGACTGAGAAGGCCGGCTCCAGCAATTGCCGCTGGCTTTTCCAGGTCTCGCCATTTGTGATGAAGATGCTGTTGCCGATGACCGGATAAAGCATGCGCCGTACAAGACGGCTTTTGGGATATATCTCCTCCTTGTCATCAAGGGAGGGGTTTGACCAGTCTGGGCTCAACGACGATATAACGCCTGTTGCCCAAGATATTGCTTTCGCCCAGCTTCATCCTGTAGTTGCGTTCGGTCAATGAACGCAGGGGACAGCCGCTTGCCTTGAACCAGCGCCGGAAGAGGCCGGGACGCTTCTTTAAGGGCGTCGGAAACGGCGGGATATAATCGGTCATTGCTTCGGCCCGGGTGTTGGCGGGTATGGGGGCGTTCGCTTTGGCAGGCTCATGTCTTACCGCCGAGAATGCCGCCCTGCAAAAGATCAAATTTGCTGTTTGAGTCCAGATGCTCGTAACGCGCAGCAAGAGTCCGGGAGCCGGCCGTAATGGCGAAATAGTCATAGTCTCCGGCGATGTCCGTCGCCTGAAGATACATGAAGTGCATGGTCATCTTTTCCTTGCGCAATTTTTGATAGGCTTCCGGGGCAAAGAGTTTTGGAAAGCGCGGCGACAGGAGTTTGGGGCGAATCTCCGCGCCAGCGGGCCGGTCGATCAGGCTGCCTTTCAGAGGATCGACCAGAGCGATGCAGGCAGGATCGGCTGGTGCTGCGAAATCGATCCAGGTCAGACCATGTGCGCAGGCGACTTTCGCCAAGTCCTGGCGGAATCCTGGAGAGCCTTCCGGCATGGCTTCGAAGATCACGAGCTGGCCAAGGGTGAGATAACTGACAGGCACAGAGCCAGACGCAAAGTCCGGATCAAGTTCCAGAATCCGCGCGATGATGCGGGTGGCGATGTCGGCGCCGACGGAATGGCCGACGATAACGACTTCGTCACATCCCGGGCCGGTTTCGGCTGTTTTGCGCCGTGCGATGATTTCGCCAGCCAGCGCCGCGGCGCGCTCCTCCACTTCCGGTATGGCTTCGCGCATGAAGGCCGACATGACCGTGGTGACGCGTCCGATCCAGAAGACATTGGCGCGCGCGGCCCGTTCTAGCACGAATGCGCCCGCTCCGAGGCCCAGAGCGATTGCGACCAGCGCATTTGCCCAAACGGGCGATTGGCCTAACCAAGCCGCCCCCGCGTATACGACGAGGCCAGCGATTAAGGCGGCCAGCAAAGTCACCACCATCTGCAGAAACGGATAGGCCGCAGTCAACGCGAAAGGCCAGGACAGGCGGTAGAATCGTTTCAATGCGCCTGTCCGCACCATGAACCAGAAGGCAGACAGCGCCTGGGCGGAAACTATGAGCGGGTTCTTCGTCCAGCGGGCGCGGACGATATCGTCCCAATGGAGATAGCAATAATCTGCCTCGACCTCGCCGCCGGCATCATGTGCGTGGACCTTCCAATGGCTGACGAGCCGCCCGGCGCGTTTTCGTGGCCCGGTCTCGATCCTCATGCCATTGACTGCGGCCTGTTTTGCCGCTTCGCGGGAATACAGGCCATGGTAATAGGAGGCGCCACGGGGATCGAACCCGCCCACATAGAAGACCAATCTGCGCCTGACATGCTGCATAAGCCGTTTATCACGCAGGGGCTCTGATTTGTCACTCATTTAACGGCCAATTCAAGCTTGCAGGAAAAAACACTTCGGCGTAAATAGAGCCGTCGCGGGAACCGGTGGCGTTTGCCCGGTTTGCGTGCTTGCAGGAGTGTAGCTCAATTTGGTTAGAGTATCGGTCTCCAAAACCGAGGGTTGCGGGTTCGAGTCCCTCCACTCCTGCCATTTTTCCATAACTAGTCTGAAATCAGGATCTTGAGTTAGACGGAGCGGCTTTGCGCCTGCATGGTGGCTTGGCTATAAGGGCTCATCAGAGGGAGTGACGCCTTGGCCGCTTCAATGGAAATCAAGACGTTGCAAAGCCGTGCGCAGGCGGCTCTCGACTATGCCGCCAAGGTTCGCGCGCGGCTAGGGCCCCTCTGCGCGCCTGCCGGCAAGCTCGATCCTGCACTCATGAGCCGGTTCCAGCACCAGACGCATGGGTATGCCTGGATTGAATCCTACGCGGCGGCGATCGTTGCAACCGCGCGATGGGCTGAGACCCTTGAAGGGGCGGGACGTTTCAGCCGGGCGGCGCAATTGATCGCCATGGCCGGGACGGGAGAATATCTGGCGCAGATGGCTTCGGCTATCGCCATGTCTCAAGACGAATATGTGCGGCCGGCCGATTTCGGCCTGCAAAGAGAAGCTGCCGGGCTGACGGCGGAAGCGTCACGCGAGTGCCGCTCTGAACTGGTGGCTTTGCTTCAACAGGCCGGAGTTGAGAGCCTGGCTGATCTCAGCGATGCCGATCCGACGCTGGCGATGGTCCGCAGCCAGTTCCGTGCCTTTGCGAACCGCGAAATTGAGCCTCATGCCCAGGACTGGCATCGAAGGAACCAATTGCTTCCGGCTCAGCTCATCAAAAAGCTGGCTGACCTTGGTGTCTTTGGCCTCACAGCGCCCGAAACGGACGGTGGTTCGGGCCTTGGCGTCGCTGCCATGTGTGCGGTGACCGAGGAGCTTTCGCGCGGCTATATCGGCGCGGGCTCTCTTGGTACGCGTTCGGAAATTGCGGTCGAACTCATCCGCAAGGGTGGCACCGAGGCACAGAAAGCGCGCTGGTTGAAACCCATAATCTCCGGCGAAATTTTGCCAACGGCGGTTTTCACCGAGCCTAACGCAGGCTCGGACCTTGCGAGTCTGACGACGCGGGCAGAACGCGATGGCGATCACTTCGTGCTTTATGGGGCGAAGACCTGGATTACCCATGCTGCGCGGGCCGATCTCATGCTGGTATTGGCGCGCACCGGTGAAGCGGGGAGCGGGCACAACGGCATTTCCATGTTTCTGGTGAAAAAGCCCAGGGGCAGCGATGCTGATCCGTTTCCGCTGCCGGGCCTCTCGGGGAGCGAAATTCCGGTGCTTGGCTATCGTGGCATGCGCGAATATGAGCTGGCGTTCGACGGACTGCGCATTCCTGCCTCCGCATTGCTAGGCGATTTTGAGGGCGAAGGTTTCAGGCAGTTGATGGCGACGTTTGAATTGGCCCGGATTCAAACCGCCGCGCGGGCGCTGGGCGTGGCGCAGAATTCGTTTGAGCTGGCGTTCTCTTATGCGTGTGAAAGAAAGCAGTTTGGCAGAGCCATTGTTGAATTTCCGCGTGTGTACAACAAGCTCGCATGGATGGCCATCGAGACGATGATGGTGCGCCAGCTTGTTCTGTCCGTCGCGCGCCGCAAGGAAGAGGGCGGCCGCTGTGATGTGGAAGCGGGCATGGCCAAATTGCTGGCCGCCCGCGTTGCATGGTCCTGTGCGGACAATGCATTGCAAATCCACGGCGGCGCCGGCTACGCACTGGAATCGCCGGTGTCACGGCTCTTGTGCGACGCCAGGATATTGAATATTTTTGAAGGTGCCGCAGAGATTCAGGCGCAGGTGATTGCGCGGGGGTTGCTGGGGCGATCCGCTTGAACATTGTATCAAATTTTTGATGAGGTAGTTTGGATGGATTGCTACTATATCAATTTGGATACGCAAACTGAACGGCGTGCCAAGGTAGAAGAAAATTTCAAGCGATTTATACCCGCCGATTGGCGGTTGCATCGTTTTCCAGCACTCACGGGAGAGGCATCGCAGAGTTGGAAAATCCGAGGAGGAGCGGCCGGCTGCTACCGGAGTCATCTTGAACTCCTGCGTAGTAATAAAAACGCCGAAGCTCCATTCCTGATCTGCGAGGATGACGTACTGTTTGGAGAGGCAAGCGGTCGATTGTTGTCTCACTTTGTCAATAAAACAGGTAGAGATTGGGATGTTCTGTTCCCTGAAATCGGCATTGCGAATCCGCAAATTATGATACAACTGCTTCTTCTACGGCGACAGTTGATGAGTGACTATAAAGCGCAGCTTATAGACCTAGCTACATATCCATTTTTTAGTTCGACATGTTATATCGTCAACAACTCAAAACTTTCAGTTTTTACAGACCTTGTGGAGGCGAGTTTAGGCGAGGCGCCTTATGCCATGGTTCTTCGCAAGATCATCATGGCAAGACAGGTTCGAGCAAAATTCATTTTTCCTTTTGCGACACCAATCTCCGAATTTGCGCTGGACTCGCAAATTCAACAGAAAGATACGCAAATTGCCGACTTTGTGTGGAATGAATTCAGAAAGCTTATGTACATTGATCGGGATATGAATTCACTAAACAAACATCTCACGGCGATTGTTGACGATGTCAGTGATCCCGAGACATTACATTTTTCGAAAATCCTTGCCGTACGTCTGTCGACAAAATTCAGGAGCAAATAAATATTCTTCCAGCCAGCATGATATGCAGGAGAAGCTTTAGTTTGAAAATCTAACACTAGGAGATGCTAAATGACGCTGCATAGGTTTACATTGCAACTATCGGATGGATCGAAACGAGAGTTTCTGCATCGTGGAACTAAAGCCGACCATGGCGTTATACAACAAATGTTCAAATCTCAAGATTATTCGCTCCATAAACTGGGACGTGGCCGCGAGATTTTTCAGTTATATCAAGCGCAACTTGCGGCTGGCTTGCGACCTCTTATTTTGGATGCTGGATCAAATATAGGAGCCAGCATTGTATGGTTTTCGATCACTTTTCCGGGCGCGCATATTGTGGGTATTGAACCAGACGCAGACAACTACGCATTACTTCAAAAAAATACCGTTGATCTCAATGTCGATATTTATCAAGCAGCGATAGGGTCGCAGGATGCAAAGGTAAGTTTGGTTGATCCTGGTGAAGGCGAATGGGGGTATCGGACCGAATTAGATGTTAATGGATTGACGAAAATGATTGGCGCGGGGCGGCTTTTGGCCGACATGCAGCAGCAAGGTTATGTTCCATTCCTCGTGAAAATTGACATTGAAGGTGGTGAGCGAGAGTTATTTTCTGCAAATGTGGATTGGATAGATTCGTTTCCTATTCTCATAATTGAGTTACATGATTGGCTTTTGCCAAAGCAGCGGACATCAGAGATCTTTCTCAAGGCGATCAGCAGCAGGAATAGAGACTTTCTTTATTTTGGGGAAAATGTGTTTTCGATCAAAAATTGACTAATTAGCCTGATCACCCCCACACATCCTTCGCCACATCCACCACCAGCTTCAGTTTCGCTTCCTGTTCTTCCTGCGTCAAGGGATTGCCGATGTCGGCGCTGGCGAAGCCGCATTGGGGGGAAAGGGCGAGGTTTTCGAGCGGCATGAATTTGGCGGCTGCATTTATGCGCGCGCGCACTGCTGGTGCTGACTCCAGTGCTCCTGTCTTGGTTGAGACTATGCCCAGCACAACGCTCTTGTCTTTGGGCACTGCGGCCAGCGGCTCGAATCCGCCGGCGCGGTCTGAATCGTATTCCAGATAAAACAGATCGAGATCGATGGCGTTGAATAGTTTTTCCGCCACAACGTCATAGCCGCCTTCCGCGTGGAACTGGCCGCCGGAATTGCCTCTGCAAAGGTGTATGCCGATGCGCAGGCTTTTGGGCAGATCGCGCACTGTGCGATTGATGATATCGACATAGAGATCGATCGTATCCTGCCATGTCTCGCCGCGCGCTTTCAGGCGCTGTTGCACTTCGGGATCGCCGAATTTGGCCAGCGAGGTTTCATCCATCTGCACGAGAGTGCAGCCGTCCCCGGCCAGCGCGAACAATTCCTTGCGGAAGGCTGTCACTGTGTCGTTCCAGAAATCATCCATATTTGTGTAGGCGCTTTTCAGCACGGCCGCATCGCCGCCACGAAAGTGCAGGGCGCAGGGGCCGGGGATTGTGATTTTCGGCGTTTGTGGCGTCAGTGATTTCAAAAAGCGATAATCGCCCACATGGATTGGCGCGGTCCACTGCACCTTGCTGCCGATCAGGGCGATGGGCTGGGCGGCGCGTGTGCCGGGAATGCGGGGCTTGCCTTCATCGGGACGCCAATCGGGCTTGAGGTCGCCGAGCTTGGAGAAGAAATAGCTGTGATAGGAGTTGCGGCGGAATTCTCCGTCGCTGATGACCTCAAGGCCAACGCGCTCCTGCATCTGGACAGCGGCCCGGATCGCGGCATCCTCGGCTGCGATCCGCTCGGCCTCGCTGACACTGCCTGTTTCCGCGCGGCGGCGCAGGTCCAGCAGGGCCGGTGGGCGCAGGAGCGAGCCGATCTGGTCGGCGCGGAATGGAGGCTGAGCCATGGGTCTCTCCCGGAATCGTCTGTGATTTTGATTGCGGTCACTGTGTCGTGAACGAGCCCGGCAGGCAAGCCGTCGATTGCCGGTTGATATCCTGCACAGCAATGCTAGTTCAGGTTGTGGATTGCCGGGTTGGACGGCATTGTTTGATCAGCCCCTGCGGCGGCGCCGGCGGCTCGCGAGGGTGCCCATGCGCATGTATTTGATCGATCTGAAGCAGCTGGTGTGCGGGCTGGTCCTTTGCGCGGCTTTGCTACCCGGCTCTGGGGCTCGCGCCCAGGCTATTGAGGGGACTTACGAAATCGAGGGCCAGAATCCGGGCCAGCAGCGCACATATAAGGGCGAGGCGCAGGTCAAGCGGACTGGCCGTACCTATTCAGTTGTCTGGAAAGTTGGCCAGACCCCGCAATTCGGTACAGGAATTGTCGTGGACAAGACTTTTTCTGTCGTTTTTCAAACGTTTTCGCCGGGTTCCGGGCCTGGGCGGCCAGGCATCGCCGTGTTCACGATAGAGAACGACCGGATCGGGCAGGGTATATGGACCGGGATTGGACAGCAGGATACGGGACTCGAGAACTGGACAGCTACGGACAGGCCCTGAGGTCTGCGGATGGGATTCTGCTGCCGCCTTCACGTGGTAATTTGACTGTCACAAATTTCTCTTGGCGGCCCCGTCCTAACCCGCTATAAGCCCACCCACAGTGGCGCGCGACCCTCCGGTCCCGCGCCGCGACTGTTTTCGGGACTCGGAAATTGGACGCTATATGTCCATTTGCGATCCCGGCCTGAACGAGAGCACCGGTGCGGAAATATGGCCAATCCATTTGAATTTCTTCAGCAGGTTCGCGCAGAAGCGAACAAGGTCACGTGGCCAACCCGGCGCGAAACGCTGGTGTCGACAGCGCTTGTGCTGCTGATGGTGGTTCTGGCGTCAATCTTTTTTGTGTCGGTGGACTGGACCATCAAGAATCTGATCGGCGTTATCCTCACGCTTGGCAAATAGCGCTAATCTAACCAACCCCGGGGCTTCACGCTTCTGTTTTTGCGGACCTTTCGATGAGCATTCGCTGGTATATCGTGCACGCCTATTCGAACTTCGAAAAGAAGGTCGCAGAATCCATTCGCGAGCAGGCCGCCCAGCGCGGGCTGACGGATAAGTTCGAGGAGATTCTGGTTCCGACCGAGAATATCGTCGAGGTCCGCCGTGGCCGGAAGATCAATTCCGAGCGGAAATTCTTTCCGGGCTATGTGCTGGTGAAATGCGACCTGACCGACGATATCTACCATCTCATCAAAAATACGCCGAAGGTTACGGGTTTTCTTGGCGCCGACAACAAGCCGATGGCGATTTCTGATGCTGAGGCAACTCGCATCAAGGGGCAGGTTCAGGACGGTGTCGAGCGGCCGAAAGCTTCGGTCCAATACGAAACAGGCGAGCGTGTGCGCGTTAACGACGGGCCGTTTGCTTCCTTCGAAGGCATTGTGGAGGAAGTCGACGAGGCGCGTTCACGCGTCAAAGTGGCGGTCTCTATCTTTGGCCGCGCAACGCCTGTAGAACTCGAATACAGTCAGGTCGACAAAATGTCGTGATCTGACTGCGCAGGGGAGGCTTGCTTCCCCGAATAGACGTGGCGGATATGCCCGGACGCCATCCGGGATCACGTATCAGACCACGGAACTCAACCGCCAGCACGGGCCCTGCGCACGGGCTGGCTCAAACTGGGTAGAAAAATGGCAAAGAAGATAACAGGTTATATAAAGTTGCAGGTGCCTGCGGGCGCTGCAAATCCGTCCCCACCAATCGGCCCCGCGCTGGGTCAGCGCGGTCTGAACATCATGGAATTCTGCAAGGCGTTCAACGCCAAGACGGCGCAGATTGAAAAAGGTACGCCGATTCCGGTCGTGATTACCGCGTTCCAGGATCGTTCCTTCACGTTCGAAATGCGCCAGCCACCGGTCACCTTCTTTCTCAAGAAGGCTGCCAATCTGAAGATCGGCAAGAAGCCGGCTTCGGGCTCCAAGACGCCTGGCCGCGCCAAGGTTGGCAAGGTGACGAAATCGCAGGTTCGCGAAATCGCCGAGAAGAAAATTATCGATCTCAATTGCCACACGATTGAATCAGCAATGTCCATGATCGAAGGTTCGGCCCGCGCCATGGGTCTTGATGTGGTGGAGGGCTAAGCCATGAGCGGTAAGAGAATCAACAAGGCCCGTGAGGGTATCGATCGCATCAAACTGTATCCAGTCGATGATGCGGTGAAGATGGTCAAGGAACGCGCCAGCGCAAAATTCGATGAAAGCATCGAAATCGCGCTCAACCTCGGCGTTGATCCCAAGCATGCGGACCAGATGGTGCGCGGCGTGGTCAATCTGCCCAATGGCACGGGCCGCACGGTTCGTGTCGGCGTGTTCGCCCGCGGCGCCAAGGCCGATGAAGCCAAGGCGGCGGGCGCCGACGTGGTCGGCGCGGAAGATCTGGTGACGCTGGTGCAAGGCGGCACGATTGATTTCGATCGCTGTATCGCAACCCCTGATATGATGGGCCTCGTTGGCCGTCTGGGTAAGGTGCTCGGCCCGCGCGGCCTGATGCCAAACCCGCGTGTCGGCACTGTCACGATGGACGTTGCCGCGGCGGTGAAAGCTTCCAAAGGTGGCGCTGTCGAATTCCGTGTCGAAAAGGCCGGCATCGTGCAGGGTCTCGTCGGCAAGGCGTCCTTTGATCAGGGCAAGCTCGTCGAGAACATCAAGGCGTTCGTCGACGCCGTGAACAAGGCCAAGCCGGCAGGCGCCAAGGGCACCTATCTGCAGCGCGTGGCGATCTCCTCGTCGCAGGGTCCGGGCGTGAAGGTGGAAACAGCCACCGTCATGACCGCGCAGCAGACCGGGACGTAAGACCTATATTATTCGTGGAATCGACCGGCGGCCCATCGGGCCGCCGTTTTTTTGCGTTGCGTCAGGCCATCAATCATTTCTCAATGGCTTATAGTTAACATTGGACAGTCTTCGTATGCTTTGCTTGCCTGTGTGGAGTTACCTTTGCGTCCTGCGTTTTTGCGTTCCGGCGCGGCCGGCTTTTTACTGCTTTTTTCTGCTGCCGCCTTCGCGAATGATTGCGCTGGCCGCACGGATGTTTTGGGCACCACGCGGACGATGAAAGTGTCTGCCGGAGATGGCCCGGTAGGCCTAGTCAGTTACCGCAAAACTCTGGATCTGGCGGATCGCGAAGTGATGCTTACGTTCGATGATGGGCCGATGCCAAAGCGCACACCAGCGGTTCTGGAGGCGCTGGCGCGGGAATGTGTGAAGGCGACATTCTTCGCTGTCGGCTCGATGGCTGCTGCATATCCCGAACTGTTGCGGCAGGTCGCCGATAATGGCCATACGATCGGGACACATACCTGGTCACACGCCTATCTCCATCGCAGGCGCAATGGACAGGGTGCCGCCACGCAGATTTCCGGCGGGCTTCAAGCAGCCAATATGATCCTAGATCCGGGCCAGCGCCAACAATTGTCGCCGTTTTTCAGGTTTCCAGGCCTTGGCCATTCCAAAGCTTTGGATCAGTTTGTGGTGGATCACGGACTGATTGCCATGTCGGTCGATATCGACAGCCAGGACTGGCGCAAGATTTCCCCGGAAGACGTGCTGCGGCGGCCGTTGCAACAGCTGGAAGCACGCGGGAAAGGCATCGTGCTGATGCACGATATCCAGGCACGCACGATTGCCATATTGCCGGAATTGCTCAGGCAATTGAAAGAGCGGGGTTACAAGGTGGTGCACATAGTGCCGGACATTCATGAGGCGCGCGCAGCCGTCGCCGGGCTGGGTGCTCCGCAAACAAAACAATTCCAGACCGCGATGGCGCGTGCACAGCAAAAACTCTCGATCATGACAGCGATGGCGAAGCCCGGAGAGAAATCAGTGCCTGCCACACAGGATGTATTTGCTGCTACGTTGAGACTTGAGACGTTTGGTTTGCGGGGATCGATTTAGAACATCCTGTACAAGAAGGCGTTTGAGCCCGCCGCGGACATTTGCTTGCCGCAATCTGGAGTTTAAAAATAAAGCTGGTATCAGGATCATTCTTAAAATGTCGAATCCCGGACTAAGCTCGCCAGACACAATAATTGCTGAAATTGGCGGGGAGGCCGGGGTATTGCTTTTGCCGGGCAAAGCGAGCCTGCACGGCCCGGCGACTCGTTCACGCATCAATAAAACTCTGGGTCTGTGGACTTTGTTTATTGTTGTTGGCGCTGTATTGGCGCTCGGCTTTCCACGAAGCGGGCTGGATGCTTTCGGATTGGGCCTAGTTGCGCCAGGCGCAGGATTTCTCCTTCATGGGGGAATGCATGGGCACGGTCTCTTGCACATCATGTTGTTCATGCTGTCCATGGGCTTTTTCGCTATGGCAGTTTTTATGTGGTTTGCGACAGGCAATATCCTGCTTGCACCCTTGGTCTGGTTTTTAACAGCGTGTTCAGCAGGCTTGATGCAGGGGCCAGCCGAATGGCCGGTATTGCGCGTTGCCGTGCCAGTTTTGGCATTGGCCGGTGTGGCGTTCATATTCGCTGGTATGTATGTGCGAGGTATAACCGCAAAGCGGGCGCGCGATGCCACAAATGCCAAATTGCGAGTGGCGGTTTTTCAGCCTGTCCGGGAAGAAAATACCCAGAAGTGCGCACTTAGCCTGGAAGATGCTGCACGCGTCCGTTTTTTGTTCGACCGTGCCTTACAGCCTGTCAATTTTTTTGAGGGCTTTGAATGGCTCGATCAGTTTCAAACGGCGGCCGTGCGTTACCAGATCAATTTTTGTGCTTATGCGCTTGCGACAATTCAGGCCCGGTATGCTCCAGCACTTGCTGGGCCATTCAATGAAGCGCAACTCCGGCTTAACGCGAAACTATCTGATCACAGGATTTGGAGCTATTGGCGGCTGGAAAATATTTGGGGGAATCTGGATGTGAATCCAGATCCATGCCGGCGCGAAAATATTATGTACACCGGTTTTGGGGCGTTGCAGATGGCGATGGCACAGGCTGCTTCGCCGCTTAGCGCTTCAGGGGTTGAATATGGGCTCCAACTTCGGGATCGAAGCGGACGCAACTTTGCATATTCGTTTGCCGATCTCGTTCGCATTACAGCGGACCATATGGCTGCTTCGCCATTTGGGTTGATTGCCTGTGAACCAAACTGGATCTATCCCATTTGCAACACAATTGGTGCTTCATCGATACGAGCTTACGATACACAGTTTGATTTGCGACGCTGGGAAAATCTCATGCCGCATTTTCGTACCGGTCTGGAAGCGGAATTTATTGACGCAACCGGCCGGTTCGTCAGCTGCCGTTCTGCAAGAACGGGATTTGGATTTCCCATGGTTGGAGGAATCATGCCGCAAGCCATGCCTTGTTTCTTCCTGAACGCAATTATGCCGGACGTCGCCCTGCGGCAGTGGCTTCTTGTGCGTGAACGGATTTGGCATGCAGGCAAATTGGACCGCAAGGCATTCTGGCCTGTCGATACGGGGAATTATCGGTTCAGCCGCGCCGCAGCCTACGCCGCAACAGCACTTGCCGCGAATGAAATGGGAGATTGCGAGATAGCTGTAAGCTGCCTGGATGCGCTGGACGAGGAATGTCCTGCCGTCACAGTTGATGGAGTAACTCACAGGCCCGCAGCGTCGGTATGGGCGCATGCCGTGGAGATATGCGCGCGAGCGGGACAGAGGAATGAATTTAGCAAATTGATCGGTTTGGCGAAGCCAAAGGAAGGACCTTATATCAAATCATTGACCTATCCTGAAGCGATTTGCCTTTCTGCGCGCCGCGATAATAACAATCTTACGGCTGTCATCGCGCCACAGTCTCCTGGGCAAGAACTAGATGTTGCCTTCGGAGGGTTGAAGCCCGGCAAAAACTACCGGCTCGCGGGGCATTCGCATGCCGCTTTCACGGCTTCCGCTCAAGGAGAATGGCTGCTTTCAATCAGGGCCCAACCGCAACATGAATTGAAACTCGTTCTGGAGTTGTAAGATGGCCTGTTGTGCGCTGATTGCGGGCCTGTTTGGAATTCTGCTTTCGGTCATAAGATATTGGCAGGGCGCCCGGCCTCCGTATAGCGCCGTAGCTTGGCGAGCTGCAAAACAAAAGGAGAAAATTTGAGATGTCTGAGAATAGCGATGATGCTCACGTCTACACGTCCCCAGCAATAAGGACCGGCGATTTCTCAATTGCCGGGCGGTTGAAAAGCTTTCGCTTTGCAGCCTCCGGCATCCATTTCATGCTGAAAAGTCAGCATAACGCATGGGTTCATCTGGGTATAACGGTGGTGGTCACGCTCGTCGGCCTGTTGTTTGGATTGACAGCGTCAGATTGGCGCTGGGTCATTGCGGCGGTTGCGTTCGTGTGGCTTGGAGAGACCATGAATACGGCGTTTGAGTTTCTGTGTGATGTCGTTGCGCCCGAATTTCACGGTTCAGTTGAGAAGGCCAAAGATATCGCGGCTGGAGCGGTGTTGATTTGCGCAGGCGCTGCGGCGATGATCGGTGTTCTGACCTTCTGGCCCTATTTTTTCAAGGCATTTTAACAATCAAGCGGCCGCCTGCTTTGACTGATTTTCTTAATTGGCATTGACCGCTTTTCGCGGTTAGGCTGACCTCCAAACTAGCGCTTTGCCGCCAAATCCATCGGGGGATCAGAATGTTCGCAGACCAACTTGCCAGATCGCTGGCAGCCCGTGGCGTCTTCTATGGCTGGGTCGCTGTGGCGGTTGCGTTCCTTTCGGCGCTGGCAACAGCGGGTGCAGTGGGGTTGCCGGGGGCGTTTATCCTGCCTCTTTCGAAGGAATTTGGCTGGGATACGGCGCAGATTTCGAGCGCGCTTGCCATTCGCATGATGTTGTTTGGCCTGATGGCGCCTTTCGCGGCTGTGATGATCGAGCGCTATGGCATGCGCCGGATCATGCTTACGTCGCTCTGCCTGATCCTGACCAGCATGACGATTACCCAATTCATGACGCAGCTGTGGCAATTAATATTCGTTTGGGGCTTCGTGGATGGTTTTGCCACGGGGCTGACGTCCATGGCGCTGGGCGTCACCCTGGCGAACCGCTGGTTTACCCAAAAGCGCGGGCTGGTCATCGGCATTTTCACGGCGGCGGTTGGCAGCGGCCAATTGGTGTTTCTGCCGATGACCGCCTCGCTCATCGAGAAGGTTGGTTGGCGCATGGCGCTTTGGCCAGCCATGAGTGTTATCGTGATCGTCGCGTTCCTGATCATATTGCTACTGCGGGAACGTCCTGTGGATGTTGGCCTGCCGCCTCTTGGCGAAACTGCGTTGCTGCCTGCGCCTGCCGTCACAGGAACTCCGTTGATGGCGGTCAAGCGGTCATTTGCGGTGCTAGGCGAGGCAGCGCGGACATCTATGTTCTGGATTCTCGCAGCGAGTTTTTTCGTTTGCGGGTTGTCGACGATCGGCCTGATTCAGACACATTTCATTCCGTTCTGTGCGGACTATGGCATAAGCGCGGTGGTGGCCGCATCGACACTCGCAATGATGGGTGTGTTCAACGTGGCGGGATCGTTGGGCTCGGGGTATCTTTCGGATAAATTCGACAGCCGCTGGCTGTTGTTCTGGTATTATGGCTTACGCGGACTGTCGCTGCTCTATTTGCCGTTTTCGGATTTGTCTGTTGTTGGCCTGTCGATTTTCGCCGTGCTTTATGGGCTCGACTGGATTGCCACCGTGCCGCCGACAGTCAAACTGTGCGGGTCAATTTTCGGGCGAGAGAAAGCGCCAATTGTTTATGGCTGGCTGTTTGCTTGCCATCAATTGGGTTCGGCTATTTCTGCCTATGGAAGCGGCCTCTCCCGTACAGCCTTTCTTACTTACCTTCCGGCGTTTTTCGCCGCGGGCATCGCGTGCCTGATTGCATCGATTCTGGTGTTGGGTGTGCGTGCAGGGGAGGGCGGCGGCTCGTTGTGGCGGCGCAAGGTAGTGGTGGCTTGAGCCAGTCTTATCCTTCGGGAGCAAAGACAATGGACTTCGCCACCGGTGATCATTGAATTATTCTTATGCTCGCCAATCGTACTCTTTACGAAGGAGATTTCTATGCCTGGGCCAATCAGCAGGCGGCCTTGCAGCGTGCAATCTTGTCCTCCGTGGTCATGATCTTTTTCCTTCTGGCTTGAGGTTAGGTCTGACGACCTCATCAAACCCGCCCGGCAGGCGGCCAAATAAAACTAAATTGCCCCCTGCGGGCGCGCCCGACTGTTGCGGTCCCGCGCCCCTCCGGACATGTGGCCAACTGTCAGGCGATTGCGATCTCAGGACAGACCATCTCAAGGACAACCCGAGTTTGATAAACCTACTTACAGAGATCAATGCATCAGAGTTCCGCAACGCACAGCCCGATGGGCCAAAAGAAATAGGCATTGACGCCAAAGTCTTTCCGCCAACTGTCCCCAGGCACATGGGCAAATGATGAGCCATGACTCTGGCCGGAATAAGCATGGATCGTCTCACAACGCAGCAAATTCGGCAAATACCCCCTTGGCATCCTGGCAAAACCCGGCTATGAACCCGGGGATGGCACGATTGGATGGTGCCATACATCCTCATTCAGCTTCCGCACGGAGGTTTTCTTGGCGAATTCGCCAGTAATTCCATCGTGAGGCAGAACGGCCGGCGGACCCGGAGCTCTGGCTCTGTGTGCGTGCGGCCATGTACTTGTCCGAGACTGCCGGCGCGGATTCAGGCCTGCCTGAAGCTGCTTAATTCCAGAATTTCTGGCGCCAGCATAGACGGGGAAAACCGGATTTCTTCTGTTCTTTGAACAGTTTGTGTTTGGTGGGAACCTTCGTTCCGTAATTGAAATGTTGCGGGGACAGGCACACAGCGCGTGACCTGAAGTCCAGAAGGATTGAAGGAAGCGCAGAGTGCAACCGGCGGAATTGTGCGATTCAAATTGTCGCAGCTATTACGTCATCCGGAGAGAGCCAAAGTGGAAAGAGCGGAGAAAAAGCAGTTCGTCGAGGACATGCATGGCGTCTTTACGAAAGCGTCTGTTGTCGTCGTTGCGGGCTACTCCGGCCTGACCGTCGCCAATCTTCAGAATCTGCGCAAGCGGATGCGTGAAGCTGGTGCGACCGTTCAGGTCACCAAAAACCGTCTCTCGAAGATCGCTCTTGAAGGCACAAGTGTCGCCTCGATTGCTCCCTTGCTCAAGGGACCAACCCTGATCGCCTATTCGGACGATCCGGTCGCGGCGCCGAAGGTCGCAGTCGCCTTCGCCAAGGATTTTGACAAGCTTGTCATCCTCGGCGGCGCGATGGGTGCGACTTCCCTGAACCCTGACGGCGTCAAGACGCTGGCTACCATGCCATCTCTCGACGAAATGCGCGCCAAGCTTATCGGGCTCATCAATGCGCCCGCTACCAAGCTGGCCCAGCTGGCCAATGCGCCAGCGGCCAAGCTCGCAAGGGTTTTCGGGGCTTATGCCAACAAGGACGCGGCCTGAGAGGCCTTTTGTACCAACCAAACAGACACATCTAAGGAACTGAAAAAATGGCAAATCTTGAAAAGATCGTTGATGACCTCTCGAGCTTGACCGTGCTTGAGGCTGCTGAGCTCGCCAAGATGCTCGAAGAAAAATGGGGCGTTTCCGCCGCTGCTGCCGTGGCTGTTGCCGCTGGCCCGGCTGCCGGTCCTGCTGCCGCTGTTGAAGAGCAGACTGAGTTCACTGTCATGCTGGCTGCTGCCGGCGACAAGAAGATCGAAGTCATTAAGGAAGTGCGTGCGATCACGGGTCTGGGCCTCAAGGAAGCCAAGGATCTGGTCGAAGGCGCTCCCAAGCCTGTCAAGGAAGGCGTCAACAAGGACGAGGCCGAGAAGCTCAAGGCACAGCTCGAAAAGGCTGGCGCCAAGGTCGAACTCAAGTAGTTTTGAACCGGTTGCATATGCAATCGGATCCATGCGTATCGCGGTCCCGGAGTTCGCTCCGGGACCGTTGCTGCCTTCAAAACATGCCGGTTAGACGCCATTCTAAAGGCATATTTTGACGGCAATCGTGTTCGCAGCGGGCTTGTCCTGTGCATGATTGCGAACAACCGGGAACGCGCCGAACTGAAAATTTCGTGCGTAGTTGAGTGAAGAATTACGGGTTCTGTACTGGAATTCGACGGGCGTGCGGCCTCCGGCGGGGCCCGCCACAAGACGAGGTGAAATAAAGATATGGCTCAGACACCGGCTCAAACTGCAGCTCAATCCTTCACCGGTCGCAAACGCATTCGCAAATTCTTCGGAAGCATTGGCGAAGTTGCGGCCATGCCTAACCTCATTGAGGTCCAAAAAGCATCTTACGACCAGTTCCTGATGGTCGACGAGCCCAAGGGCGGGCGTGGCGACGAAGGTTTGCAGTCGGTTTTCAAATCGGTGTTCCCGATTTCCGATTTTGCCCAGACTTCATTGCTGGAATTCGTACGTTACGAGTTTGAGGCACCGAAATATGATGTTGATGAATGCCGTCAGCGCGGCATGACCTATGCTGCGCCTCTGAAAGTCACGCTCCGCCTCATCGTGTTCGATGTCGATCCGGATACAGGCGCCAAGTCGGTCAAGGACATCAAGGAGCAGGACGTTTATATGGGCGATATGCCATTCATGACCATGAATGGTACGTTCGTTGTCAACGGCACCGAACGTGTGATCGTTTCGCAGATGCACCGTTCACCAGGCGTCTTCTTTGATCATGACAAGGGGAAGACACATTCCTCCGGCAAGCTTTTGTTTGCTGCTCGTATCATTCCTTATCGCGGTTCATGGCTCGATATCGAATTCGACGCCAAGGATATTGTTTATGCGCGTATCGATCGCCGCCGCAAAATCCATGTAACATCGCTGCTGTATGCGCTGGGCATGGATGGAATGGACATCCTGTCCACGTTCTACAAGACAATTTCCTATACCCGCCACGAAGATCCCAAGACCAAGGAAGCCTATTGGCGCGTGCCTTATGATGCCGATCGTATGAAGGGCATGAAGGCGTCTGTCGATCTTATAGACGCAGATTCCGGTCAGGTTGTTGTGGAGGCCGGCAAGAAGCTCACAGTTCGCGGTGCACGTCAGCTCGCCGAGCGTGGTGTCAAGTTCCTGCGCCAGCAGGATGAGGATCTTTACGGGCAATATCTCGCCGAGGATCTTTACAATCCCAACACCGGTGAAATCTTTGCAGAGGCGGGCGACGAATTGAACGCCAAGGTTCTTACCTCGCTGGTCGAACAAGGCTTTCATGATCTGCCGATTCTCGATATCGATCACATCAACGTCGGCCCCTATATCCGCAACACTCTTGCAGTAGACAAAAACTCGACACGCGAAGAAGCGCTGTTCGACATTTATCGCGTTATGCGGCCCGGTGAGCCGCCGACGATTGATACAGCGGAGAACATGTTCAACTCGCTGTTTTTCGATTCCGAACGCTATGATCTCAGCGCCGTTGGGCGCGTGAAAATGAACATGCGTCTTGATCTGGATGCGGAAGACACCGTTCGGGTTCTGCGCAAGGACGACATTCTGGCTGTCGCCAGGGCGCTGGTGGACCTGCGCGATGGGCGCGGCGACATCGACGACATCGACCATCTTGGCAACCGCCGCGTGCGTTCGGTCGGCGAGCTGATGGAAAATCAATATCGCCTCGGATTGCTGCGCATGGAGCGAGCGATCAAGGAGCGTATGTCCAGTGTCGATATCGATACAGTCATGCCGCAGGATCTCATCAACGCCAAGCCGGCGGCTGCAGCCGTGCGTGAATTCTTCGGTTCTTCGCAGTTGTCGCAGTTCATGGATCAGACGAATCCGCTATCTGAAGTCACGCACAAGCGCCGTCTCTCGGCGCTTGGACCGGGTGGTTTGACCCGTGAACGTGCTGGCTTCGAAGTACGCGACGTGCATCCGACCCATTATGGCCGTATTTGCCCGATTGAAACGCCGGAAGGCCCGAACATCGGCTTGATCAACTCGCTGGCAACTTTTGCGCGCGTGAACAAATATGGCTTCATCGAAGCGCCCTATCGCCGTGTGAAGGATGGCCGCGTTACCGACGAAGTATTGTATCTTTCGGCAATGGAGGAGCAGAAACATTATGTTGCGCAGGCCAATGCCAGCATAGACAAGAATGGAATGCTGGCTGAAGATCTCATCGTCTGCCGCCACGCCGGCGACGTGATGATGGCGCCGCGTGATCGTGTCGATTACATGGATGTTTCTCCCAAGCAGCTCGTGTCTGTAGCAGCGGCGCTCATCCCGTTCCTTGAGAACGATGACGCGAACCGCGCGCTGATGGGCTCTAACATGCAGCGTCAGGCCGTGCCGCTGGTTAAAGCCGATGCTCCACTGGTCGGAACAGGTATGGAAATGATTGTGGCGCGCGATTCCGGCGCCGCGATTGCCGCACGCCGCACGGGTATCGTCGATCAGATCGATGCAACCCGTATCGTCGTGCGCGCGACCGAAGAAGCTGATCCATCCAAGCCTGGGGTCGATATCTATCGCTTGCTGAAGTTCCAGCGCTCGAACCAGTCCACCTGTATCAATCAGCGTCCGCTGGTGAAGGTTGGCGATTTTGTGCGCAAGGGCGACATCATTGCCGATGGTCCTTCGACCGATCTTGGCGAACTGGCTCTCGGCCGCAACGTGCTCGTCGCGTTCATGCCGTGGAATGGCTATAACTTCGAAGATTCGATCCTGCTGAATGAGCGCATCGTGCGCGATGACGTGTTTACTTCCATTCACATCGACGAGTTCGAAGTGATGGCGCGCGACACCAAGCTAGGGCCGGAAGAAATCACGCGTGATATTCCCAACGTGTCGGAAGAAGCGCTGAAGAATCTCGATGAAGCCGGCATCGTGTACATTGGTGCGGAAGTTCAGGCGGGCGACATTCTTTGCGGCAAGATCACGCCCAAGGGCGAGAGCCCGATTACGCCAGAAGAAAAACTTCTGCGCGCGATCTTCGGCGAGAAGGCTGCGGACGTTCGCGACACTTCGCTGCGTGTGCCGCCGGGCGTTCAAGGCACGATCGTGGAAGTGCGCGTGTTCAATCGTCATGGCGTCGAAAAGGACGAGCGCGCGCAGGCCATTGAGCGCGAGGAAATCGAACGTCTGTCCAAGGATCGCGACGACGAATTAGCTATCCTCGACCGCAACGTCTATGCGCGTCTTTCCAGTGTCCTTACAGGCAAGGTTGCGACATCCGGCCCGAAGAGCTTCAAAAAAGATTCGAAGCTCACTCGCGAGACGCTGGACGAATATCCGCGTTCTCAATGGTGGACCTTTGCCATCGAAGATGACGCCGTAATGGGTGAAATCGAGGCGATGCGGAAGCAATATGATGAGGCCAAGAAAAGCCTCGAGAATCGCTTCCTCGACAAGGTCGAAAAGCTGCAACGTGGTGACGAATTGCCACCAGGCGTGATGAAGATGGTCAAGGTCTTCGTTGCTGTGAAGCGCAAGATCCAGCCGGGCGACAAGATGGCGGGACGCCATGGCAACAAGGGTGTCGTGTCACGCATTCTGGCCAGTGAAGACATGCCATTCCTGGCTGATGGCCAACCTGTGGACGTCGTGCTCAATCCGTTGGGCGTGCCGAGCCGCATGAACGTCGGTCAGATTCTTGAGACGCATCTTGGCTGGGCCTGTGCAGGTCTTGGCAAGCAAGTCGGCGAGACCGTCAATGCTTACTTGAGGAATGGCAACATCCAGCCGGTGCGCGAAAAGCTAGGCACGATTTATGGCGATGCCGGTCATATCAAGGATCTCGATGATGGCGCCGTGCTGGAGCTTGGTGAAAACCTCCGCAAAGGCGTGCCGATCGCGACCCCCGTGTTCGACGGTGCGCGCGAGAAGGACATTGTTGATATGCTGCAAAGCGCCGGTCTCGATTCATCGGGGCAGGTGACCTTGTTCGACGGCCGTACGGGCGAAGCCTTCGATCGTAAAGTGACTGTCGGGTACATCTACATCCTGAAACTGCATCACCTTGTCGATGACAAGATCCATGCGCGCTCGATCGGGCCTTACTCACTCGTCACCCAGCAGCCGTTGGGCGGCAAGGCGCAGTTCGGCGGACAGCGCTTCGGCGAAATGGAGGTCTGGGCGCTCGAAGCTTATGGCGCTGCCTATACACTGCAGGAAATGCTGACCGTGAAGTCCGACGACGTGGCAGGCCGTACCAAGGTCTATGAGGCTATCGTGCGTGGCGACGATGCGTTTGAATCAGGCATTCCCGAGAGCTTCAACGTGCTTGTCAAGGAAATGCGTTCGCTTGGCCTCAATGTCGAACTGACGAATACCCTGCCGGTGGAACTGCCTCCCCCGGCCGAAGCTGCCGAATAATCCGCGTGCGTGAAGCGGGGGCTTGCCCCCGCAAAGACAATATCCAACCGGCGGGAACGTGAATAACACGGTCCCTTGCTTCAGGAGACAGATATGAATCAAGAGGTCATGAATCTCTTCAATCCAGTGGCTGCGCCATTGGCGTTCGACTCGATCCAGATTGGCATTGCAAGTCCGGAGAAGATTCTCTCCTGGTCATTCGGTGAGATCAAAAAGCCGGAGACGATCAACTACCGGACGTTTAAGCCCGAACGCGATGGTTTATTCTGTGCGCGCATCTTCGGGCCGATCAAGGATTACGAGTGCCTGTGCGGCAAGTACAAGCGCATGAAGTACAAGGGCGTCATCTGCGAAAAGTGCGGCGTTGAAGTCACGCTGTCGCGTGTCCGGCGTGAGCGTATGGGCCATATCTCGCTTGCTGCTCCCGTTGCGCATATCTGGTTCCTGAAGTCGCTGCCCTCCCGCATTGGTCTCTTGATGGACATGACGCTCAAGGAGCTTGAGCGTATTCTCTATTTCGAATCCTATATCGTGATCGATGCCGGGCTAACACCTTTGAAGGATCGTCAGCTTCTGTCAGAAGACGATTATCTTCGTTGCCAGGACGAATACGGGCAGGACGCCTTTACAGCGATGATTGGCGCAGAAGCCATTCGTGAATTGCTGAAGGGTATGGATCTGCCGACGATCGCTATTCAATTGCGCCAGGAAATCGCGGAAGCGACGACTGAACTCAAGCCGAAGAAGCTCGCCAAGCGCCTCAAGATCATCGAGGCGTTCATGGAGTCAGGCAACAAACCGGAATGGATGGTGCTTACAGAAGTGCCTGTCATTCCGCCGGATCTGCGTCCACTCGTGCCGCTGGATGGCGGCCGCTTTGCGACCTCGGATCTGAACGATCTCTATCGCCGCGTCATCAATCGTAACAACCGCCTCAAGCGGCTGATCGAATTGCGCGCGCCGGATATTATCATCCGCAACGAAAAGCGCATGCTGCAAGAATCTGTGGATGCGCTGTTCGACAACGGCCGCCGCGGCCGCGTTATCACGGGCGCGAACAAGCGTCCGCTAAAATCGCTCGCTGATATGCTGAAGGGCAAGCAGGGCCGTTTCCGCCAGAACCTATTGGGCAAGCGCGTCGATTATTCGGGACGTTCTGTCATCGTCGTTGGTCCTGAGCTGAAGCTGCATCAGTGCGGTTTGCCCAAGAAGATGGCGCTGGAACTGTTCAAGCCGTTCATATACTCGCGTCTTGATGCGAAGGGTCTGTCGACGACTGTCAAGCAGGCGCGCAAGCTTGTTGAGAAAGAGCGGCCTGAAGTCTGGGACATTCTCGACGAAGTCATTCGCGAGCACCCCATTTTGCTGAACCGTGCGCCGACGCTGCATCGTCTGGGCATCCAGGCGTTCGAGCCGACATTGATTGAGGGCAAAGCGATCCAGCTGCATCCGCTGGTTTGTGCCGCCTTCAACGCGGACTTTGACGGCGACCAGATGGCCGTGCACGTTCCGCTGTCGCTTGAAGCGCAGCTGGAAGCGCGCGTTCTGATGATGTCGACCAACAACATCCTGCATCCGGCCAGTGGGCAGCCGATTATCGTGCCGTCGCAGGATATTGTTCTGGGTCTCTACTACGTAACGCTTGAGCGCGACGGCGATGTGGGGCAAGGGATGGCGTTTGGGAATCTGGCGGAGCTGGAACATGCGCTGCAGTCCAAAGCTGTGACTCTGCATACCAAGATCAAAGGCCGCGCCTGGACCTATGACGAGACAGGCAAACGCGTGTCTAAAATATTTGACACAACGCCGGGCCGCATGATGCTGGGCGAGCTTTTGCCCGTGCATAACAAGGTCAACTTCGACGTCGCCAACACGCTCATGACGAAGAAGCAGATTTCCTCGATGATCGACGCCGTCTATCGAAATTGCGGTCAGAAGGAGACGGTCATTTTCTGCGATCGCATCATGGCGCTCGGCTTCCGGGAAGCCTGCAAAGCCGGCATTTCTTTCGGCAAGGACGACATGGTCGTGCCGGAAACCAAGCCGGAGATCGTCGGCGCGGCCTCCGCTCTCGTGAAGGAATACGAGCAGCAGTACAATGACGGCCTGATTACGCAGGGCGAAAAATACAACAAGGTTGTCGATGCCTGGGCCAAGTGCACAGACAAGCTCGCCGAAGAAATGATGATCCGTATTTCCTCGGTGAAGAAAGATGACACCGGACGCGACAAGCCGATCAACTCGATCTACATGATGAGTCATTCGGGTGCGCGTGGTTCGCCCGCTCAGATGAAGCAGCTTGCCGCCATGCGCGGCCTGATGGCCAAGCCGTCGGGTGAAATCATCGAGACGCCGATCATCGCCAACTTTAAAGAAGGCCTGAGCGTTCTTGAATACTTCAACTCTACGCACGGCGCCCGCAAGGGTCTTGCCGATACTGCGTTGAAGACAGCCAACTCCGGCTATCTAACACGCCGTCTCGTCGACGTGGCGCAGGACTCCATTATTCGCGAAGTGGATTGCGGCACGACCAACGGTATCCGCACCCGTGCGATCATTGATGCTGGTCAGGTTGTTGCATCGCTGACATCGCGTATTCTGGGCCGCACGGCTGCTGAGGATATCAAGGATGCTGACGGCAAAATTCTGGTTCCCGCCGGCAAAATGGTTGAAGAAAAGGACATCGAACCGATCAATGCGGGCGGTGTGCAGGAAGTGAAGATCCGTTCGGTTCTAACCTGTGAAACCAAGAACGGCGTTTGCGGCACCTGTTATGGCCGTGATCTTGCGCGCGGTACTCCTGTCAATATGGGTGAAGCGGTTGGCGTCATTGCAGCGCAATCGATCGGTGAACCCGGCACACAGTTGACCATGCGTACCTTCCACATTGGCGGCGCTGCGCAGATTGCCGATCAATCTTTCATCGAAAGCAATTTCGAGGGCAAGGTCATGATCCGTAATCGTAATGCAGCGCGCAATTCGGATGGCGATTTGATCTGCATGGCGCGTAACGTTGCTGTTGTCGTTGTGGATTCGGATGGCTCGGAACGGGCGGTCCATCGCATTCTGCAGGGCGCACGTCTGAAAGTTGATGATGGCGATATGGTCAAGCGCGGCCAACGCATTGCTGAATGGGATCCATTCACGCGTCCTATCATTACCGAAGTCGATGGCGTGATCGATTACGAAGATCTGGTCGATGGATTGTCGATGACAGAAACGACGGATGAAGCAACGGGCATCGCCAAGCGCATGGTCTCCGACTGGCGTTTGAACCAGCGGGCATCTGCGCTCAAGCCGGCCATGCTGATCAAGGATTCCAAGGGCAAGATCATCAAGCTGCCACGTGGTGGCGATGCGCGCTATCTTTTGCCTATCGAATCCATCATCGCGGCCGATCCTGGTTCAAAGGTGAAGGCGGGCGATACCATTGCGCGTATCTCGCTGGATAGCGCCAAGACCCGTGATATCACCGGTGGTCTGCCGCGCGTTGCGGAATTGTTCGAAGCCCGCCGTCCCAAGGACTGCGCGATTATCGCGGAAATCTCGGGTACGGTGAAGTTCGGCCGTGACTACAAGAACAAGCAGCGGCTGGAGATCATCCCGTCCGAAGAGGGCGCGGAATCGGCTGAGTATCTGATCCCGAAGGGTAAGCACATTCATCTGCAGGATGGCGACGTGGTGGAAAAGGGCGATTACATCGTCGACGGAAACCCTGCGCCGCATGACATTCTTGCCATCAAAGGCGTGGAGGAACTGGCGGCCTATCTCGTCAACGAGATTCAGGAAGTTTACCGTCTGCAGGGCGTGTTGATCAACGACAAGCACATCGAGGTGATTGTTCGCCAGATGCTGCAGAAAGTCGATATCACCGATCCCGGCGACGCGGATTTCCTGGCTGGCGATCAGGTCGACCGCATCGAGATGGATGCGATCAATGAAAAGGTCATAGAGCAGGGCGGCAAGCCCGCTGTGGGCACCCCGGTTCTGCTCGGCATCACCAAGGCGAGCTTGCAGACACGTTCGTTTATCTCGGCGGCGTCCTTCCAGGAAACAACGCGCGTACTCACCGAAGCTGCCGTTAACGGTAAGGTGGATACGCTCGAAGGCCTCAAGGAGAACGTCATCGTCGGGCGTCTTATCCCAGCGGGGACTGGTGCTGCGATGTCCAAGCTTCGCCGTATCGCCATGACACGCGACGAAATGATCCTGGAACAAAGGGCCAAAACGTCGGAGCATTCCGATCAGCCGAGATTGCCGGCCGCCGAATAGGCTGGCGCCAATCAACTTCAACTTTAAAGGGCTACCTTCGGGTGGCCCTTTTTGTTTGCCGCCAATTTGGCAAACTACCGCCATTCAATTGCCAATCCGCAGTCATGAATAAAGCTTAACGAATCTTTACTGAATGTTTCAGCGTGTGCGATTTCGCACATCGGCTGGGTTTCCGATGGTCCAATCTCAACGCCATCGCCTAAGACTGAGAGCGTCAGCGTGATTGGGGAGTGCGGCATGAAGAGGCAGATCGGAGCGGAAGGTGCGGCCAGCGCCGGAATCCATCCCGCTCATCCGGCAGCGCCTGTGGACATGGTTCCCGCCGGCTTCATTGCTCCGATGTTGGCGGGAGCGCGGGCACGGGGTATCGTAGACGCCTATGAGATGATGGCCTTAGGGACGATCCTGTTAGACGAGTCCGGGCGGGTCCTGCACACCAGTGAGCGTGCGAAGTCCATGATGCAGGGTATGATCAGCATTGTCAGCGAACATATGGTGGGCGCGACTGCCGCTGCAAATTCAGTGATCGAAGCGTTAATCGCCCGCGGATTGTCTGGAAGCGAAATCAAACGCGAATCTGCGGTTTTGGAATCATTGCAGGGCAAACGGCTCTCTTTGAGCGCCGTGCCAGTTCCAGAGGCGCCGGAATTGGCGGTACAGCTTCTCAAATCGGTAGTCGTTCTATCGCTCGAATGAAAGTTGCGGATGAATTTGTCAGAAAAGTTAATCGTCGTCTTGGGCGCAACCTCTTGTTAACGCGTTGTTTACCAAAAATGCGATGCTCGGCATTGTTGGCGCAGCGGCGTAGCCGTTAATTGAGTCAATTCAATGCGTTTTGCAGTGCGAAAGGACTTGACGAGCGGCTGTCATACGATTAGGAACGGCCAACATTGAAACAGGCCGTAGTTTCTTCCGCTTCCAGGCGCCTAGCCCAGAACATCAGAAACTAAACGCTGTTGACCTCACTGAGACGGAAGTCACTCCGGCAAAACCCCTTAGGGTCCAAGCTGGTACATGAGGTAAGACCTTGATGCCGGGCCTTCGGGCACGATTGTATCACGGTCCTATGCACAGGCTGCGCTAAAAGTCCGGAAGGGCTTATGGCGCAGATTCGCTTTGCGCATGAATCTGCGCAGGTTCTCCGGAATCTGCAACTTTCATGGGGCTCAAGGGCGCTTCCGGATGTCCGGAATAGCTCGAATCCATTCGGCCAGACTTACCGTCTGGCACATGTTGTCTGAGAAGGGCTTGATATGCCGACGATCAGTCAGTTGATCCGCAAACCGCGGCAACCGAAAGTGTACCGTGAGAAGGCTCGCCACATGGAGGCCTGCCCTCAGAAGCGCGGTGTATGTACGCGCGTATATACGACGACCCCGAAGAAGCCAAACTCGGCGCTTCGTAAGGTTGCCAAGGTGCGCCTCACCAATGGCTTTGAAGTGATCGGCTACATTCCCGGTGAAGGTCATAACCTTCAAGAGCATTCGGTCGTCATGATCCGCGGCGGTCGCGTGAAGGATCTTCCTGGCGTTCGTTATCACATTCTGCGCGGCGTTCTGGATACGCAAGGCGTCAAGGACCGCAAGCAGCGCCGTTCGAAATATGGCGCCAAGCGTCCGAAGTAAGTATCGCGAATCAAGAGGTAGACCCAATGTCGCGCCGTCACAGTGCAGAAAAACGCGAGATGACACCCGACGCCAAGTATGGCGACGAGGTTGTTGCGAAGTTCATGAACGCCATCATGTATGCCGGCAAGAAGTCTGGCGCTGAGCGTATTGTCTATGGTGCGTTCGATCAGGTTGAAGCGAAGCTGAAGAGCGATCCGCTTGTCACGTTCCGTACGGCGCTTGAGAATGTTTCGCCCGCCGTTGAGGTGCGTTCGCGCCGTGTCGGTGGTGCTACTTATCAGGTTCCCGTTGAAGTTCGCACAGAGCGCCGTCAGGCCCTCGCCATCCGTTGGCTCATTGCCGCTGCGCGCGCCCGAAACGATAAGACCATGGAAGATCGTCTGTCAGCCGAGCTGATGGATGCTGCCAACAATCGCGGTAATGCGGTCAAGAAGCGTGAAGACACGCATCGTATGGCCGAAGCCAACCGCGCCTTCGCCCATTACCGCTGGTAACCCCCTATCAAATTGCCGGGCTGTAGCAGCCTGCAAAGAGGATAAGATTATGGCCCGCCAATATGCACTCGCCGATTACCGCAATTTCGGGATCATGGCTCATATCGACGCTGGCAAGACCACGACGACTGAGCGCGTGCTCTATTATACCGGTAAGAGCCACAAGATTGGTGAAGTTCATGATGGCGCCGCCACCATGGATTTCATGGAGCAGGAACAGGAGCGTGGTATCACGATCACCTCTGCTGCGACCACTGCAATCTGGAATGGCAAGCGCCTGAACATCATCGACACTCCTGGCCATGTCGATTTCACGATTGAAGTTGAGCGCTCGCTGCGCGTGCTCGATGGCGCTGTATGCGTTCTTGACTCCAACCAGGGCGTTGAGCCGCAGACTGAAACTGTCTGGCGTCAAGGTGACAAGTATCGTGTGCCCCGCATCGTTTTCGCCAACAAGATGGACAAGACAGGCGCTGATTTCTACAAATGCCTTGAGGACATCAAGACCCGCCTCGGTGCCAAGCCGATTGCGATTCAGTTGCCGATCGGCGCTGAGAACGATTTCGTTGGCCTCGTGGATCTTATCCGCATGAAGGCTGTAGTCTGGTCTGGTGAATCGCTGGGCGCGGATTTCGATGCCAATCTCGACATTCCCGCGGACATGGTCGAAAAGGCCAAGGAATATCGTTTCGCGCTGATCGAAGCGGCTGTCGAAATGGACGACGATGCGATGGCCGATTACCTTGATGGTAACGAGCCAAACGAAGAGACCCTCAAGAAGCTCATTCGCAAGGCGGTTCTGACCAGCGCCTTCTTCCCGGTTCTGTGCGGCTCGGCTTTCAAGAACAAGGGCGTTCAGCCATTGCTTGATGCGGTTGTCGATTACCTTCCTTCGCCACTCGATCGTGGCGCGATCAAGGGCGTTGATTTCAAGACCGGTGAAGAAACCGAGCGTCTGCCGGGTGACGATCAGCCATTGTCTCTGCTGGCGTTCAAGATCATGGACGATCCCTACGGCGTCTTGACTTTTGCGCGCGTTTATTCGGGTGTACTCGGCAAGGGGCAAGCGCTGCTGAATTCGACGCGCGACAAGAACGAGCGTGTTGGCCGCATGGTTCTCATGCATGCCAACAACCGCGAAGAAATTTCCGAAGCCTATGCTGGAGACATCGTCGCGCTGGTTGGCATGAAGGATACCCGTACTGGCGAAACCCTGTGCGATCCTTTGAAGCCAGTCATTCTGGAAAAGATGGAATTCCCGGAGCCTGTCATTGAAATGGCGGTCGAGCCGAAGACCAAGGCCGATCAGGAAAAGATGACGACGGCGCTGCTGAAGCTCGCCAACGAAGATCCTTCCTTCCGTGTGTCGACCGATCAGGAATCCGGTCAGACCATCATCAAGGGCATGGGCGAACTGCATCTCGACATCAAGGTCGACATACTTAAGCGCACCCACAAGGTGGAAGTGAATGTTGGCGCGCCGCAGGTCGCTTATCGCGAAAAGGCGACGCGAACTGTCGAGCACGACTATACCCACAAGAAGCAATCAGGTGGTACGGGTCAGTTTGCGCGTATCAAGTTCATTCTCGAGCCTAACGAAGCTGGCAAGGGATTTGAATTTGAGTCCAAGATCGTGGGCGGCGCAGTGCCTAAAGAATACATTCCTGGTGTCAACAAGGGGCTCGAGTCCGTTCTTGGGGCCGGCATCGTTGCTGGCTTCCCGGTCGTCGACATCAAGGTTACGCTGATCGATGGCGCTTTCCACGAAGTGGATTCGTCGGCTCTGGCGTTCGAAATCGCCTCGCGTGCAGGGTTGCGTGAAGCGTTGCAAAAGGCTGGCTGCGTCTTGCTTGAGCCAGTCATGAAAGTCGAAGTGGTGACCCCGGAAGAATACACCGGCAGCGTCATCGGTGACTTGAATTCCCGCCGTGGCCAGATCCAGGGTCAGGACATGCGCGGCAATGCGAATGTGGTGAGTGCGATGGTGCCGCTCGCCAACATGTTCGGGTACGTGAACAATCTGCGGTCTTTCTCACAGGGCCGCGCCAGTTACACCATGCAATTCGATCATTATGCGGAAGTGCCGCGTAATGAAGCCGAGAAGATTCAGGCCAAATACGCCTGATCGTTGAATCGCCAGGAAACAGCGAGTTAGAGGAGCCCAACTATGGCTAAAGAGAAATTTTCGCGTAACAAGCCTCACTGCAACATCGGCACCATCGGTCACGTTGACCATGGCAAGACCTCGTTGACCGCAGCGATCACGAAGATCCTGGCGGAAACGGGCGGCGCAACGTTCACCGCCTATGACCAGATCGACAAGGCTCCGGAAGAAAAGGCTCGCGGCATCACCATATCCACGGCGCATGTGGAATATGAGACCAAGAACCGCCATTACGCCCACGTCGATTGCCCCGGCCATGCCGACTATGTGAAGAACATGATTACAGGCGCCGCGCAGATGGACGGCGCGATCCTGGTTGTGTCTTCAGCTGACGGCCCAATGCCGCAGACCCGTGAGCACATCCTGCTGGCCCGTCAGGTCGGCGTTCCTGCGCTGGTCGTGTTCATGAACAAGGTCGACATGGTCGACGATGCTGAGCTACTGGAACTGGTTGAGCTCGAAATTCGTGAGCTTCTCTCGAAGTATGAATTCCCCGGTGACGATATACCGATCACCAAGGGTTCAGCACTCTGCGCACTTGAAGACCGTTCTCCGGAAATTGGCCGCGAAGCCATTCTGAAGCTTATGGAAACGGTTGATTCCTATATCCCGCAGCCCGAGCGTCCGATTGATCTGCCCTTCCTGATGCCAGTCGAAGACGTGTTCTCGATTTCGGGCCGTGGCACTGTGTGCACGGGCCGTGTCGAGCGCGGCATCGTCAAGGTTGGCGAAGAAGTTGAAATCGTCGGCCTGCGCGCGACGACGAAGACTGTTGTTACCGGCGTTGAAATGTTTCGCAAGCTGCTCGATCAGGGTCAGGCTGGCGACAACATTGGCGCTTTGCTACGTGGCACGAAGCGTGAAGACGTTGAGCGTGGTCAGGTTCTCTGCAAGCCCGGCTCGGTGAAGCCACACACAAAGTTCAAGGCCGAAGCCTACATTCTCACCAAAGACGAAGGCGGCCGTCATACGCCATTCTTCACGAACTATCGCCCACAGTTCTACTTCCGTACAACTGACGTGACAGGCATCTGCACTCTGCCGGAAGGCACGGAAATGGTTATGCCTGGCGACAGCGTGACGATGGACGTTGCCCTCATCGTGCCGATTGCGATGGAAGAGAAGCTCCGCTTCGCTATCCGCGAAGGTGGCCGTACTGTTGGTGCAGGCGTCGTTGCCAGCATTATTGAATAAATAACGTTTCGCTTCCCGGGGCTGGCGTTCCGCTAGGCCCGGGAAGCGGATTGTTCTGCAGGAAAGATTGTTCTTCAAGCGGCGGTGGGCACTTGTCAGTGCTTATTGTGACGGCGGGATGATCGATTAAGGACGAAACGATGAACGGTCAGAATATCCGCATACGTCTCAAGGCATTCGATCACCGGATCCTCGATGCCTCGACGAAGGAAATCGTCTCGACGGCGAAGCGGACGGGTGCGCAGGTGCGCGGACCGATCCCGCTGCCAACGCAGATTGAAAAATTCACGGTGAACCGCTCGCCGCACGTCGACAAGAAGTCGCGTGAGCAGTTCGAAATCCGTACGCACAAGCGTGTGCTCGATATTGTAGATCCCACGCCGCAGACCGTCGATGCTCTTATGAAACTCGATCTCGCCGCTGGTGTGGATGTCGAGATCAAGCTCTGAGTTGTCGATAAGGAACCGGCACCTCTTCCTTGGGGAATGTGCCAAAGGGGCGAAAGTCCCATGTTGTAGCAAGAGGGCAGCAGCCTGATTGTTTAGGAAAGAGGCGGGAGCCTCGAAGGGTTTAAGGACATGCGGTCAGGAGTTATCGCACAGAAGGTGGGCATGACCCGCATCTTCACCGATCTTGGGGAACATATCCCTGTGACGGTTTTGAAGATGGATGGTTGTCAGGTTGTTGCTCACCGCACGGACGAAGTGAATGGCTATACAGCCATGCAGCTTGGTGTCGGCAAGGCGAAGGTTAAGAATGTATCGAAGGCTGAGCGTGAGCGCTTTGCCAAGGCCGAAGTCGAGCCGAAAATGAAACTCGCGGAATTTCGTGTCGAAGCTGACAAACTCATTCCTGTCGGCGCGGAAATCACTGCGGATCATTATGTCGCCGGTCAGTTTGTCGATGTAACCGGCATTTCGATCGGTAAAGGCTTCGCCGGCCCGATGAAGAAGTGGCTGTTTGGGGGGCTACGCGCAACGCATGGTGTTTCGCTGTCGCACCGTTCGCATGGTTCGACCGGTAACCGTCAGGATCCTGGTAAGACTTTCAAAAACAAAAAGATGGCCGGCCATATGGGGGCCGAGCGTATCACCACGTTGAACCTTAAAGTGGTGCAGACCGATGTGGAACGCGGTCTGGTCCTGGTGCAAGGCGCCGTTCCCGGCAAAGCCGGCGGCTGGATTTATCTGCGCGATGCGATCAAACGCCCGCTGCACAAGGATGCGCCTGTTCCCGGCAAGTTCCGTGTCGGCGCCAAGGCTGATGCGCCTGCTGCTGAGGCGGCTGCGCCTTCTGCTGAAGAAAACAAGGAGTCCTGAGCCGTGAAGATCGACGTATTGTCCCTCGACGGCTCGGCCAACGGCTCGATTGATCTCGATGACGAGATCTTCGGCCTGGAGCCTCGCGCCGACTTGATTGCCCGCATGATCCGCTATCAGCTCGCCGCCCGGCGCGCCGGTACTCATGCCGTCAAAAATCGCGCTGAAATCTGGCGCACCGGCAAGAAAATGTACAAGCAAAAGGGGACCGGCGGCGCCCGTCACGGTTCGGCCCGCGTGCCGCAGTTCCGCGGTGGTGGCCGCGCCTTCGGGCCGCAAGTTCGCAGCCATGCGCATGATCTGCCGAAGAAAGTTCGTGCGCTCGCGTTGCGTCATGCGCTGTCGGCGAAGGCCAAGGATGGTTCGCTGATCATCTGGCAGAATGCCGATATCGCCGAGCCCAAGACAAAGTTCCTGCGGTCATCTTTCGAGAAGATCGGCCTGAACAATGCGCTGATTATTGATGGCGCCGAGCCGCAGATCAATTTCCAGCTTGCGGCGCGCAGCATTCCTAATGTGGATGTACTGCCGGTGCAGGGTATCAATGTTTACGACATCGTTCGCCGCGATAAGCTAGTGCTGACACGCGCGGCCATTGAGGCGCTCGTTTCGCGCTTCAACAAAGCTGGCGCTGGAGGCGCGAATTAAATGAGTCAGGCCCGATTTGCCGACGAGCGCCATTACAACATCATCGTCTCTCCCGTGATTACGGAAAAGGCGACGGCTGCGTCCGAACAAAACAAGGTTGTGTTCCGTGTTTCGCGCGATGCAACCAAGCCGCAGATCAAGGCTGCGGTTGAAAAGCTCTTCGACGTGAAAGTCGAAGCCGTCAACACCATTGTCCGCAAGGGCAAGACCAAGATTTTCCGCGGCACACGCGGTACGCAGAGCGACGTCAAGAACGCGGTGGTGACCCTGGCTGAGGGTCAGCGCATCGACGTGACGACGGGCCTGTGAGCGAGGGGCAGGGAACACGATCATGGCACTGAAACATTTCAAGCCGATCACGCCGTCGCTGCGCCAGCTGGTCATCGTCGACCGCTCGGAGCTGTGGAAGGGCAAGCCGCTCAAGGCTTTGACCGAAGGCAAGTCGTCCAACGGCGGACGCAATAACACGGGCCGCATTACGGTGCGTTTTCGTGGCGGCGGTCACAAGCGCAGCTATCGCATCATCGACTTCAAGCGCCGCAAGCTGGATGTCGCTGCGAAAGTTGAACGGCTAGAATACGATCCGAACCGGACAGCCTTTATTGCGCTGATCAAATATGCGGATGGCGAGCAGTCCTACATCATTGCTCCGCAGCGGTTGTCGGTTGGCGATGAAGTCATCTCGGGTAACCAGGTTGACATCAAGCCCGGCAACGCGATGCCGCTTGCCAATATTCCTGTCGGCACCATCGTGCATAACGTGGAAATGAAAATCGGCAAGGGCGGCGCGATTGCCCGCTCAGCAGGTAATTATGCTCAGATCGTGGGTCGCGATCAGGGGTGGGTTACGGTTCGACTGAACTCGGGTGAACAGCGCCTGATTCACGGCCAGTGCTTTGGCACGATCGGCGCCGTATCCAATCCTGATCACATGAATATCTCGATCGGTAAGGCTGGCCGCCAGCGGTGGCTCGGTCGCCGTCCCCATAACCGTGGCGTCGTCATGAACCCGGTCGACCATCCTCACGGCGGTGGTGAAGGCCGCACCTCTGGTGGCCGTCATCCTGTGACGCCTTGGGGTAAGCCGACCAAAGGCAAGAAGACCCGTTCCAACAAGTCGACCACCAAGTTCATTGTGACCTCGCGTCACAAGGCGAAGAAGAAGGGCTGAGCCGATGACCCGTTCAATCTGGAAAGGCCCGTTCGTCGACGGCTACATGCTCAAGAAGGCAGATGCTGCGCGCGCTACCGGCCGCAACGACGTCATCAAGATCTGGAGCCGCCGTTCTACGATATTGCCGCAGTTCGTCGGCCTGACGTTCGGCGTTTACAACGGTCACAAGCATATTCCTGTGGCCGTGACCGAAGACATGATCGGCCACAAGTTCGGTGAATTTTCGCCTACGCGGACATTCCCGGGCCATGCTGCCGACAAGAAAGCCAAGAGAGGCTGATATGTCGAAACCCAAAGCTCCACGCGATCTGCCTGATAACGAAGCCAAGGCTGTCGCCCGCAATCTGCGTATCAGCCCGCAAAAGCTCAATCTGCTTGCTCAGCTCATTCGCGGCAAGAAAGTTGAGACTGCTCTGGCCGATCTGGAATTCTCGCGCAAGCGCATCGCTCTTGCGGTGAAGAAAACGCTCGAGAGTGCCATCGCCAATGCGGAAAACAATCACTCGCTGGATGTTGACGATCTCGTCGTTGCACAGGCGCATGTGGGCCGCGGTCTGGTTATGCGCCGATTTCATGCTCGCGCCCGTGGCCGTGCTGGCCGTGTTGAAAAACCATTCGCACATCTGACGATCGTTGTGCGCGAAGTTGAGCAGGCCGGGGCCTGAGGAGTTAACGATGGGTCAGAAAGTCAATCCAATCGGTCTTCGCCTCGGCATCAACCGGACGTGGGACTCACGCTGGTTCGCTCGCAAGGGTGAGTACGGCAAACTGCTGCACGAAGACATCGCCATTCGCGCTGCGCTGATGAAGGCGCTGAAGCAGGCGGCTGTATCGAAGATCATCATCGAGCGTCCGCACAAGAAGTGCCGCGTGACTGTGCATTCGGCGCGTCCTGGCGTGGTGATTGGCAAGAAGGGCGCTGATATCGACAAGATCCGCAAGCTTGTTGCGGCTCTGACGGAATCCGAAGTTGTGATCAACATCGTCGAAGTGCGCAAGCCGGAAATCGACTCGACACTGGTTGCCGATTCCATCGCGCAACAGCTCGAGCGCCGTGTCGCCTTCCGCCGCGCGATGAAGCGTGCTGTGCAGTCGGCTATCCGCCTGGGTGCGCTCGGTATCCGTATCAACTGTTCGGGCCGTCTTGGCGGTGCGGAAATTGCGCGCCTTGAATGGTATCGCGAGGGACGCGTGCCATTGCATACGCTGCGCGCCGACGTTGACTATGGTGTTGCAACAGCGCACACAGCCTACGGTACCTGTGGTATCAAGGTCTGGATCTTCAAGGGAGAAATCCTTGAACATGATCCCATGGCCCAGGAGAAGCGGGCTGCTGAATCCGACAATTCCGGTGGTGGCGGTGAACGCCGCGGGGGCGGTGGCCGCCGTGACCGTGAACGTGATAACCGCGACGCGGCCTGAACGGCTGCAGCGCTAAGAAAGATTTGAGAGCAAGACCATGCTGTCACCTAAACGTACAAAATTCCGGAAGGCCTTCAAGGGCCGCATCCGTGGCGTATCAAAGGGCGGTTTCGAGCTGAACTTCGGTCAGTTCGGCCTGAAGGCGATGGAGCCAGAGCGCATCACCGCCCGTCAGATCGAGGCGGCTCGCCGTGCGATGACCCGTCACATGAAGCGCGCTGGCCGTGTGTGGATCCGGATATTCCCGGACGTTCCGGTTTCCAAAAAGCCTGTCGAAGTCCGCATGGGCAAAGGCAAGGGCTCGCCGGAATTCTGGTGCGTTCGTGTCGCCCCTGGCCGCATCATGTTCGAGCTCGATGGCGTGCCGGTTCAGGTCGCCAAGGAAGCGCTGACATTGGCGGCTGCGAAGCTGCCGATCAAGACGCGCTTCATCGAACGTATTGCCGAGTAAGGACAGAACGATGAAATCGAAACAACGCGTCTCCGACCTCAGCGCCCTGACTGAAGATCAGCTTGAAGAAGAAGTTCTCAAGCTGCGCAAGGAGCAGTTCAATCTGCGCTTCCAGAAGGCTACCGGCCAATTGGAAAACACATCACGCGTGCGCGTCGTGCGCCGCGACATCGCGCGCGCCAAGACCTTGGCGTCTCTGAAACGCGCCTCGGCGAACAAGTAAGGGTCCTCGATTATGCCTAAACGCATCCTGCAAGGCGTTGTCGTCAGCGACAAGCAGAACAAGACAATCGTTGTGAAAGTCGAGCGGCGTTTTACACATCCGCTTCTGAAGAAGACCGTGCGCCGTTCCAAGAACTATCATGCGCATGATGAGAAGGAAGCCTGCAAGGTTGGTGACATTGTTTCCATTGAGGAGACGAGGCCGCTGTCCAAGTTGAAACGCTGGATCGTTGTCGGCGAGACGCCGCCCCAGCCGTGAGATAAGTGAACCAAGGGAATTTATGTTCCCTTCAGGCGAAGTCCAGTACCGGGGTCTTCCCGCGCTGGAAACCGATCTGAAATGAAAGACTGAAGTCATGATACAGATGCAAACCAATCTCGACGTGGCGGACAATTCCGGCGCCCGCCGTGTCATGTGCATTAAGGTGATTGGAGGTTCCAAGCGCCGTTATGCCGGTGTCGGCGACATTATTGTCGTGTCCATCAAGGAAGCCATTCCACGCGGTCGCGTGAAAAAGGGCGATGTGATGAAGGCCGTGGTCGTCCGCACTGCCAAGGATATCAAGCGCGCTGACGGTTCGGTGATCCGTTTTGACTCCAATGCTGCGGTGCTGATCAACAATCAGTCCGAGCCGATCGGAACTCGTATTTTCGGACCAGTGCCTCGTGAGTTGCGCGCCCGGAACCACATGAAAATCATCTCGCTGGCGCCGGAGGTGCTGTGATGGCTGCGAAAATCAAAAAGGGCGATCGCGTGATCGTGCTCGCCGGCCGTGACAAGGGCCGTTCGGGCGAAGTGGTCGAGGTGCGGCCGGTTGAAGATCGCGCGCTGGTGCGTGGCATCAACATGGTCAAGCGCCACACCCGCGCCACCCAGCAGACAGAGGGCGGCATCATTTCCAAGGAAATGCCGATCCAGCTGTCAAACCTGGCGGTTGCCGATCCCAAGGATGGCAAGCCGACCCGGGTTGGATTCAAGACACTCGATGACGGACGCAAAGTCCGCTTCGCCAAGCGTTCCGGAGACTTGATCGATGGCTGATGCAAAGAAAGAGCTGCCGCCAAAGGATTCGGCCAAGGTCAAGACCGAACCGAAGGTCAAGGGCAAACGCGGTAGCGTAGATGTCGGTGCGGCTGGCAAGGTTGCTGGTCTTCCCGAAGGCTATTTGCCGCGTATGAAGAAGCACTATGAGGAGGTGATACGCCCCGCTCTGGTGCAGGAATTCGGCTACAAAAATGCCTTGCAGGTTCCGCGTATCGAAAAGATCGTGCTGAACATGGGTGTGGGCGAAGCCGTCAACGACACGAAGAAGGTTACGAATGCGGCCGCTGAACTGGCGCTTATTGCCGGCCAGAAGCCGATTGTGACGCGTGCCCGGAAGGCCATTTCGACCTTCAAGGTACGTGAGAACATGCCGATTGGCGCGAAGGTCACACTTCGCCAGGCGCGTATGTATGAATTTCTGGATCGTCTGATCACGGTCGCGCTGCCGCGCGTTCGAGATTTCCGCGGTCTCAATCCCAAGTCGTTCGACGGTCGCGGTAATTTCGCGCTCGGCATCAAGGAGCACATCGTGTTCCCTGAAATCGATTACGACAAAACAGAATCGATCATCGGCATGGACGTCATCGTTTGTACGACGGCGAAAACCGACGACGAGGCGCGCGCTCTCCTGCGTGCGTTTAACTTCCCGTTCCGGCAGTGAGGCATCCGCCTCAGACGCGGAAACCAGAGGTAGAGGCTCATGGCTAAAAAGAGCTCGGTAGAGAATAATGAAAAGCGCCGCAAGACAGTGAAGAAATTCTCTGGCCCTCGCAGCCGCTTGAAGAAGATCGCTATGGACAAGACGCTGTCGACCGAAGAGCGTTTTGAAGCGACCGTGAAACTGGCACAATTGCCGCGCAATGGTTCTGCCACGCGCATCCGCAATCGTTGCGAGATCACTGGCCGTCCCCGTGCGTTCTATCGCAAGATGAAAATGTCCCGCATCGCGTTGCGTGAACTTGGTTCGCGTGGCTTGGTTCCGGGCCTTGTCAAGTCAAGCTGGTAAGGGAGGCGGACTATGATGAACGATCCGCTTGGTGATATGCTCACCCGTATCCGTAACGCCCAGATGCGCCGCAAGTCGAAGGTTTCGACTCCTGGTTCGCGTTTGCGCGCCCATGTGCTGGATGTTCTGAAGGACGAAGGCTATATCCGCGGCTATTCCACTGCCGAATTCGGCAACGGCCGTATGGAATTTGAAATCGAGCTGAAATATTTTGAGGGTGAACCTGTCATCCGCGAAATCCAGCGTGTTTCGAAGCCTGGCCGCCGTGTGTATTCGGCGGTCGACGCCATGCCGCGCGTCGCTAATGGCCTCGGTATCACCATTGTTTCAACCCCCAAGGGCGTCATGGCCGATCATTCTGCTCGCGAGCAGAATGTCGGTGGTGAAGTGCTCTGCCGGGTCTTCTGATCCGGAGGATGGTCCATGTCTCGTGTAGGTAAGAAACCAGTCCCCGTTCCCGCCGGCGTCACCGCAAAGGTTGACGGTCAGCACGTCTCTGTGAAGGGCGCCAAGGGCGAACTGAAATTCGATGTTCCCGATGATGTCGCTGTCTCTCTGGATGGCGGTATGATCAAGGTCGATCCGCGCTTTGAAACCAAGCGCGCCCGCGCCATGTGGGGCATGTCACGTGCGATGATCAACAATCTGGTGACTGGTGTCAGCAAGGGATTCGAGCGCAAGCTTGAAATTACCGGCGTCGGTTACAAGGCCGCTGTCGCAGGAAAGAACCTGCAGCTCTCGTTGGGCTACAGCCATGATGTGACTTATCCGATCCCGGCTGGCATCGCTATCACGACGCCCAAGCCGACGGAAATAGTCATTGCCGGGTCTGACCGCCGCGAGGTTGGCCAGATAGCCGCTGAAATCCGTGCCTATCGTCCGCCTGAGCCCTACAAGGGCAAGGGTGTGAGGTATGAGGGCGAATTCATCTTCCGCAAGGAAGGCAAGAAGAAGTAGGAACGGGCACATGGCAAGCAACAACAACGATACTGCCCTGCGCCGCAAGGCCCGCGTTCGCCGGTCAATCCGTGCACGCGCTTACGGCAAGCCGCGGCTTTCTGTGCATCGTTCCTCGATGCAGATCTATGCGCAGATCATCGACGATGTGAAGGGTACGACTCTGGTCGCGGCTTCTTCGCTCGAAAAGGATCAGCGTTCGGCGCTCAAAAGCGGCGCCAATGTCGAAGCCGCCCGCATCATCGGCAAACTGCTTGCCGAGCGGGCAGTGGCGGCTGGCGTTAAGGACGTCGTATTCGACCGTGGCCCCTATATGTATCACGGCCGCGTCAAGGCTCTGGCCGATGGCGCTCGTGAGGGTGGTCTGAATTTCTAAAATACGTCCGCCTCTGCTATGAGGCGGCGCAACGAAGCGAGCGGTGTTGCCGGAAAGGCGCATCCGCGCAAGTGACGGAAGAGAAATATGGCACGTGAAGGTGAAGGCGGCGGCGGTGGCCGCGGACGCGACCGGGGCGAAGAGCGCGACAGCGAATTCGTGGACCGTCTCGTCCACATTAACCGGGTGGCCAAGGTCGTGAAGGGCGGACGCCGCTTCGGCTTTGCAGCTCTAGTGGTGGTTGGCGATCAGCGTGGCCGGGTCGGTTTTGGCCATGGCAAGGCGCGCGAAGTTCCTGAAGCTATCCGCAAGGCTACAGAGGCCGCCAAGCGCGGTCTGATCCGGGTGCCGTTGCGCGAAGGCCGTACTCTGCATCATGACGTGATTGGGCGCCATGGCGCCGGGCGCGTCATTCTGCGGGCGGCGCCTGCGGGTACTGGAATCATTGCCGGCGGTCCTATGCGCGCCGTGTTCGAAACGCTGGGTATGCATGATGTTGTCGCCAAGTCGCAGGGGTCTTCAAACCCCTACAACATGGTTCGCGCGACGTTCGATGCGCTCAAGGCCGAAGACTCGCCGCGCACTGTGGCTGCGCGCCGTGGTGTGAAAGTTTCTGTTCTTCAGGCTCGCCGCGTTGGCGGTGAAGCCGAAGCGTCGGATTCGTGAGGGGAGACGGACCATGTCAGAACCAGCGAAGAAGACAATCACGCTCCAGCAGACCGGCAGCGCGATTGGCCGTGAGGCCAGCCAGCGCCAGACTTTGATAGGTCTGCGTCTGAACAAGATCGGCCGCCAGTCCTCGCTTGAGGATACCCCGGCTGTGCGCGGGATGATTGCACGCGTTGCGCATCTTGTGCGCGTCATTGAGACGAAGTGAGGATCGCGCCATGAAACTGAACGACATCAGGGACAATGATGGCTCCTCCAAGAGCCGCACCCGTTTGGGACGCGGCATCGGTTCGGGCTCGGGCAAGACATCGGGACGTGGTGGCAAAGGCCAGACAGCGCGTTCGGGCGTTCGCATCAATGGTTTTGAAGGCGGCCAGATGCCGTTGCATCGCCGCCTGCCCAAGCGTGGCTTTAACGCTCTCAACCCGATGGTTTACAACGAAGTGAACCTTGGCCGGATTCAGGAAGCTGTCGACGCGGGCAAGCTGGCTGCAGGCGCAACGGTCAATATCGAATCATTGATGGCTGCGGGTATCTGCACCAAGGCGCGCGACGGCGTACGCATTCTTGGCGCAGGCGAACTCAAGGCTAAACTTGCTTTCGAAGTGGCAGGCGCCTCGAAATCTGCTCAGGCAGCTATCGAAAAGGCTGGCGGTTCGGTGAAACTGCTGGGTGAAGCCGCCGCGGCTGACGCCTGATAATTTTCTGAGGGATGACAAAATCCCCCGGAAGTTCCATATGGATCAGGCGGGGTGCGAGGGTCATACCTTGTGCCCCGTTTCTTCTTGACGCATAGCCCGGGCCGCGCGCCCATCGGAGCATGACATGGCATCGGCAGCCGAACAGCTCGCAGCTTCAATCAATTTCTCGGCGATCGGCAAGTCCGAGGAGCTAAAGAAACGCATCTGGTTCACGCTGGCGGCGCTCGTGATCTACAGGCTCGGCACCTATATTCCGTTGCCCGGCATCGACCCCTCGGCATTCGAGCAGAGCTTTACCGGCAAGGGGCAGGGGGTTCTTGAGCTGTTCAATCTTTTCGCCGGTGGCGCAGTGCAGCGCATGGCGATCTTCGCATTGAATATTATGCCGTATATCTCGGCCTCGATTATCATCCAGCTACTGACATCCGTCGTGCCGTCACTTGAAACCCTCAAAAAAGAGGGCGAAAGCGGGCGCAAAGTCATCAACCAGTATACCCGTTATCTGACAGTCGTCCTGGCCGTTTTTCAGGCCTATGGCATTGCCATTGGTCTTGAAGGGCAGGCGGGCATCGTCAGCAATCCCGGCTGGTTTTTTCGGATCTCGACAGTTTTGTCGCTGATGGGCGGCACTATGTTCCTAATGTGGCTGGGTGAGCAGATCACGTCGCGTGGCATCGGGAATGGGTCCTCGTTGATCATTTTTGCAGGCATCGTTGCCGGCTTTCCCTCGGCGATTATCTCGACACTGGAACTGGGGCGTCAGGGCGCGATCAACACCGGGTTGATCATTGCCGTGATCATTATGGCTCTGTTCGTGACCGCTTTCATCGTGTTCATGGAGCGCGCGCAGCGCCGTTTGTTGATCACCTATCCCAAGCGGCAGGTGGGCAACAAGATGTATGAAGGGCAATCGTCCTTCTTGCCATTAAAGCTGAATACATCGGGCGTCATCCCGCCGATTTTCGCTTCCTCGCTGCTGCTGCTGCCGACCACGATTGCGAACTTCTCGCAGGGCGATGGCACGGGCTGGTTGGCGACTTTCAACACCTATTTCGGCCATGGCCGGCCACTGTACATGTTGATGTATGCGCTTCTGATTCTGTTCTTCGCGTTTTTCTATACTGCAATTGTGTTCAATCCTGCCGAAACAGCTGATAATCTGAAAAAGCACGGAGGATTCATCCCAGGTATCAGGCCCGGCGAGCGCACTGCTCAGTTCATCGACGAAGTGCTGATGAAAATCACTGTTCTGGGTGCAGCTTATCTTGTGATTATCTGCCTCTTACCAGAATTCCTAATATCCTATTGGGCTCTGCCGTTCTATTTTGGCGGTACATCTCTCCTCATTGTTGTGAGTGTGACGATGGACACGGTCTCGCAGGTGCATGGACATCTGCAGGCGCAACAATATGAGGGCCTCGTCAAGAAGGCGAGATTGAGGGGCCGCAAGCGGTGAGGGGTTTGACTTATGAGGCTCATACTTTTGGGGCCGCCTGGTGCCGGCAAAGGCACTCAGGCAACGCGTCTGGTTGAAAAACACGGTATTCCGCAATTATCGACAGGCGATATGCTGCGCGCAGCTGTGAAGGCGGGTACGCCCGTTGGTCTGAAGGCGAAAGCAGTGATGGAAGCGGGCGGGCTGGTTTCTGACGAGATCGTGGTTGGCATTATTGCTGACCGTTTTGATGAGGCTGACGCGAAAAAGGGCTTCATCCTCGACGGCTTTCCGCGCACAGTGGCGCAAGCCGAAGCGCTGGACAAGATGCTCGGCGAAAAGAAGCTCAAACTCGATGGCATCATCGAGTTGAAGGTCGATGAGGCGGCTTTACTGGCGCGTATCGAGAAGCGTGCAAAGGAAACGGTAGCTGCTGGCGGCACTGTTCGCGCTGACGATAATCCCGATGCCTTCAAGGTACGGCTTGACGCCTACCGCGCTCAGACGGCGCCTGTTTCGGCCTATTATGCAGGCAAGGGGACACTCAAGCAGGTCGATGGCATGATGCCGATCGCGGATGTCTCAAAAGCCATCGATCAGGCGTTAGGCGGCTGATCGAGGCGGAGCTCCGCTTCTGCTGGCCAGAACCGGCACAAAATCCAATGCGTCGGCAGGAAGCACAGCAGCGGCAAACCCACGGCCAAAAGTGTGAACCAGACCCAGCCGGGCATCCAAGTCTGTGCGGCGGTATCGCTCATTCCATAGACATAGGAGCCTCTTGCAAAACTCTTCGGGGGATTCGCCAGCTTGGGGCTGATTTTGCCGGATAGCGCTGTTTCCGGGCGTTCGCCATACCGTTCTGGCCTTGCATGGCCCATTTTCCGTGATTGCGGACGCGCGGCATCCGCCGCTTGC
>CANJJI010000007.1 GCA_947474545.1 Beijerinckiaceae bacterium | reverse complement strand
GATCGTCCAATCCCTCCCAGCATTCAATAAATTTGTCCAAAATATTCTCCCGCGCCGTGATTCGTTCACGGCCCGGTAGAATCCATCTCAAGCAAAACGTAAAATCAGCGCCCGAAACAGCACGCTATTTCAAATGCGATTCCCCTGCACACTCACCAGCCAACGCGGCAGCACTTTCGCCATATTGGCGGCAAGGCCCAATCCGGTGACACGGCCGATGCGCGCGCACAGCGACTGGATTGCCGTCATCAACGGATAAGTCAGAATCACGGTCCAGAGCATATTGACGCCGAATTGCGCACCAGCCTGGGAATGAGTCGCGATACCGCCTGGATCATTGTCTGCAGCGCCGGTGATGACACCAGGACCCAGCCGCCGTAACCAGGAAATGCTACGCGGGCGATCAACGATTTCAGTCATGCCGGTGCTCCGGATTTCGGCGCGTCAAGCTTGACCAGTCTCTCATACGTATTGACCTCCCCGCCGCGACATGGCCAATCTCGCTTGCAGCATCAAGCGCCACATAACAAGATGGTTGGCTCAAACAACGCCTCACGGACAAAAAATGTCTCTGAGGGACGAGCTCCGGGCTAACGGAAACGGGAGGGATTTGAATGCCGGTAAATGTTCTGCAACGGCTGGCCAAAGTGGCAGCCATATTTGCTTTCGCATCCTCCGCTATGCCGGCTTTCGCACAGGAATTTCCAACCAAACCGATTCGTGTGCTCGTTGGGTCCGCGCCTGGCGACCCTGCCGATATCATTGTGCGGCTGATCCAGAACAGAATTACAGAACGGCTCGGCCAGCCCTGGATCGTCGAGGACCGGCCGGGCGCGACCGGGCGCATCGCCAGTCTCGCCGTCGCCAAGTCGCCGCCGGACGGGCACATGCTGCTGGTCGCATTGTCGGCTCACGCCATCAATCCGGCGAGCACGACGCCGCTGCAATACGACACCGCCAAAGATTTTGCAGGTGTGTCGCTGCTGGCGCGTCAGCCGCTGATTGTTGCGGTCAATCCCGCGGTCCCTGGTGCGACGCTGAAGGAATTCATCGCGGCTGCGCAAGCCAATCCTGCGGCGCGCCTGTCTTATGCAAGCCCCGGCTCGGGTTCGCTTGCGCATTTGATTGGTGAAGAAATTGCGCGGCGCGGGAAAATCGACATGCCACATATCCCCTTCAAGGGCGGCAGCCCGGCGGTGAAAGCGGTGCTCTCCAACGAAGTGCAGATGACCACGCTGATCGGCGCCATTCTGCTGCCTTCAATTCGCTCAGGGGCTTTACGCGCCATCGCCGTCACATCAGACAAGCGCATATCCGAATTGCCGGATGTTCCGACCATGGGCGAAGCTGGTTTTGGCTCCGGCGCCATCTACAACTGGATCGGTATTTTTGCGCCTGGCGCGACGCCGCGCCCTGTCATCAACAAGCTCAATGCCGAAATCAACGAAGCCCTGAAAGAGCCTGCCGCCGTGAAATGGCTGGCCGATTCCGGCTTTGAAAAAGTCGCCTCAAAACCGGAAGAGCTCGACGCTTTCGTCGCCAGCGAGACGTCACGCTGGGTGAAATTCACGCAGGAGTTTGGCGTGAAGTTTGAGTGAGGCAAGCCTATGCTGGGTTATTTATATAACCCAGCATAGGTCTCGCGAAGCGCGGCCTTCTGCACTTTGCCCATGGTATTGCGCGGCAATTCCTCCACGAAGATCACCTTCTTGGGGAGCTTGAATTTTGCAAGGCGGCCATCGAGCGCCGCCAAGACCTGCTTTTCGTCGATCTGCGCGCCCTTCTGCGGCACGACGACTGCGGTGACCCCTTCACCGAAATCTGGGTGCTGGATACCGATAATAGCGCTCTCGACCACGCCCGGCAGCGCATCGATCTCGCTTTCAACCTCTACGGGATAAACGTTGAAGCCGCCAGTGATCACGAGATCCTTGCCGCGCCCAACGATATGGACATAACCGCGCTCGTCGATCTTGCCGAGATCGCCCGTAATGAAAAAGCCATCGTCACGGAACTCAGCTTTTGTCTTTTCCGGCATCTGCCAATAGCCCTTGAAGACGTTGGGCCCTTTCACCTCGATCATGCCAATTTCGCCCTGGGCCAGCACTTTGCCTGTATCAGGATCGCTGATGCGCGCGGAGACGCCCGGCAAAGGAAAGCCAACGGTCCCCGCAACGCGGTCGCCATCATAGGGGTTGGAGGTGTTCATATTGGTTTCGGTCATGCCATAGCGTTCGAGAATGGCGTGACCGGTTTTCTCGCGCCATTCGCGATGGGTTTCGGCCAGCAGCGGCGCAGAACCCGAGATGAACAGGCGCATATGTTTGGTGGCTTCCTTGTTGAGGCCGGGATGTTGAAGCAGGCGCGTATAGAAGGTCGGCACGCCCATCATCGAGGTGGCGCGCGGCATGAGCTTCATGATGGCGTCCGCATCGAGTTTGGGCAGGAAGAACATGGAGCCGCCCGCAAGCAGCAGCGTGTTCATCGCCACGAAGAGGCCATGTGTATGATAGATCGGCAGCGCGTGGATGAGCACATCGTCCTTTGTAAAGCGCCAGTAATCGACCAGCGTCAAAGCATTGGAGGCTAGGTTATCATGGGTCAGCATCGCGCCCTTGGAACGGCCCGTCGTGCCTGACGTGTAGAGAATGGCCGCCAGATCATCCTGCCCGCGATCGGCATCCTTGAAGGTTTCGCTCTGCCCCTTGGCTTTTTCCAGCAAGGAGCCGTTCTGTTTATCGCCCAGCGTCTCGATAGCTGCGCCCGCGCCCGTGGCGACGGCGGACAGCTTGTCGCGCGATGTGGGATCGCAGACAAAGACGCGCGGCTTGGCGTCACCCAGGAAATATTCGATTTCCGTCGGCGTATAGGCCGTGTTCAGCGGGAGAAAAACAGCGCCTGTGCGCAGGCAAGCGAGATAGAGCAGGATCGCCTCGGGCGATTTTTCCACCTGCACCGCCACGCGATCTCCCGGGACAACGCCGAGCGACACGAGCGCTCCAGCCATGCGCGCCGAACCCTTGTCGAGATCGTCATAGGTGATCTTGCGATTATCAAGCGTTTCAATGAACACTTTATCGCGCGAGGGGATGCGGCTTGAGATGAGGTCGTAAAGATAAGATGCCATGATGCTTTTATTGCCGTGCTTGAGGGAAAGAAAATCGTTCAGGGATTGGCCGGCGCGGATTTCTCCACTGGGGCGACACCGTTTGATGCGGGCGGGCGAATGCGGTTGCTCGAGCGCAACATTCTGCGCACCGCCGAGGACGTGGCGATGATCGCCTGGTTTGCATAGGCCTCGTGATTTTTCTCGATATCGCCGAGGTCATAAAGATAATTGACCATAATTCCAGCAGATTCCTTGAGGCCCTTGCGCGAGAAATCGCCGAGCCAGTTGATGCGTTCCAGACGCGCGCCGTTGCCAAGATGAAAGCGGGCGACCGGATCGCGCGCGCGGCCATTGGGCGAGCGAGCTTCCAGAAAATAATAGGCGGCCAGGGATTCGATCACAGGCCGCAAGGCGATACGGGCAGGTTCATCCTTCACCCAGTTATCGTCGGCGAGGAACCCCAGCTGCGCCTGATCTTCGGGTGAAAGAAGCTTCTTGCCCTCGGTTTCGACCCAGCGCATGAAACCGGGGACCGGCGATAGCGTCACGAAGGTTTCAAGACGGGGTAATTCACGGCGTAATTCTTCGACAACCTGCTTGATGAGAAAATTACCGAAGGATACGCCGGCCAATCCTTGCTGGCAGTTCGAGATGGAGTAGAAAACGGCCGTACGTGCATCTTTCAGGCGCACAGGCTTGCGTTCGGGCGCAAGCAGGGGCTGCACAGCCGCCGGAATCTCTTCTGTCAGCGCGACTTCGACGAAGATCAGCGGTTCATCGGTCAGCGCCGGATGGAAGAAGGCGTAACAGCGCCGATCGACCGGATCGATACGGCGGCGCAGATCATCCCAGTCCCGGATTTCGTGAACGGCTTCATAACGGATGATCTTTTCCAGCACGATCGCCGGCGATGACCAGTCGATACGGCGCAACACCAGAAATCCGCGATTGAACCATGAGGCCAGCAAATGCGAGAAATCGCGATCAACGGCTTTCAGTGCAGGTTCCTTGGCTGCCCCGGCCAGCATGTCCTCGCGCATTTTCACCAGCGCGGCGGTGCCGCCCGGTGCGCGATTGAGCCTGCGGAACAATTCCTGGCGGCGGGCTTCCGCATCGAAATGCAGATCTGCGGCTCGGGCTTCCGAACCATCCTTCACATAGGCGGCAACCGAAGCTGCAAGCCGCGCCTTATCCGGTCCGAACTGCCGGGCGAGGGTCATGAAGAACTGCAGGCGTGCACCTTCATTCAGGGTGGCGTAACGTTCCAGCACTTCACGAGCCAGCGCGGCGCCTGAAGCCTCGCCGCGGCCGGACAGAAGCTGCTCGCAAAGGTCCACTAGCGTCGCCGCCCGGCGAGCCGGGTCCTGCTCCGCTTCAGCCAGACCTAACAGGGTCCGGCCGCGATCGGCGATGCTGGCGAGCAGATCGGAAAAATATGCGGAAGCCATTTGTGATTCGCCGCCATACCTGGTCCGGGGCCATGTGGCCCCGCATTACGACTTCCTTCTAGACCAAAGGCGCAAAAAATTGAATGCATCTTCGCCGGACGGGGCGGGCTCGGCCCGAGACAATTCACCGATTTGGAGTGGGCCACCTTTCCACAGACCAACGTGGCGCTTTGCCGGTGCTGGGGTTTACGTTAGAAGCTGGCTTGTCCACGTGGACGCAAGGCCTCAAATGACCCATATAGAGGCATGCGGGCGCGCCCGCTTTCCATCAGGCCGCACGTCCGTTTGTTCTCAGCTGTTTCAGGTTGCACCCCATGAGTGATTCTTTCGACATAACCACGATCATTTTTGCTGCTCTGGCGCTTTTCGTGGTCTGGAAGCTTCGATCAGTGCTGGGAACCCGCACGGGCAACGAACCAAAGCCAGATCCGCTTGCGCGGCGTCCCGCGAACGCACCCGGGCCCAGCGCCAATGACGAAGGCAATGTGGTACGGCTGCCCGGCGCTGGCCCGGCCCGAACGACTGCCGCGGCACCCAGGCCACGAGACGAAAACCGGTGGGACGGACTGGCGGAAAAGGGCTCGCCTGTCTGGGAGGGCCTTGATCAGGCTGTCGCCGCCGACCCCTCCTTTGAACCCGCCAATTTCCTCACGGGCGCAAAAAGCGCCTACGAAATGATCATTACAGCTTTCGCCAAGGGTGACCGGCAAACGCTGCGCAGCCTGCTTTCCAAAGAAGTATTCGATAGTTTTTCGCAAGCGCTGACGGACCGTGAAGCGCAAGGAAACCGCGTCGATACGACTTTTGTATCCATCGAAAAGGCTGATATCACCGACGTGCAGATGCGCGGCAAGATGCTGCAGATTGCAGTAGCCTTCACATCAAAACTCATCACCGCTACCTTTGACAAGGACAACAAGGTCATCGACGGCAATCCCGACAAGGTCGTGGATGTCGGCGATCTCTGGACCTTTGCTCACGACACCTCGTCGCGCGACCCCAATTGGGCGTTGATCGCGACCTGAGATCCTGCGGGGATTCATGTGCGGGCGCGCTGCTTTCCTTTTCATTTCCATCGTGTGCCCTGCGTTTCTTTGTATGACTTCTCCGATGGCCAATGAAATCCCCGGCCCCGGCCTCCAGAACAAGGCGCAGTTAAGACCTGCTGCCTTTGACGAACTGGCAGGCTGGCGTCGTGATAATCATCAGCAGACCTGGTCTGTCTTTGTCGAACATTGCCGCGCCATCACTGGTTCTCTGACCCCGCTACGTGCCGGAGCGCCAGCCAGCACCACACTGGTGATGACCTGCGGGCGTGCGCTGACTCTGGAAACACCCGAAACCAACATGCAGGCGCGGTTGAATTTCGAAAGCTTGTTCACAGCGCATGAAATCCTGCCGCTAGCGGTCGAAAACCCCTACGATTCAGGCTTTCTTACCGGATATTATGAACCTGTTGTCGCCGGCTCCCTGACCCCAACCCCGGACTTCAGCGAACCCGTCCTCGGGCGTCCGCCCGACCTCATCAATCTGACGCCGGACAACACGCCGGCGGGTTTCCCCACCGGACTGGCGAGCGCAAGGCGCAAGGCGGATGGCTCACTGGAACCATTTCCGGACCGCGCCGCCATAGAAAATGCAGGCGCCGTCAGCGGCGCACCACCGCTGTTGTGGGTGCGCGACGGAATAGAGCTGTTCATGATCCAGGTGCAGGGATCCGCCCGCATCCGCCTGCCGGATGGAAGACTGATCCGGCTGACCTATGCCGGGCGCAATGGCCTCCCCTATAGCTCTATTGGTAAATTAATGGTCGAGCGCGGCCACGTTCCCAGCGCCGAACTGACACTGGCGCGGCTGAAAGAATGGGTCCGCGAGAACGGGCAGGAGCCGGGCGAGGCCGGACGGATGCTTATGCAGGAAAACCGGTCCTACGTTTTCTTCAAAGTCGATGACACGCTCAGTGAGGACAGCGGCCCTGTAGGCGCGGCCTCGATCCCGCTCACACCGCTGCGGTCGATCGCGGTCGATCGCACGCTCTGGCCTTATGGCTTGCCAATGTGGATCGATGCGAAAATCCCGTGGCGTCGAAACGAGCTGCAAAATTTCCGGCGGCTCATGATCGCGCAGGATACGGGTTCGGCGATTATCGGTGCAGCTCGGGCCGATCTCTTTTTTGGAACGGGTGAGAAAGCAGGGCGGCTTGCTGCAGGCATTCGCCATCGCGCCCGCATGTTTGTTCTGCTGCCACGCGAAAGCGAGGCCGGACAATGATGGGAAAATCGCGCCGTCCACTCACACATGAAGACGCTGAATTGTGGAATTACGTTACACGCGGTGTGCAAAGGCTGAAGCGCGCGCAGCGGCGGAAAGAGGTTCTGGCCACTGCAACCCCCGCTGGCGAGCCCGGGCCTATTGATGCTTCACCGAAAAAGCAGCCCCCGGGCAAGTTCAACAAGGTGAAAGCCACAGCCCCGCGTTCAGCTTTTCCCACGCCCGCTCCGGCAAAACCCGCGCATAAACCGCTCGTGCCGCTGGAGCCCAAGGCCAAACGTAAACTGGGTCGCGGCAAGATGGACGTCGCCGCGCGGATCGATCTGCATGGCATGCGGCAGGACGAGGCGCACGCGGCGTTGCATCGCTTTCTCATTGACGCCCACGTTGCCGACGCGCGGCTGGTGCTGGTCATCACAGGCAAGGGCAAGACTGCTTCGGAAGGCATACATGCCGGGCAACGGGAAGTGGGCATTCTCAGGCGCATGACACCCCACTGGCTGAGCGAGCCTGGATTGCGTTCAATCGTGCTTGGATATGAAGCAGCGACAATCCGCCATGGCGGCGACGGCGCAATCTATGTGCGCTTGCGCAAGGGACCGGGCGCATGACGCCATTCGGCAAAAAAATCCGGGAAATGCGGGCTGAACGCGGCATCGCCCTCAAGAATATGGCTCACGCTATCGGCATATCGCCAGCTTATCTCTCAGCACTCGAACATGGGCACCGCGGCCAGCCCACCTTCTATCTCGTGCAACGCATCATCGGCTTTTTCAACGTAATCTGGGACGAGGCGGAGGAGCTTGAACGCCTTGCACGGCTGTCCCACCCGCGCGCTACGATCGACACGGCGGGCCTCAATGAGCGCGCAACTGAACTCACAAACCTGCTCGCCCACCACGTTCGCAAACTGGAAGATGCTGACCTTGATGCGCTGATTGCTTTGCTACGCGAGCGCCTAAAGGGCCGGATCGGCGATTAACTTGACCTTCCCTGCTGGCAATGCGAGAGGGCGGGCCTGATCTAACTTCCGGAGACATTTTATGGCTGACCCGCGGTTCGACATAGTAGGCATCGGCAATGCAATTGTGGATACACTGGCGCAAACTGACGACGATGTGCTGGTGCGCAATGGTCTTGCCAAAGGCGGCATGATGCTGGTGGACGAGGCGCAGGCCGACAAGCTCTATAACGACATGGGCCAGACAATCGTTGTCTCCGGCGGTTCGGGCGCGAACACGATTGTTGGCGCGGCCTCCTTCGGCGCGAAGACAGCCTTCATCGGCAAGGTGAAGGACGACGCAGCAGGCCATGAGTTTATTCACGACATTCGCGCCATCGGCGTGCATTTCACAACACCGCCTGCCAAGGATGGTCCCGCCACCGCGCGTTGTCTCGTCTTCGTTACACCCGATGGCGAGCGCACGATGAACACGTATCTGGGCGCCTGCCAGGCGCTGAATGCCGACGATGTCGATGCCGCCATCATTCGCGACTCGGCCATCACCTATCTTGAAGGCTATCTTTGGGATCCGCCGGCGGCGAAGGCTGCGTTCATCAAGGCGGCCGATATTGCCCATGGGGCAGACCGTCAGGTGGCTTTGACGCTTTCCGATGCATTCTGCGTTGGCCGCTATCGTGACGAATTCCTCGGCCTGATGCGCAACAAGACAGTCGATATCGTCTTTGCGAACGAAAGCGAATTGCTTTCGCTTTACGAAACTGCCGATTTCGATACGGCACTTTCGGCGCTGCGCAATGAAGGCGTGCTCGGCGTCGTCACACGTTCGGAAAAGGGATCAGTTGTCGTGACGCGCGAGGAAACGCGGGCAGTACCGGCTTACCCAATCGACAAACTAGTGGATACGACGGGCGCGGGCGATCTCTTCGCTGCTGGCTTCCTCGCCGGCCTTGCGCGCGGCAAGGATCTTGCCGATTGCGCCCGGCTTGGCGCGCTCGCAGCTTCCGAAGTCATTCAGCACGTCGGCGCACGGCCGCAAGCCAATCTGCTTGATCTGGCGCGTCAGAATGGGTTGCTGACCTGAGTTTTACTCAGGCAGTTTGTATTTGAACAAGCAAGCTGGATCCGTATCCGGCAATATGCCGGATACGGATTTAGTTTTTTGACGGGGACATTTTTTTGCATATTCGGATACTCGTGATATTTTTTCATTCATGATCCGTAGTGTCCCAGTAATCCTTTTCGCAGCGCTCGCGCTGTATCCCGCACTGGCCTTTTCGCAATCGGAAAAGGCAGATGATACATGCCGGAATGAGCGCGACGAGACAGGCATGGCGAAATGCCGCCAGAACATCGTCAATGAACAAACAAAGACAATGGACGGATATCGCGCGATCCTTCGCAAGCGCGCTGACGACGACCACAAGTTCCGTACATTGTTCGATGCCGCCGAGAAAGCCTGGCAGCAACATCGCGATGCCGACTGCAAGGTGATCACATACGAATCGGCGAATACGAGATCCGCCGGCACGTACAGGCTCACCTGTCTTGCAAAGTACAACAAAGTCCGGATCGATTATCTCAAGGAGATGGTCGACAGTCCGTAAGATAGCCGCAGCAAATTGCGCCTAAAGTTTGCGCAACGCCACTTTTTCAATCCTGTGACCATCGCCTTTTGTCAGGATCAGACTCGCGCGCAACATGGTCGGCAGGATGTTTTCATGGAGATTGCGCAGGTTGATGCGCTCCCATATTCCGCGCGCCGTTTTTTCCGCGTCTGTATCGCTGAGCTCTGCATATTTCTTGAAATAAGACCGGGGATCGCGAAACGACGTCTGCCGTAGCCGCATGAAGCGCTCGACATACCAGCGCTCAAGCACAGATTCCTCTGCGTGAAGGTAAACCGAGAAATCGAAGAAATCGGAAACGAAAGGAATTTCACGACCGGCCTTACCGGGCTGCAACACATTCAATCCTTCGACGATCAGAATGTCAGGACGATCAACTTCGACGAAATCATCGGGCACAACGTCATATACCAAGTGCGAATAAACAGGCGCACGAACATGCCGCTGGCCGGCCTTCATATCCGAAAGAAAGCGGATCAAAGCTGCGCCATCGTAGCTTTCCGGGAAACCCTTTCGCTCCATCAGGCCTTCGGCCTCCAGCGCAGCATTGGGCAAGAGGAAACCATCGGTTGTAATGAGCTCCACTTTCGGCGTGTTGGTCCAGCGCGACAGCAAAGCCTGCAAAACCCGCGCCGTGGTGGATTTGCCCACAGCGACTGATCCCGCGACGCCAATGATATAGGGCATCTTGCCGCCATCCTCAGCGCCCAGAAAATTGCGGGTCGCCTTGAATAGGCCCTGCGTAGCAGCAACATAAAGCGCAAGCAGGCGCGAGAGCGGCAGATAAATCGCGATCACCTCCTCAACGGAAATGGGATCATTCACCGATTGCAGCCGGGCCAGATCTTCTATGGTCAAGGTCAGCGGCGTGTCGGCGCGCAGGGCCGCCCATTCCGCCCGCGTGAAATGGCGGTATGGAGAAAGCTCTGGCGGCGCATCTGAAGCCTTGACCCGTGTATCCATCAACGCGCTGCTTTTTCCTCATGGCCCGATTGCGCTGTGCGGCGCTGTAGTTCGCCCATCACATCCTGCAACGAAACGCCGCCGGATTTAAGTACGACCATAAGATGATAAAGGACGTCTGCGGCTTCGTTGCGCAGGGCTTCGCGGTCGCCCTGCATTCCGGCAATGACGGCCTCCACAGCTTCCTCGCCGAATTTTTTGGCGCAGCGCTGCATGCCCGCATCCAGCAGGGATTTGGTGTAGGATTTTTCCGCGCTGGCGGAAGTCCGGCTTTCGACAATCTGCATGAGATCGCCGAGGGTGAAGTCTGCCATTGTGCCCCCCGCAGCCGGTTATCTCCGGCGTAACGGCAATTAATCGATCCGTACGTTCACGCCATGCTGGCGCATGTGTTCCTTGGCCTGCCGTATCGTATATTCGCCGAAATGAAAAATCGAGGCGGCAAGCACTGCCGTGGCATGCCCCTCGCGGATCCCGTCGACAAGATGATCGAGATTGCCGACGCCGCCAGAAGCGATCAGCGGAACGGAAACCGCATCTGCAACCGCTCGCGTGAGCTTGAGATCGAAGCCGCTCCTGGTGCCATCCTTGTCCATGGATGTCAGCAGAATTTCGCCCGCCCCAAGGGAAACAACCTCGCGCGCATAATCAATCGCGTCGATCCCCGTCGCTGTCCGCCCGCCGTGGGTGAAAATCTCCCACTTGCCTTCGCTGACCTGCCGCGCGTCGATGGCAATGACGACGCACTGGCTGCCAAATTTTTCTGCCGCCTCGCGCACAAGCTGGCGATTTGTGACGGCCGCTGTGTTGATGCCAACCTTGTCAGCGCCCGCGAGCAGGAGCTTGCGCATATCTTCGGTGCTGCGCACGCCGCCACCGACAGTCAGCGGCATGAAACAGGCTTCCGCAGTGCGCTGGACAATGTCGAGGATCGTCCCGCGCTTCTCATGGCTGGCTGTAATGTCGAGGAAGCAAAGCTCATCTGCGCCTGCTGCATCATAGGCAATGGCGCATTCAACGGGATCGCCGGCGTCGCGCAGACCGACAAAGTTCACACCCTTGACGACGCGGCCATCCTTCACATCGAGGCAGGGAATAAGGCGGGATTTAAGCATGCGCCTTTTCCCGCGCCGCCTTGATCATAGCCAGCGCCTGCGCCGGGTCGATTCTGCCGTCATAAAGGGCGCGGCCACTGATCGCCCCGGACAATTTGGCGCAATCAGGCTGCAGCAACCGCTCGATATCGCGGATGGACGCCAGGCCCCCGGAGGCGATAACAGGAATGTTCACGGCATCGGCCAGCTCCAGCGTCGCCTCGACGTTGAGGCCCTGCAAGGCGCCGTCGCGGGCGATATCGGTATATATGATTGCAGCGACGCCAGCGTCCTCAAAACGCTTGCCAAGGTCGCTGGCGGCGGTCTCGGACACATCCGCCCAGCCCTCGGTTGCGACCTTGCCATTCTTGGCGTCAATGCCCACTGCGACCCGGCCGGGAAACAAGCGGCAGGCTTCACGCACAAAATCGGGATCTTTCACAGCTGCAGTCCCGATGATGACGCGCCGTACACCTTTAGCAAGCCAGCCTTCAACCGTTTGCATGTTGCGGATGCCGCCGCCCAACTGAACCGGCATTTTCACCGCTTTGAGAATGTGATCGACTGCATTGGCGTTCATAGGACGGCCTGCAAACGCGCCGTCGAGATCGACAACGTGCAGGTATTCAAAACCCTGCACCTCGAATTCATGGGCCTGGGCTGCTGGATCGGTATTGAACACAGTTGCGCTCTGCATATCCCCGTGAACAAGACGGACGCATTCGCCCGCTTTCAGGTCGATGGCTGGAAATAGGATCACGGCTTCCACCTCAAGAAATTTGCAATAAGAGCAAGCCCCAGCTTCTGGCTCTTTTCCGGATGGAATTGTGTGCCAGCCATGTTGCCCTTTGCGACCATAGCATTTATCGGGCCGCCATATTCGGCGCGTGCAACAAGACTGTCTGTGTTTTGCGGCACGAAATGAAAGGAATGGACAAAATAGGCGTGCAAACCAGTATCGCCAGTTGATATTCCCGCCAGCAGGGGGTGATCGTGGACTATCTCGAGCGTATTCCAGCCCATATGCGGAATTTTCAACGCTGGATCAGATGGTGTAATCGCTGTGACATCGCCTTCGATCCAACCGAGCCCTTCGGTGATCCCATGCTCCAGACCACGCGCGGCCATCAATTGCATGCCGACGCAGATGCCGAGAAACGGGCGGCCCTTCTGCAGCACGGCCTGCTGCAGAGTTTCAATCATCCCGGCCTCTGCGGCCAGGCCGCGCTTGCAATCCGCAAAGGCGCCAACTCCAGGCAGTACGATGCGATCGGCCTTGCCCACTTCGCCAGGATCGGAAGTGAGCGTAACTTCGGCGTCTATACCGGCCTCACGCGCTGCGCGCTCAAACGCCTTGTGGGCGGAATGCAGATTGCCGGATTTATAGTCGATGATAGCAACTCTCATGCGCCGCCTCCCAGAGGCGAGAGTCCATAACCATCGGCCACGGACACGGGCCGGGGGCGGTAAGGGACGGCGGCCGGCGCAGACGTGGCCATGCTGGCGATCTCTGGTTGCGCACTCCGGCGCAAGGCAAAGGTGATTTCTGCTTCATTGCTGCTGTGGCCGGAAACAACATCGGCCAGTACGAAATTGCGGCGTGCCAGCGAACGGCGGCGCAATTGGGCGGCCTCAAATCCGAACAGGATATGAACCACAACAAGTGCGGCCAGCGCCGCCACAGGCGGGATTTCAAGGAAGCGGCCAAGCCCGCCTATCAAAGCGACGGCGGCTACCCACATAACAAGCCCAAGCCAACTGCGGCGAAAGACGCACCACAGCGGCAAAAACAAAAACGCGCCCCAGCTGAAGCCTTCGCGCACATAGGCCGCCCCGTCCACCGTTCGGGGACGGTCGAGTTCGCTGGCGCGTGCGTGCACAGTGTACATCGGCATATTCAAACGCTCCGCGTGGCGCCGCGCCTACAAAGTGCCCTTGGTGGAAGGCACGACATTAGCCTGGCGAGAATCTATTGTAACTGCCGCACGCAAGGCACGGGCCAGACCCTTGAAGCAGGATTCGGCGATATGATGATCGTTGATCCCGTAGAGCGTTTCCACATGCAGCGTGATCCCAGCATTCATGGCGAAGGCCTGAAAAAACTCACGCACAAGCTGGGTGTCGAATTCGCCGATCTTCCCGCGTTCGAAATTCGTCTTGAACACGAGGAAGGGACGGCCGGAAATATCGACAGCGACCCTGGTGAGGGTTTCGTCCATGGGCAAAAAGGCATCGGCATAGCGCATGATGCCTTTCATATCGCCCAGCGCCTTGCGAAAGGCCTGCCCCAGGGCGATGCCTACGTCTTCCACTGTATGGTGGAAATCGATGTGCAGATCGCCTTCCGCCTCGATATCAAGGTCAATGAGCCCATGGCGGCCAAGCTGGTCGAGCATATGGTCGAAAAAGCCGATCCCGGTCGCGATTCTGGTCTGGCCGGCACCATCCAGGGCCACGCTGACCTTGATTTTCGTTTCCTTGGTAGCGCGCTCGACGCTGGCTTTGCGCATAATGGCGGTGTCCCGGTTGATGTGCGCGGCTTTTAGCAAGTGAGGGCCGGGTTTGCCACTGAAAAGGGTACGCCCCTTGCGCAGGCCAGCCCCTCCCCATAGATGGAAACGGGAGCCTGCAACGGGTTCCGGAGAGGCCAATGGAACTGAATTCGCAAAATGGGCCGCAAAGCTGGCACGCGACGACCATCGTCATGGTGCGCAAGGGCGGCAGGGTCGTCATCGGTGGCGACGGGCAGGTGAGCCTCGGGCAGACCATAATCAAGGGCAATGCGCGCAAGGTGCGGCGGCTTGGCAAAGGAGACGTGATCGCCGGTTTTGCCGGCGCCACCGCTGACGCCTTCACGCTTTTTGAGCGGCTTGAAGCCAAAATCGAGCAATATCCGGGACAATTGACGCGCGCTTGCGTGGAGCTCGCCAAGGATTGGCGCACCGACCGTTATCTGCGGCGGCTCGAAGCCATGATGCTTGTGGCCGACAAGCAGGCGTCGCTGGTTCTCACCGGCACAGGAGACGTGCTGGAGCCAGAAGTGGAAGAAGGCGGGAGTGTCTCAGCCATAGGCTCGGGCGGCAATTACGCGCTTTCGGCGGCGCGCGCGCTGATGCCGATGGAACTCGATGCAGAAGACATCGTGCGGCGGGCGATGAAGATCGCCGCGGACATTTGCGTCTACACGAACGGCAATCTGGTGATCGAGAGCATTGATGCCGGGTAAGGATACGGCACTTTCGTTCCGGAAAGCTAGCGTGGGTGACCTGCCGATATTACATGACTGGATGGGTCAAGCACATTGGCAGCAATGGTGGAACGAACCAGAGCCTGACGCCGAAATCGAATTGATCCGCAATATGATAGAAGGCCGTGATACCACCGAGCCCTGGATGATCCTACACAGTGGCGAGCCTGTCGGTTATATCCAGTGCTGGTTTGTGAAGGACAATCTGGGCCCAGAAGTATTGGCCGAACATCCATGGCTCATACGCGTGCCTGTGGATTCGGTCGGCATCGATCTCTCGGTCGGTCCTGAATCGCTCCTTTCACGCGGCATCGGTTCGGCAGCGCTACGCCTGTTCGCTGAGGAATTGTGCGCACGAGGCCATCGCACAATTATCATCGACCCCGATCCGGCCAATGTGCGTGCGCGGCGCGCCTATGCCAAGGCCGGGTTCAGAGACCGCCCGGAATATACAGGAGACGCGGCGGACGTATCGATAATGCAATACGCACCTGGCGAAGCGGATGAGATGGACAAATGATAGAATCGCATTCCAGCAAGTCCGTCGCCCAGAACCGATTTCGCCATGCTTTTCACGCTACTACCTAAACTGGAACCGATATGACCGACTTTTCCCCCCGCGAAATTGTTTCCGAACTCGACCGCAATATAGTCGGCCAGGGCGCGGCCAAGCGCGCCGTCGCAATCGCGTTGCGCAACCGCTGGCGCAGGCTGAAACTCCAAGGACAAATGCGCGAAGAGGTTTTGCCAAAAAACATACTGATGATCGGCCCCACCGGCTGTGGCAAGACTGAGATTTCGCGGCGTCTGGCAAAGCTCGCCAATGCGCCATTTCTGAAGGTGGAGGCGACGAAATTCACCGAAGTCGGCTATGTTGGCCGGGACGTCGAGCAGATCATCCGCGACCTCGTGGAAATCGCCATCACCATGTCGAAAGAGGCGGGCCGCAAGAGTCTGCAGGCCAAGGCGCATGTGGCAGCTGAAGAACGAGTGCTGAACGCGTTGGTTGGCGCGACCGCATCGCCGGCCACGCGTGATTCCTTCCGCAAAAAGCTGCGCAACAACGAACTCGACGACAAGGAAATAGAGATTGAAATTGCGTCGCAGGGTACGGGGCTTCCGATGTTCGAATTGCCAAACATGCCCGGTGCGAGCATTGGCGCTATCAATATAGGAGAGCTCTTCGGCAAGTCGATGGGCGGGCGCGGCAAGCCTCGCCGGGTCATGGTAAAAGACGCCTATGAACCTTTGATTGCAGAAGAAGCCGACAAACTGCTCGATCAGGATAAACTGGTGCGTGAAGCGATCCACGAAGTTGAAAACAACGGCATCGTTTTCCTCGACGAAATCGACAAGATCTGCACGCGCGAAGGATCGGGAAGCGGACAGGTCTCGCGCGAAGGCGTGCAGCGCGACCTGTTGCCGCTGATTGAAGGCACGACGGTTTCGACCAAGCACGGCGCAGTGAAAACCGACCATATCCTCTTCATCGCGTCTGGCGCTTTCCATGTCTCCAAACCATCCGACCTGCTGCCGGAATTGCAGGGACGCCTACCGATCCGCGTCGAACTTTCGCCGCTGACGGAAGACGATTTCCGGCGCATTCTCACCGAAACGGAAGCCAGCCTTACGAAGCAATATATTGCGCTGATGCAGACTGAAGGCGTCACTCTGGAAATCACCGGGGACGCCGTGGACGCCATCGCGAAAGTCGCCGTTCTCGTTAATTCGACGGTTGAGAATATTGGCGCACGCCGGTTACAAACGGTGATGGAGCGTGTGCTGGATGACATTTCCTTCACGGCGCCTGATCGTTCCGGCGATGTTGTTGTCGTAAACGCGGAGATGGTGAACCGGAATGTTGGCGATCTCGCGAAAAATGCCGATCTCAGCCGGTTTATTCTTTAACGATCAGACTGGCTTGCCATCGTCTTTGCAGATTGCGATAAGCCCGGCAGAAATCCGGTTGGAGTGGCAGGCAGATGGCGCAGTTCAAACCGCTCGTGTTCTCGGGCGTTCAGCCCACGGGCAATTTGCATCTGGGAAATTATCTCGGCGCGATCGTGAAATTCGTCGAGCTGCAGAAAACGCACGAATGCATTTATTGCGTCGTGGACATGCATGCGATTACCGTGCAGCAGGATCCCGAGCAATTGCGATCCAGTATCCGCGAGGTAACAGCGGCCTTCATCGCCTGCGGTATTGATCCCAAGACGCATATAGTATTCAACCAGAGTCAGGTCGCCGAACATGCGGAACTTGCCTGGGTCTTCAATTGCGTCGCGCGCATGGGTTGGCTGAACCGTATGACGCAGTTCAAGGAAAAAGCTGGCAAGGACCGCGAAAATGTTTCGGTGGGCCTGTTTGCTTATCCCGCGTTGATGGCGGCTGATATCCTTGTCTATCGCGCGACCCATGTGCCGGTGGGCGAAGACCAGAAGCAGCATCTGGAATTGTCCCGCGACATCGCGCAAAAATTCAACAATGATTTTGCCGGGTCTATCGAGAAATATGGCCATGGCGATGCATTCTTTCCGCTGCCCGAACCGCTGATCCAGGGTCCGGCGACACGGGTGATGAGCCTGCGCGATGGCTCCAAGAAAATGTCGAAATCCGACCCTTCGGATTATTCGCGCCTCAATCTCACCGATTCGGCCGACACGATTGCGCAAAAGGTGCGCAAGGCGAAGACCGATCCGGAACCCTTGCCCTCGGAAATTGCAGGGTTGGCGGGCCGTCCGGAGGCGGACAATCTGACCGGCATTTACGCGGCGCTGATTGAACGCTCGAAAGAGGATGTTCTGCGCGAATTTGGCGGGGGTAATTTTTCGACCTTCAAGAATGCATTGGTCGATCTGGCTGTGGCCAAACTCGGCCCCATCGGCGGCGAGATGAAGAAAATCGTTGGCGATACTGCCTATATCGATTCGGTTCTGGTTGACGGCGGCAATCGCGCCCGCGCCATTGCAGCGCCGAATATGAAATCCGTGAAAGAAATTCTCGGCTTCATCAGCTAGCGTTTCTGCATACCAGACCTAACCGCAAAAAGCTTGCGGCTATCCTTATCCACTGGCACGATCAAAGCCTGTAACGCGTGGAGAACGCTGGCATGAGCGGCACAAGGCGGCGATCCTATGAAGAAGGCCATCGTCCCAAATACCTGATCGTCATAGACGACAGCGAGGAATGTGACCGCGCCATCTATTTTGCTGCCAAGCGATGCGCGCGCATCTCTGCGGGCCTGGTCATGCTCGCCGTCACGGATATCGAAGGCTTCGACCAATGGCTTGGTGTCGGCGATGTCATGAAACAGGAAGCTCAGGACCAGGCGGACAAGGTTCTGGAAACGGCGGCGGCCCGGTGCCGTGAGCTTTCCGGCATTGAGCCTGAGCGGGTGGTTGGACACGGTCAAAAGGCCGACGCTATCAAATCGCTCATCAATGAAGATCGCGACATCATCTTTCTCGTTCTGGCGGCGTCTGCCGGTTCAGAGGGCCCGGGCCCACTGGTATCCATGCTAGCCGGCAAGGCCGCTGGCACATTCCCGGTGCCGGTGGTGATCGTGCCGGGGGACCTTTCCAACGAAGAGATTGATTCCTTGGCTTGATTTTACCGCCTATAGGCGTTGATTTTGCAATGCGAAGCATTGTTTTTTCGCGATCGGCGCGAATATCATGTTATGAGAGCGCAGATATCGATTGCCGCCCGAAAGGTCACCGCCATGTTCATCCAGACGGAAGCTACGCCGAACCCCGCCACGCTGAAGTTCCTGCCGGGGCGCACTGTGATGGAGGCTGGCGTCCTGGATTTTGCCAATGCGCAGGACGCAGCACGTTCCCCATTGGCGCAGGCGCTGTTCGGCATCGGCGGCGTCAGCGGGGTTATGTTTGGTTTCGATTTCGTGTCAGTGACCAAAGATTCAGGCGAATGGCAGCATCTCAAGCCCGCCATTCTCGGTGCACTCATGGAACATTTTATGAGCGGAACACCGTTGCTGCATGAGAATACGGCTACCGTGGGCGCCGATGGCGATGAGTTTTTTGCGCCGGAAGATGCCGAGACTGTCGAAACCATCAAAGAGTTGATCGAGACCCGTGTCCGGCCCGCAGTGGCTGGCGATGGTGGCGACATCACGTTCCGCGGCTTTCGCGACGGCACAGTTTACCTCACGATGAAAGGGGCCTGCGCTGGCTGTCCATCCTCGACCGCCACGCTCAAGAGCGGTATTCAAAACCTGTTGAAACATTTCGTGCCGGAAGTGCTCGAAGTCGAACAGATGCAGCTTTAACTGCTGGCTGGACAATGCGAATTCTGGCTATAGATACCGCGCTCAATGTTGTCTCGGCCTGTGTCTGGGACAACGACAATGCGGCTATGCTGGCCAGCGAAGCTTTGCCGATCGAGCGCGGCCATGATGAGCACTTGCTGCCGCTGGTCGAGCGTGTCCTGGATCAGACTGATGGCGGATTTGACGCCATAGACCGCATCGCTGTGACCATTGGGCCGGGTTCGTTCACCGGCATACGCATAGGGATCGCTGCCGCGCGCGCCATGGGCATGGTCCGCGCTATTCCCGTTATCGGTGTTCCGACGCTGGTGGCGTTTGCCGCTCCGTTCATCGGGCAGGACGAAGCGACAGTTGCCGCCATGATCGATGCCCGGCACGGGCAGGTTTACACGCATGTGTTTTCGCCGGCCGGAAAAACGATTGTCGAGCCGCGTGTACTACCGATCACAAATGCAGTCAGGCTGCTTGGTTCAGGACCGATCATCCTCACCGGCAATGCCGCGCCCATCGCTGCAATCGAGGCCTGGTCGACCGGATTGCGGGCTGACGTGCGGGGCGATACCAGATCTCCGGACATTTCCTTTGTTGCCCGGCTGGGCACACTCGCAAACCCGGCTTCAGCGCCGCCGGTGCCGATGTATCTCAATCCGGCCAATGCGAAACCGGCAGCGCCCAGTGCGCTTGCGCAAGGGCGCCTGCACGCGCCCGTTCAAGGCTAACGGCGATGTTCTCCATGCTGCGCCGGCGCGCCCGGCCTGTCGTCGAAGACCTGAGAATTGAACATGCGGCAGAATGCGCCCGGCTTCACGCGGATTTTTTCGCCCATCCCTGGGGCGTGAACGAATTTGAGACGATGATTGCAAGCGCTGCGGTTTACGGCGCTGCAGGTGTAGACCCCTCACGAGGCGATTTCGGCGGTTTCATACTGGTGCGGCGTGCTGCCGACGAAGCCGAAATCCTTACAATTGCCGTGGACAAGTCTTTGCAAAAGCAGGGATTGGGCCGGGAATTGCTGGATTTTCAGGTCAGCGGCCTGCGCCGTATCGGTGTGCGGCGGCTGTTTCTGGAAGTCGACGAAAATAACCGCGCGGCGCGGCGGTTGTATGAAAAATCCGCCTTCGCGCAGGTGGGAACCCGCCCCGGCTATTACCGCAGCGCCGAGGGTTCGCCGGCCAATGCCCTGATTTTGGCCTGCGAACTATGATATTTTTGATTTGATGGATATGCCTCGTGTGAACCGGCTTTCACTTTGGCTGGGAACACTTTGGAAGTTTATCTCTGGCAGCAGCCGGAAAATCGCGTAAAAGGGCCCATGCGCAACCAGAACGACCTTTTAACCGATCCGATGAAGCAGCGGCAAGATTCCGGCATGGTCACGCCAGCGCGCGCTAAACGTAAAGTGCAGATTCGCTCGTTTGGCTGCCAGATGAACGTATATGACGCCACGCGCATGGGCGATCTGCTGGAGAAAGAGGGCTACGAAGAAACCTCGAACCAGGACGACGCCGATCTGGTGATTCTCAATACGTGCCATATACGCGAAAAGGCCGCCGACAGGGTTTTTTCGGAGCTCGGCCGCCTGCGCGAAGTCAAGGAAGAGCGTGCCGCCGCCGGAAGCTCCTTCAAGATTGCCGTGGCCGGTTGTGTGGCGCAGGCGGAAGGCAGCGAAATCCGGCGCCGCGAACCGACTGTCGATCTTGTCGTCGGGCCGCAGAATTATCACAAGCTCGGCGAATTCCTGCAGCAGACGGATCTTGGCCGCAGCGTCATCGATACGGAATTTCCCATTGAGGATAAATTCGACCACCTCGTCGCACCGTCTCCCCGCCGGCTGCAGCAACGCGGCATCAGCGCCTTCGTGACCGTTCAGGAAGGATGCGACAAATTCTGCACGTTCTGCGTGGTGCCCTACACGCGCGGCGCGGAAGTTTCGCGTTCGCCCGAAAACATACTTAGTGAAATCCGTCAGCTTGCGGCAGGGGGCGTGCGCGAAATCACGCTGCTGGGGCAGAACGTCAACGCCTATCATGGCGAGGATGCGCAAGGGCGTGCGTGTTCTCTAGCCCAACTCATGGGAAAGATCGCCGCTGTCGATGGCATTCTGCGTGTGCGTTACATGACCAGCCATCCGCGCGACATGGGCGAGGATCTCATTGCCGCACATGGAAATCTTCCCGCGCTGATGCCCTTCCTGCATCTGCCGGTGCAATCGGGATCGGACCGGATTCTGGAAGCGATGAACCGCAACCATCGCGCCGCCGATTATATCGAGCTGATCGCGCGGTTGCGAGCCGTGCGTCCCGACCTAGCTCTTTCATCCGACTTTATTGTCGGTTTTCCCGGGGAAACCGAGCAGGATTTTCAAGATACGCTCAATCTCTGTGAAACTGTCACGTTCGCGTCGACATACTTCTTCAAATATTCGATTCGCCCTGGCACGCCAGCTGCTTCCCTCGGCGATCAAATCGACGAGGACACAAAACGGGATCGGCTAGCGCGCCTGCAAAACGTTGTGGAAAGACAGAGACACGCCTTCAATTCTTCGATGGTCGGGCGCACGCTCGGCGTATTGTTCGAAAAAGAGGGGCGGCGTTCCGGTCAAATCTCGGGCAAGACACCTTATCTGCAGGTGGTGCATGTGGATGCAGACAAGAACCTGATCGGCCAGTGCCATCAGGTCGAAATCACAGCGGCAGGGACCAACACCCTGTTCGGACGGCTCGCATAGACAAGAAGCGGTATCAACCAGGATGTGCAGATGAAAACATCAATTCCGGGACGGGCCACGCAGGCACTCGATGACACTTCACCTGTTCGAATTGTCGCGTCATCGAAGGATGTCCCTGGAAGAGATGGAAATCTGGAAGTCACAGAGATTACTGTAGCGTTTGAAGACAACCGGTTCGCCTCATTGGTTTTCGGCCAATACGATCAGAATCTCGCGCGTGTCGAACGGCGGCTCGGCGTTGTGGCGCAAGCCAATGGCAATCACCTGACTATTAAAGGTGCGCCGGAAGCCTGCCAGAACGCACGGCGGGTGTTTGAAAACCTATACACCCGCGTGAAACAGGGTCAGCGCATCGCACTTGGCGATGTTGATGGCGCCATGCAGGAATCCTTGCTGCAGGGTTCGCTTTTTCCTGCCGATGACAAAATCGGGCGGGTGACCTTCGGACAGATTTCGACCCGCCGGCGCGGCGTCGTCCGCGCACGCAATGCGGCGCAAGATACCTATCTCCAGGCGCTGCGCCGGGACGAACTCGTGATCGCCGAGGGACCGGCCGGCACAGGCAAGACATGGCTCGCTGTTGGCCATGCGGTGCAACTGCTGGAACAGGGGACGGTGGAACGGCTCATCCTTTCTCGTCCTGCAGTGGAAGCAGGCGAACGGCTCGGGTTTCTGCCAGGCGACATGCGCGAAAAAGTCGACCCCTATCTGCGGCCCGTATTCGATGCGCTGCATGATTTCATGGATCCCCGTCTTGTGGAACGCGGCCTGACGACCGGGATGATTGAGGTTGCCCCCCTCGCCTTCATGCGCGGGCGGACGCTGACAAAGGCGTGTGTCCTACTCGACGAAGCGCAGAATGCGACAGCCATGCAGATGAAAATGTTTCTGACCCGGCTTGGCGAGGGCTCCCGCATGATCATCAGTGGCGATCCCTCGCAGATCGACTTGCCCCCGGCGCAGAAATCAGGACTGGTGGAAGCGGTGGAAATTCTTGCGGGAATCGAAGGTATTGGCCACGTCGTGTTTGGCGAAGGTGATGTGGTGCGCCACGATCTCGTCGCGCGCATCGTGAAGGCCTATGAAGCGCGTTCACGCGCTGCCAAAGGGGAAAACTGAATGTCCGGTATCGGCCAATCATGAGCCTTGAGATCGAGCCGATCATTGATGCGCCGGGATGGTCAGGCGATTTCGAGCCGGAGGCGCTGGCTCACAGCTGCATAGACGCTGCGGCCCGCGACCGGCATGGCGTGGCGGAGCAGGGCACGGAGGTCTGCGTCGTCTTCACCAGCGATAGCAAGATGCGCGAGTTGAACCGTGACTGGCGGAAAATTGACAAGCCGACAAATGTGCTTTCATTCCCTGCCATTCAGCCCCCCAAGGGGGCGCCCCCCATGGGATTGGGCGATATCTTTCTGGGCCTGGAAACCGTGCAGCGCGAAGCGGGCGAACAAGGCAAGACATTCCGCGATCATACGGCGCATCTGATCGTCCATGGCTTTCTGCATCTGATCGGCTATGATCACGAAACGGATGGCGAAGCAGCCGATATGGAAGGCGAGGAGATAGCGATTCTCGCAACACTCGGCATCGCAAATCCCTATGATGGAGACTGGCGGCCTGAAAATGCCGGCTGATTGCAATGAGTGATTCAAACCAGAGTTCAGGCAGGCAAGAGCGGGCCGGACTATTCGACAGGTTGCGCACATTGTTTGGCGCGCCGCAGACGTCGGTCCGTGAGGATATAGAAGACGCTCTTGAAGAATCGAGCGAAAGCGATCTGTCGGCACAGGAACGCGCGATGCTGCGCAGTGTACTCGGCCTGCATGAGCTGCGGGTGCGCGATATCATGGTGCCGCGTACGGACATCACCGCAGTTGAAAAATCAGATACGCTTGGCCATGTGCTCAATCTGTTCAGGACCGCGGGGCACTCACGGCTGCCTGTCTACGAGGACAGTCTGGATGCGCCACAGGGCATGGTGCATATCCGCGACTTCCTCGAATTGCTGGCAAGGCTCTCCAGCCCCGCCCATTCCGGTGCGGGCAGCGGGCTTTCCAATCGAAACGAGCCGGCAGCCGATGCACTGACGAAATTCGGTGCTATCGATCTCTCAGTTCCTTTGCCGGTTTCCGAAGTATTGCGCCCCGTGCTGTTTGTGCCGCCTTCGATGCCGGTGCTCGATCTTCTGGTGCGGATGCAGACCGAGCGCACGCATATGGCCCTCGTTATCGATGAATATGGCGGTACCGACGGGCTGGTTTCGATCGAGGATGTCGTGGAGGTCATCGTCGGCGATATCGAAGATGAGCACGACATAGACGAAACGCCACGTATCGAACCCACACCCGCAGGCGAATTCGTCATCGACGGACGCGCGCAACTTGATCAGGCGATTGCCGTCACCGGGATCGATTTCCTGATCGGCAAGGACATGGATGAAGTCGAAACCGTCGCGGGTTTTGTTGCGACTGTCGCCGGACGCATTCCGGAAAAAGGCGAAGCGATCCGGCTTTCTGACGATTGGGAATTTGAGATCCTTGATGCCGACAGACGCCGCATCAAGCTGGTGAAATTGCGCAAACCAGAAGCGCCCCGGAACAACCCGGCTGAAGCGCCAGTATGATATGACAGAATACGCTCGCGAATCACCTTTCGCGTTTCATATCTGCCATCCAGGGGAATGCGGCATTTGAATCAGGCCGGCTTCATCATCAGAACGGCGCATTGGATTATTCTGTCGTCCGGGTGGACACGGCGGCTGATCGCCTTTGCCGCTGGAGCGCTGGGCGCGCTTGCAATGCCGCCGTTTGATCTGTTTGCGGCGCTTGCCCTCACCATGATCGCTGCGGTCTGGTTGATTGACGGATCGGGCCGCGCCGCGGGGAACTCCAGCTCCGGCGCATCGCTCTTCCGTTCGGCTCTGAGCGCTGCAGGTGACGGCTGGTGGCTAGGTTTTGGCTATTTCGTTGCAGGCCTGTGGTGGCTGGGCGCTGCCTTTCTCGTCGAGGCCGATCAATTCGCCTGGGCGCTGCCGCTCGGTGTATTCGGGCTTCCGGCTGGCCTCGCGTTTTTTACTGCGCTCGGCTTTTTTCTGTCTCGGATTCTTTGGTCCAGCGGCAGCGCACGGCTTTTCGCGCTTGCTGCGGGACTTGGCGCTTCAGAATGGCTGCGCGCTACTGTCCTGACGGGCTTTCCCTGGAATGATTTCGGCATGGCGCTTGGCGGCAATCTTATGCTGGCACAGGTGAGTGCGATCACCGGACTGCACGGGCTGACGTTTATAGCGATCCTGCTGGCCGCAAGTCCTGCAGTGCTGGCCGATTCCAGTCTGCCGGTACAGCCGATTCAGGGACGCCTGCGTTTCCTGCGGCATCCGATCGGACTTGCCTGCCTGGCGCTGGCGGGACTCGCCGCGTTCGGCGCTTTGCGGCTGGCGGGCAATCCCACGGCCTATACGCCTCAGGCACGGTTGCGGATCATGCAGCCAAACCTGCCGCAGGATGCAAAATTCCGTCCCGAAAACAAGAACACGATACTCGAAAACTACATGCGCTTGTCCGGCAGCACGAGCGCCGAACATCCCAATGGCCTTGCCACGGTCACACATCTCATCTGGCCGGAATCGGCATTCCCGTTCATCCTTTCGCGTGACGCAGAGGCGCTGGCGCGCATCGGGTCCATCGTGCCGCGCGGCGCTTATCTGGTGACCGGCGCGGCCCGCGCCGAACCGCCCAGACAAAATTCCAGCGCTCGCAATAATAATCGCGCCATCTATTACAATTCGATTCACGTGATCGAATCTGGTGGAGCGATTGCTGACACTTATGACAAGGTTCACCTGGTCCCCTTCGGCGAATACCTTCCTTTAGCGGCCATTCTTGAAGCGGTGCGGCTGCGCCAGTTCGTTCATATACCCGGCGGGTTTGATGCGGGCGGGCGGGCGCGCCTGCTCGCAGTGCCTGGATTGCCGGGCGTCGCGCCCCTCATCTGCTACGAATCCATTTTCTCCGGTGATGTCATTCCCAGGCTCACTGGGACAGAGCGCCCGGGCGTCATGTTGAATGTGACCAATGACGGCTGGTTTGGCCGTACACCTGGTCCTTATCAGCATCTTGCCATGGCTCGATTGCGCTCAATTGAGGAAGGATTGCCGCTTGTCCGGGCGGCAAATACCGGCATTTCCGCTGTTGTCGATTCCTATGGCCGCATCGTCGCGCAACTTGCTCTGGGGAGTGCGGGCATCCTCGACAGCCGTCTGCCGGTAGCGGGGCCAGCCACGCCGTTCAGCCGTTGGCCTCTGGCCGGACCCGCAGCGCTTGGTTTTCTATGTCTCGCTGGCGCGCTCGTTTTACGGCGACGGCGGCAGCTCCCTGTTTGAATGTCAAAAGCCCGGGATGCACACGAAGTTCTGCATCTTGCCGGTCATTCCCCCCTGCATCGCACAGCGTTGCATTCCCTTGCGTATGCTCGTATTACGCGAATCATCACATTCACCTTGGTGAATCGCCAAGTTGCGGAACAAGCGATGAAACGGACCCCCAACCCGATCGACAAGCACGTTGGCGCGCGTGTGCGCATGCGCCGGATCATGTTGGGTTTCAGCCAAGAGAAGCTCGCCGATTCGCTGGGCGTGACGTTTCAGCAGGTCCAAAAATACGAGAAGGGAACGAACCGGATCGGCGCTAGCCGGCTGCAGGAGATCTCAAAATCGCTGCAGGTCCCTCCTTCTTTTTTCTTCGATGGCGCGCCTGCTACGGGCGCCGTCCCAACAGAAATGGGCTTCCGGGAAGAAGCTGCCGCAGCCTTCGTCACTGACTTCCTTTCGACCGCCGAAGGCCTGCAATTGAACAAGGCTTTCTCACGAATCCAGGATCCGAAAATCCGGCGGCGGGTGCTGGAGCTCGTGATGTCCCTGGCCCCCGCCGAGGAAGAATATAGCCCGCCCGCAACTGAAAAGTCCGAGGCCTGATTGGGCCAAATCCCGTTCTTTTTATAGAACGTTCCAGCCAAAAACGCTTGACCTGCCGAACGCGCACTGCCAATAAGGCGCGCTTTCCGGCCCCCTGCCGGAGTTCAAACCGGCGGCCCGGCGAAATCCAATATTCGCCTGCCGGTTTTCAGTCATCCAGCAAGCTGCACTTCGCAAGCTGCAAACCGGAGGCATCGCCGTGGCGCGTCAAAGCTATTTGTTCACCAGTGAATCTGTGTCGGAAGGCCATCCCGATAAGTTGTGCGACCGTATTTCCGACGAAGTCGTGGACGCGTTCTATCGCGAAGGCGCCAAGGAAGGCCTCGACCCCTGGAATATTCGCGCTGCCTGCGAAACTCTAGCCACGACGAACCGCGTCATTGTCGCTGGCGAATATCGCGGCCCGCGCGGCGTCAACGTGATGATGATCCAGGATCTCGCCCGCAAGGCGATCAAGGACATCGGCTACGAGCAGGAAGGCTTCCACTGGCAGAACGCCAATATCGAAGTGCTGCTGCACGGCCAGTCTTCGGACATCGCGCAAGGCGTCGACGCCAAGCAGCCGACGAATGCCGAAGAAGGCGCTGGCGACCAGGGCATCATGTTCGGTTATGCCTGTAACGACACGCCTGATCTGATGCCTGCCCCAATTTTCTATGCGCACAAGATTCTGTTCGATCTCGCGCAGGCGCGCAAGTCCGGCAAGGGTCCGGCGGCGCAGCTCGGCCCCGACTCCAAGAGCCAGGTGACCGTGCGTTACGAGAACGGCAAGCCCGTCGGCGTGACCGAGATCGTGGTGTCGCACCAGCACATCGTGAAGGACCTGTCGTCAAACCAGGTGCGCGAGATCGTGCAGCCTTTCGTCGAGAAGGCGCTTCCTGCCGGCTGGATTGGCAAGGACACAAAGTGGCACATCAACCCGACCGGCGCTTTCTACATCGGCGGTCCGGACGGCGATTGCGGCCTCACGGGCCGCAAGATCATCGTCGACACGTACGGCGGTGCGGCTCCCCACGGGGGCGGCGCGTTCTCCGGCAAGGATCCTACCAAGGTTGACCGCTCGGCAGCCTATGCCTCGCGCTATCTCGCCAAGAACGTGGTCGCGGCCGGCATTGCCGATCGTTGCTGCATCCAGCTCTCCTACGCCATTGGCGTTGCGCGTCCGCTGTCGATCTATGTCGACACCTACGGCACCGGAAAGGTTGACGAGGCCAAGATCGAAGCCGCAGTCGCCCAGTGCATGGACCTGACGCCGCGCGGCATTCGCTCACACCTCGACCTCAACAAGGCCATCTATTCGCGCACATCAGCCTACGGCCATTTTGGCCGCAAGCCCGATGCGGACGGCGGCTTCTCCTGGGAGAAGACCGATCTGGCCGAAGCGCTCAAGAAGGCTGTGTGATCTGCTTACATAATCCAGTGACACGGGCGGCCTTGTGCCGCCCGTTTTGTTTGAGACCAGGGTCATGAACAACGCGCCAGAAGACTTCCGCCGCAAGCTCACGTCGTTTGGCCGGCGCAAGGGCAAGACTTTGCGCAGCTATCATAGCTCGTTGATGCAGACGGCCCTGCCCAGGTTCGAGATCGAAGCGCAGGACGTACATGAAAACCCGTTGGCGCTGTTTCCTGCGCGCTGCCGCGATCTCTGGCTCGAAATCGGTTTTGGCGGCGGCGAACATCTGGCGGATGACGCAGCGCGCAACAGAGATATAGCTTTCATTGGCTGCGAGCCATTCGTCAATGGCGTGGCTAAGTTACTGGCGGAAATCGAACATAAGGCGCTCGACAATGTCAGGGTCTTTCCCGGCGATGCGCGCGAAATTCTGGCGCAACTGCCGGACGCCTGCCTCGGACGCGTCAATATTCTCTACCCCGACCCCTGGCCTAAAACGCGGCAAAAGAAACGCCGTTTTATCGGCGAAGACACGCTGACGAGCCTTGCCCGGGTCATGAAGCCGGGCGCATCCCTGCGTTTTGCCACCGATATCGATGATTACAGCGCCTGGACCCTGAGCCGGTTACTCAAATCGCCCAGTTTTGACTGGACGCAGACAAAAGACAGCGAGTGGCTGACGCCGTGGGAATTCTGGCCCTCTACCCGTTATGAGGCCAAGGCGCTGCGCGAAGGCCGCAAGCCGGTTTATCTCAACTTTGTCCGCAATTCTTTGATCGCCTGATCTGTTTGGGGCATCAGATTGCCGTTCAAGAAACACCCGGGGAAATTGAATTCACCCGGCCGCGACGATGCTTTTTCCATAGCGGTGTAGGCTCGAACCGTGTGCACTGAGCCAGGCTTCCGCGCACTCAGTTTGGGCGCAGATTGAGCTGACCAAAGCCCAGAACCGCACGGAATGGTTGAGGTGGACGAGGTGACAGACTTCATGGGCAGCAAGATAATCAAGCACGCTGGGCGGCGCGAGTATGAGACGCCAGGAAAAATTCAGACTGCCTGACGCCGTGCATGAACCCCAGCGGCTCGACGTATCGCGTAACGTAACGCTGGCGGCTTTCTTTCCAATTGCGCCCGCATGACGCCGCACCGCAGCCTCCAGATCGATCTTTGCGTTCATCTTCAGGAAATCGGCTATCCGCCGGGTGATATGCTCTTCTCTGCCAGCAACGCAGAGCAGTTTCGGCGCGGCTGTTTCCATGCCCGGCAACGCAACGCAGCTGAAATCGGGCGGCGCTGATTCACTCCATACGGTGCCGCGCACCATTGGCCTGTGCACAATGAGATGAGGTTCCCCTCTGAAGGGAATGATTTCTCCCGGCGCAAAAGGCACGGGCGTTGGCAAACGCCTGAGGCGGGCACCGATCCAGGCGGCGTGACGTTCTGCAAAGTCACGCGCATCGGCAAGTGCGCCGCGCCTTGGCATAGTGAGCGTGACGTCGCGCGAAGCCGCACGAATGCGCAGCGTGAAACGGCGGGCCGCCGGCGCGCGTTTCAGCAACACGCGATAGGTCTCTCCAGAATGATTGACGTCAAGAAAGGCGGACATGCTGGGCCGTGCGTTGCGCGAAGCGAATCATTGACGCATCACGATAGCCAACCTCGCTCCGCTCGCGCCAGCACGAATTGCGTACTTCAGGGTTTCTTGCCTGTAGCCTTCATGAATTTGCACATTTCCGGAACGATTTCATTGCGGAAGCGTGAACCGTTGAACACACCATAATGGCCGACACTCAGCTGCAAATGATGTTTCCTACGTTTGGCAGGAATATTCTTGCAAAGATCATGCGCCGCTTCGGTCTGGCCGACGCCGGAGATATCGTCGCGTTCGCCTTCCACGGTCATCAGCGCGCATTTGCGGATCTTTGTGAGATCGACAAGTGTATCGCGATGTTTGAATGTGCCCTTGGGCAAGGCATGTTCCACGAAAACTTTCTCTACCGTTTCGAGATAGAATTCCGCATCAAGATCCATGATCGCAAGATATTCGTCATAAAATTCGCGGTGCTTTTCAGCCGAATCACCATCGCCGTCGACCAGATGATTGAACATCTCAAGATGCGCGCCGACATGGCGATCTATGTTCATGGCCATGAATCCGGACAATTGCAGGAAGCCGGGATAAACGGCGCGGCCTGTTCCGGGATAGGGGAAGGGGACATGCACGATGCAGTTTTTCTGAAACCAGTCCATGCCACGTTCCTGCGCGAGCTGATTGACAGCCGTTGGGCTACGGCGCGTGTCGATCGGCCCACCCATCAGCGTAATCGATGACGGCGCAGCGCTATCTCCAGCAGCTTCCATCACAGCGGTCGCAGCCAATAGCGGCACGGAGGGCTGGCACACGCCGACGGCGTGAACGGGGATTGCGGGCGATTCAGCATGCAGAAACTGCAGGATTTCGATGGTGTAGTCGATATAATCATCGAGGCTGAAATTGCCCGCGCTACGCGGCACCATGCGCGAATCCGCCCAATCTGTAATGTAGACATCAAAATGCGGCAGGAAGGCTTCAACGGTTCCACGCAACAGCGTTGCGTAATGGCCGGACATCGGCGCGACCAGCAGCAATTTTGCCTGACCGCTTTGCGCGGCAGGGATCTCACGATGAAAATGCAGCAGATTGCAATAAGGCTTCTGCCACACAACCTCTTCGTGAACCTGCACCACTTCATTGCCTACAACGGTCGTGTCGAGACCGAAGACCGGCTTACCATAGCGGCGGGTCATGCGTTCGAAAAGTTCGGCGGACGCCGCGATGTTCTTTCCTACGGGCGTATGCGCCCAAGGATTGAGCGGATTTTTGAACAGCAGCCGCGCGGCGTCTGACATGGCGCGTGATGGACTCAGCGCCAGATGGGTCATCTCGTACATCTGATAGGCAAAACGGTTCATATTGATTCCCTTGGGATCGAAGTATCCCTCTGCTGCCTTGCAGAATTTTTTGTGCATTGCACAATAGCCGATCCCGGCATCCCCCACAACCGGGATTATGGTAGTATTCGCGCGGCTGATTACGCAAGCGTTAGGGCGGCAAAGCTGAGGAGGGACATGATCGATGTCGTTGACAACTGGTTTTGAGCCCGGTGCCCGCGCCCGCCGCCTCAGGCTGGATACGCTGACGGGATTGCGCTGGATGGCGGTTGCGGGTCAGTCGGTAGCCATTCTGGTGACGCATTTCTGGCTCGGGTTCAAATTGCCAACCGTCATAGCCTTTGTCGTGGTCGCCGCTTCCGCCTGGCTCAACATCGGACTCCGGCTACGCTATCCCGTGACACAGAGGCTTGAAGACGGTCCGGCGACCTATCTCCTCGGATACGACATATTGCAATTGTCCTGCCTGCTCTACCTCACGGGGGGACTGCAGAACCCTTTTGCGTTGCTGTTTCTGGCTCCTGTCATGATCGCTGCCGTTTCGCTCCCCACACGGCGCGTCGCAGCCTTGATCGCGCTGATGGTGGCAGCTGCGACATTCCTGGCGTTTTTTCATCTGCCTTTGCCATGGTATTCGAACTTCACCCTGGAAATGCCGTTTCTCTACATGTCCGGCGTCTGGCTCGCACTAGTTCTAGGGGCCGGTTTTGTCACCGTTTATGCCTCACGTGTATCAAGCGAAGCACGGCTGCTGGCGGACGCTTTGACCGCCACCGAGCTTGTGCTGGCGCGCGAGCAGCATCTGACCCAGCTCGACGGAATCGCAGCGGCTGTCGCACATGAACTGGGGACGCCGCTTGCAACCATCACGCTGGTGGTCAAGGAAATCCAGAAGCAGCTTTCGCCTGACAACTCGCTGAAAGAGGACATTGATCTTCTCGCCCAGGAAGTCCAACGCTGCCGGACGATTCTCGGCAAGCTCTCCTCACTGGGGAACGAGACCGAGGGCATGTGGGCGTCACAGACACTCTTGCATCTTCTTGAAGAAGTGGTTGAACCGGTACGTAATTTCGGCGTCGAACTGGATATCAAGACGCAGGGCGACGGCCCGGAGCCACTCTGCATCCGCAACCCCGGCATTCTCTACGGCCTGGGAAACCTGACTGAAAATGCCGTCGATTTTGCCCGCTCGAAAGTCACCATCGCTGCAGAATGGTCCGGAGCGCGGGTCAAGATCTCCATCCGCGACGACGGCCCCGGCTTTTCCCTTGATGTCCTTGGCCGCCTCGGCGAACCCTATGTGACGACACGCGCAGCTGCTGACCGGCGGGCAAAATCGGAGGAGTCACCGGGACTTGGACTGGGGTTATTCGTCGCCAAGACTTTGCTGGAGCGCTCAGGCGCGACGATGACCATGACGAATGCGCCCGCTCCGGCTCTCGGCGCGTGGATCGACGTTGTTTGGCCGCGGAGCGAGTTCGAACGGGATACACACCGTGACGCCAGGCCAATTGTGGCTTAATTGCTGTAAAATCCGGCTGGATGGGTTATTGGTAGTCAGCCGTGCGTCCGATGCCTGATTGCGTGGCACTAGAATGGATGAAAGCCGGATCAGATGAACGAGCCAGCCCCAGCGACACCTGTTTCTTCGCTTCAGAACGCTGCAGCAGAAGACAAGACACTTTTGATCGTCGACGACGACAAGCCATTTCTGACCCGGCTGTCACGCGCGATGGAAGCGCGCGGCTTCATCGTTACGACAGCAGACACTGTTGCAGAGGGTCTTGCCGCCATATCCAGGCAGCCCCCGGCCTTCGCAGTGATCGACCTCCGGCTGGCAGACGGCACCGGCCTTGATGTCATCTCCCAGCTCAAGGAAAAGCGTCCAGACTCGCGCGGCATTATCCTGACGGGCTATGGCAATATCGCGACAGCTGTTACCGCCGTGAAGCTTGGCGCCTTCGATTATCTCGCCAAACCAGCTGACGCCGACGAAATCTTCAGCGCGTTGATGGCGACGCAACACGACAAGGCGCAATTGCCTGAAAATCCCATGTCCGCCGATCGTGTGCGCTGGGAGCATATTCAGCGCATCTATGAATTGTGCAGCCGCAATGTCTCCGAGACGGCGCGGCGGCTCAACATGCATCGCCGCACCTTGCAACGCATACTCGCCAAACGCGCGCCGCGCTAGAGCGCCTTGCGGTTACCTTGAACCGCAAGGCTACTCCAACTTTTGTTTTCACGCGTTTGCGGACAGAAAACCGGACGCCACTTTTCCTGCAGACGCTCTAGATTTTTAGCCCCGCGCCGGGGTCGGCCAGATTGTGCAGACGATCCGCCGCACAGCGCGCAAAAGCAAGTAATGTCGCACGGCGGCGCGCCCCGTTAGCCTTGGTGACTGGCGCTTCGCGCAGGATACATGCGGCGTAAGAGTCGGCGACGATGAGTCCCGCGCTCTCGGGGATAATGCCTTCGGGCATATTGGCGTCGACCGCAAAATAGAAGCGATCACAATAATCGAGATAGTCCTGCCATTTGTGATCAGCGCGAAAATCCGCGGCGCCGGATTTCACTTCGATGATGTGAATTGAGCCGTCATTGGCCAAACATACGATATCAGCGCGGCGACCATTGACGAGGGGCAATTCGGTAACGCTCGAAAAACCAAGACTCCGCATCAATCTTTGCGTGCCGCGCATGATGGAAGCAGCGGCCTGGGATTGGCGGCCGTCGGTGATGACAAGCGCTTCAACGCTATTATTGTTCACGAGCGAAGAGGTCACAATCATCGCCTTTACAGGGACGGAATTCTGGAAGCTAACCAGCCCCAATCATATCCGGGCGATGGTCAAGGCGCTCACGCCGTCAACGTTCACCCGAAGAAATCGCACGCCGAATATACGCTGCAATACGCCGCTGTCGAGAAGGCTTTCAGGTGCGCCATCGCCCACGATGACGCCATTTTCGAGCGCGATCATGCGTGTGGCATAGCGCGCGGCAAGATCTATGTCGTGCGAGACGGCGACCACAAGCCGGCCCTCCTGCGCTGAGGCGACCAGCCGTTGCATCGTATTGATCTGATGTGCGGGATCGAGCGAGGCCGTTGGTTCATCGGCCAGTATGACGGGCGTAGCGGAGGCCAGAACGCGCGCGAGCAGAACACGCGATAATTCGCCGCCCGACAATTCCGTCGCTGATTGATCCGCCAGATGGGCTGCATCGCAATCTTCGAGCCCTTTTTGAACCAGCGAACGATCCTGCGCGGATAGACGCTGCAGCGACGCGCCGAACGGCATACGTCCCAACGCAGCGACATCCCGCACACGCATGGGCCAGTGAACTGCGCCGCTCTGCGGGAGGTAGCTGATCGTTTTGGCCCGCAGCGTGTGCGGGCAGATTGCGAGATCGCCGCCATTGAGCCGCAGTCTGCCTTTGTACTGTGCGAGTCCGGCAAGCGTGCGCAACAATGTTGTCTTGCCCGCGCCATTGGGACCGATGATGGCGATGAATTCGCCAGACTGCATCTTGAAAGCGCAATCGCGCAGCACCGAGCGGCCCGCGATAGTGACGCTGATCGCGTTCGCTTCAAAAACCGGCCGGTTCATGGGGCCTGGCCCCCGAACAGGCCCTTGCGCGTGACAACAAGCCAAATGAACCAGGGCGCGCCGATGAGCGCAGTCAATACGCCGACACGTACTTCATTTGTGGAGGGAATGAGACGGACAAGCACGTCGGCTGTTGCCGTGAGGCAGGCTCCGCATAACATGGAGGGCAGCAAGGTCCGGCCAGGATCGCCCCCACACCAGGGCCGCACGAGATGCGGCGCTACCAGTCCAACAAAGCCTATTGCGCCCGAGACGGCAACCGCCGCGCCGATACCCAAAGAAATGCCCGTGCCTGTGAGCATCGCCACCCGTGCGACATCAACGCCAAGGGATTGAGCTGCGTCTTCGCCCAGAGTGAGCGCCGTATAGGCGGAACGGCACGTCCAGAGCAGGGCAGCCCCTGCCAGCATGAAGGGAAAGGCTATGGCTACATGCACCATGGAACGGTCTTCAAATGAGCCCATCAGCCAGAACACAATTTCCATCACCGCATAAGGATTAGGCGAAACGCTGATGATGAACGACATGGCCGCGCCCGCAAGGCTCGCAAGACCGAGCCCGGCAAGCAGCAAGGTGAGAATATTCTGCCGTTTGCGTATCAGCACAAGAATAAGCGCCATGGCGCATCCTGCCCCTGCCATGGCGGCTATAACAATTGTCAGCGAATTTGCCGATGCGGCGCCAGTGTAAAGCACCGCGACTGCGGCAAGCGCAGCGGCCTGCGGTGTGCCCAGCACAGCTGGTTCCGCCAGGGGATTGCGGGTGAGGCCTTGAATAGAAGCTCCGGCAAGACCAAGCATCGCGCCAACGCCAACAGCCAGAAGCATGCGTGGCAGGCGGATTTCGCGCACGATAATCCCTGCAATTTCATCGCTGCCGGTCAAACCGCGCATGGCGCTGGTGACGGAGATATGGCTTGCCCCAACAAGCAAAGAAGCGGTGGCAGCGGCACACAGCACGCACAGGAGCACAATGTTGATCGCAAACGGGCGACGGCTGCGCTGCGGCCTGCTATGTGCCTCTGCTCCAAAACCCATTCGTCACCGGGCTGATGTTGTCACCACGTCACCTGCATGCCCGCATACCACGAACGGCCCGCGGTCCCATAATCGCGGATTTCCTGATAACGCGCATTGGTCATGTTTTCAGCTCGCGCGAATACGGTGAGATGATCGTTCACTTTGTAGGATGCGCGCAGATCAGCCTTGCCGTAGGGGGCCATAGGCACATGGGAATAGGGGAAGTCGTTCATCACATCCACACGTTTTCCGGCATAGGTAACGCGGCCTTCGACCTCGAGATTTTTTATGCCTGTATAAATCGCCGACAAAGAGGCTGTGTCGCGGGGGCGGCGCAGGAGCAGGCGATGATTGATCTCATCTACCGCGCGAAGACGTGTATAACTCGCGCGCAAGCGCCATTCATCGGGCACGACAATCGCGTCGGCCGAGGCTTCCACCCCGCTGACGCGCGCCCGGCCAACATTGATGTAAGCGCCAACGAAATTGTTGCCGAGTGGATCGAAGTCAAAAAGATTGCGATAACGAGTATCGAATCCGGTCAGTGACAGCTTTACACGCCCATTGAACAGGCTTTGATCAATTCCCGCGTCATAGCCAAAATTATGTTCTGGCTGCAGGGTCGGCGTGCCATAAATACTAAAGCGCTGGTAGAGCGTCGGAGCTTTGGCGCCCGTACCGGCGCTGGCGCGCAATTTCGTCCCGGTTTCTGCGATTAAATAGGCTGCTGTGGCCCGCCACGTGGGGAAAACATTGATCCCGTCGACCGAATCAACGCGCCCACCTAACGAAAGACTCAACGGTCCCAGAGGTAATTGATGCAGCAAGAATAGCGAATTGGTGCGCTGGTTGCCCTTGAAGCCATTCGTATTCGGCGCAGCAGGCATCAGCCAGACTTCGCGATTTGACGCTTCTTCATATTCGGTACGCGCACCGAATGTCGTTTTGCCGATCTTGCCAAGATCGAGATCGCCCTGATATTCCGCGCCCACCCGTTGCGAACGAAAGATGGCATCGCAAGCGTAGATATTGAAGAAGGCGTCAAAACAATTCTCCAGCCCGCGATTCACGCGATCGGTCATGGTGGTGAAGATCGTAAGTGAATGGCGCAGCTGGCCCCCAAAACTATCGGCCGAAATCTTGCCATAGGCTGTCGTCACGGTCTGCTTCGATTTGTCAAAATTATTATCCCGCGGCGAAGCGAATGCGCCGGGATTGTCGACATTTGCAAGCGCGTGGATACGGCGAAAACCGATATCAACCTCGACATTCTCACCGAAGCGATGAGTGACGCGCGCGCTGCCGCTGATTCGGTCCATGCTGTCATTTTCGAGAGGCGCAACGAGCGTCAAGGTGATGCGGCCGATACGATAGCCATAGCGGGAGAAGCCGTCAGCATGCAGACCGCTCAGGGAGAGCGCCCAGGTGGTGTTCTCCGAAGCGCCTGATGTAGCAAGGCGCGTTGAAATCGTGCCGTAGCTGCCGCCTTCGATGGTCATCGTTGTACGCGGTGTCCGTTCGCCCTTCTTCGTGATGATATTGATGACGCCGCCCATGGCGTCCGAGCCATAGAGCGCTGATTGTGGCCCTCGCAACACTTCGATGCGCTCGATGTTATCCGGTGATATATTGGACATATCGATGATGCCATCGGTGCTGGCAGCATCGCCCACGCGGATATTATCGATCAGGACGAGGGTCTGCCTGCTTTCTGCGCCGCGAAGTCTCACTGTTGAGATCCCGCCCGGCCCGCCGCTTTCAGTAATATCCAGGCCGGGAACCTGACGCAGCACGTCCACCATGCTCCTGGAACCCCAGGCGGCGATGTCCTTGCTTTCCACAACGCTGATGGCGCTGCCTATACGCTGCAGATTTTCGGGGGTTCGCGTCGCAGTGATCACGAGCTCGGGAAGCATTTCCGGCTCGGCCTGGGCGTTACCAATTATAGGAGAGAGAAAAGCCGCAAAAAAAACGGCGTAAAAACGGGCGTTCGCCCGCAAGCAGTCAGACATCACAACCTCCGGCCGCCCCACCGGCGGCAATTTGAGTCTACGGACGTTGGCCGGTCTCCTGGCTTGCGGGTCGTTGCAGGTTTCACCCTTCCCGGAGAAACATTCCCCAGTGGCTTTCGCGAAACCTGCTCGCCGCTTACAGTTGCGGGGGCAGCTGCGGAATTGGGCCTTCCTTTCGGAAAATCCCTTCACCGCATTCCCGTTTCACCCCGATGTTCGGGGCACCAACGTTGATCCAAGCCTACAGAGTGAGACATCGAGGCGCAATGCGGATTCTGTCGAGCCTCAGCTGGTTGCGCAAAATGGCGCTGCACTGTTGCGGTTTTGCCGTGTGGATTATTTGCGGGGCATCCTCTGCAGCTGTGGCCGATGCGCCCAGGCGCGTGGTGTCGGCGAATCTTTGCGCCGACCAGCTGGTTCTGGCGCTGGCCGATCCCGCGCAGATCGTCACACTCGGCCCCTTCGCGCGCGACCCCTCGTTGTCCTTTCTTTCGGATCAAGCCAAAGCCTTTCCATCACGCCGCGGCAGCGCAGAAGAAATCATCGATCTCAAGGCGGATTTCGTTCTGCTGGGCAGTTTCGACAGCCGCTACGCGCGCGCTGCGCTGGAGCGGCGCAACATTCCCTATATTCTGCTCGAACCCTGGACAGACCTCGAACAGGGACGCCAGCAGATCCGCGAGGTCGCCAGCCGCCTTGGCCACCCGGAGCGCGGGGAGAATCTGATTGGGCAAATCGATGCCGGCATCGCGCAATTGACGGCGCAAGCTGCCCTGTCGCCCAGCAAGCCCAGCGCGCTGGTGCTGCACCGGCGTGGCTATGCGATGCAGTCGGGGGTGACTGCAGAACTGGCGCACCTTGCGGGCTTCGGCAATGCTGCGGTGGCGCTGGGGATGACGGTCAGCGGGCTCATAGCCATGGAACGCATCATCGCACATCCTCCCGCTTATCTGATCGTCGCGCAGGATGTGCGGCATCCGTCCGATCAGGGCGAGGCTGTGCTGGTGCACCCAGCCCTCAAGCGCCTGTTCCCGCCGGAAAAGCGGCTGGTCATACCGGACCGGCTCTCCATTTGCGCCGGGCCCTCTACACCTGCCCTCATCGAGCGGCTGCTCTCGGAAACGGCAAAAGCCAAACGCTGAATTCGCCCTGCTTGCTTGCAGCTGAGATGGCAATATGCTGCTTCAAGACACAATTCATCAGAGCGGCCCGCCCCAACATGAATCACCTCTACGCTGACCTTCCGAGCACCATTTTCGACGTCATGTCCAACCTTGCGCGCGATCTCAATGCGATCAACCTCGGGCAGGGTTTTCCCGATGATCCCGGGCCGGAAGACGTCCGCCGCAAGGCTGCCGATGAAGTGCTGAACGGCTGGAATCAATATCCGCCGATGATGGGCCTCCCCGTTCTGCGGCAGGCTATCGCCAGCCATTTCGAACGCTTCCAGGGATTGAAACTCGATCCAATGATCGAAACGATGGTGACCTCGGGTGCGACGGAGGCGCTGGCGGATTCACTGCTCGCTGTGATCGAACCGGGCGATGAAGTCGTCCTCTTCCAGCCGATGTACGACGCCTATCTGCCGCTTGTCTTGCGCGCAGGCGGCGTCCCGAAATTCGTCAATCTGCGCCCGCCGCACTGGCAGTTTACGCGCGAGGATCTGGCAAAGGCTTTTACCAGCAAGACGCGGGCGATTGTCTTCAACAATCCACATAATCCCTGCGGCGTTATCTATCCTCGCGAGCAGCTTGAATTACTGGCCGAATTCTGTGTCGCCCATGACGCGATCGCGATCTGCGACGAGGTCTGGGAACATCTGATCTTCGACGGCAAGACGCACATATCCATGATGTCCTTACCCGGAATGCGCGAGCGGACGATCAAGATCAGTTCCGCCGGCAAGATTTTCTCGCTCACGGGATGGAAGATCGGCCTTGTGATGGCTGCGCCGGAAATCATGCGCGTTCTGTCGAAGGCGCATCAGTTCAACACGTTTACGACAGCGCCCAATCTGCAAACCGCCGTCGCTCTCGGCCTTGGCAAGGACGAAAGTTATTTCACCCAGATGCGCGCCAGCTTTCAACGCAGCCGAGACCGCTTCTGCGCCCGCATGAAAGAGATGGGCTTTGCGGTCATGGATAGCGAAGGCACCTATTTTGTCACCGTCGATATCGCGCCGCTGGGCGAAACTGACGATGCGGCCTTCTGTCAACGACTCGTGCGCGAACATGGCGTCGCCGCCATTCCCGTCTCGGCCTTTTATGCGCAGGATGCGGTGAAGACCGTGGTGCGCTTCTGCTTCGCCAAGAAAGACGAAACGATTGACGCCGCTCTGAGCCGCCTGGAAAAAGTCATCAAGCAATAGGCTAATGGAGTTTTTGCGATGAGGACGTTCGCACTCGCTGTTTCCCTCTGGCTGGCCGGACTTGGCGGCGCGCAGGCGCAGCAGAAGGTGCTCAACGTCTATAATTGGTCCGATTATATCGACACAAAATTGCTGGACAAATTCACAGCGGAGACCGGCATCAAGGTTATCTACGACACTTATGATTCCAACGAAATTCTCGAAACCAAACTGCTCGCCGGAAACACTGGCTACGATATCGTGTTGCCTTCAGGCAGCTTCCTTCAGCGGCAGATCAAAGCGGGCGTCTACCAAAAGCTTGATCGAGCCCGGTTGAAAAACGCAGGCAATATCTGGCCTGAAATAGACAAACAGCTTGCGAGCTATGATCCCGGCAATCAATATTCCGCCAATTATATGTGGTTCACGACGGGGCTGGCCTATGACGAACGCAAGATCGCGCCTATCACCGGCGGCAAGGCGTTAACCTCCTGGGACATTCTGTTTCGCCCCGAGGAGCTGAAGAAATTTGCAGCGTGCGGCATCTATGTGCTCGACAGTCCCGAAGATCTCTTCGCCGTAGCGCTTAAATATATTGGCGAGGACGTTGATACGCTGGATCCAGCCAAGATTAATGCGGCAGCCGACCTGCTCGCAAAGATTCGCCCGCTGGTGAAAAAATTTCATTCCTCGGAATATATCAACGCGCTGGCCGCCGGGGACATCTGTCTGGCTGTCGCATGGGCCGGGGATGCCTATCAGGCACGCAACCGTGCGCGGGAAGCGGGCAAGGGCATCGACATCAAATATGTGATCCCTGCGGAGGGAACGTTGATGTCGATGGACAATATTGCGATTCCCAACGACGCGAAGAATATAGACGCCGCCTATCTTTTCATCGATTTCCTGCTGCGGCCGGAGGTCGCCGCGCAAAACACGCAGATCACCAATTTCGCCAACGGCGTCCTTCCGTCTCATCCTTTGCTGCCAAAAGAAATTCTTGACGACAAATCAATCTATCCCGACGCCGCGATGATGCAGAGGCTTTTTACGGTCAAACCGCGCGATCCCGCCACGCAGCGTCTGGTGACGCGCGCATGGACTCGTGTGAAGACGGGACGATGAAGTCAGGCATCATGGTCGCGAACGCTTCGCGACCGGACACGCCTCAATCGTTCAATATCCTCTTCAGCAATTCCAATTCGTCTTTCAGGGAATTGTCTTCCTTTGAAAGGCGCTCGATCTTGCGCACAGCATGCAGCACTGTTGTGTGATCGCGCCCGCCGAAGCGGCGGCCGATTTCAGGCAATGAACGCAATGTCAGGATTTTCGCCAGATACATCGCGACCTGGCGCGGTCTTACGACGATCGCTGTCCGCCGCGAAGAAAGGAGATCGGGACGGGAAACATTGTAATGCGCCGACACCAGTTTCAGGATGTCCTCAATCTTGACCCGTTTTGGTTCTTTCACGCGCACAAGATCGCGAATGGCGGCTTCGGCAGTTTCCACATTCAGGCGCGCGCCCGAAAATGTGGAGTGAGCGACAAGGCGATTGACGGCGCCTTCGATATCCCGCCCGTTTGTCTGGATCACACTGGCGACATAGGTGACAACGGCAGCCGGTACATCGAAACCGGGTTGTGCAGAGCGGGCGGCGGCCACGCGATTTTCGACAATCTTGTGGCGAAGCTCTTCATCGAACGAGCGAATTTCGATGCAAAGACCGCCCGAAAGACGGGAGCGCAATCTTTCGTCGTGATTTTCCAGATCCGCAGGCGGCGAATCCGCAGCCACAACAACCTGCCGCCCTGCGTCAAACAACGCATTCAACGTATGGCTGAATTCCTGCTGCACGGATTTGCCCTGCAAAAACTGGACATCATCGATGATCAGAAGATCGATGCTGCGCAGGCGTTCCTTGAAGGCAATCGTGGTGTGATCCTTGAGTGAAGACACAAAGCCGTACATGAACTTTTCCGCCGTCAGATAGACGACGCGGCGGCGCAGCTCGGTCGCCTTGTGAGCAATGGCCTGCAACAGATGGGTTTTTCCGAGACCAACGGCTGCATGAAAAAACAATGGATTGAACGAAGAACCGCCGCTGCTGTTGCCGCCACGGGCCACTTCCATCGCAGCGGCATGCGCAAGCTGGTTAGACGAGCCGACAAGAAAGCTTTCAAACGTATAACGCGGATCGAGATTGGAGCCGCCGACATCGGAAAATTTCGATTGATGCAGGTCAGCAAACCCATTCTTGTAAACCACGTCCGGATTATTGACGGATTGATGTATGCGCTGGGAATTCGCCGTTTTTGGCTCCCCCTGGGCCGCCGTACCGATAGTGGGCGTCTCGGCGGGTGCGCCAGAAATGTCTCCCCTCGTATCCAGACGCAGGGAATTAACCCGTGCGCCCGTGCGTACGCTGACGAAGATCGTTTTCACACCAGAAAACTCTGACGCAAACACAGGCAATATTCGCTCCATGAATTGACTGGTTATCCAGCTCTTCAGAAATTTTGTCGGCACACTGCAATGCAGAGCCGCGCCGTCAACATGATCCAGTTCAAGCCTGGCGAACCAGGAATTGTAAATGGCTTCGCCAAACTCCGCCCGGATACGTTGCATAGCCCTGCGCCACGATTCGTCATGGTTCACGTTGTGCATTTCTTTGACCGCATAAGATTGTTTGCTGAGATTCTCGAGCATTTCGGCCTCACAGAACAGGATCCCGTTGGCGCCGTCCGGTTGAACTGCGCCTCGTCTCAAGAGCGAAAGAAAGGATGTCTTTTCGGTGGGATTACTTACATCGACCAGAGTCAACATAGAGCGGGTGCCCGCTCTGGTGCGCGCGCCAGATGCCCTGTGTCCCGCAAGGCACTTTCCCTGGATGATTAATTTTGGTTTTCTTCGGTGCCGCCGCCATCTTAGTCAATACTCCACTAGCCCGCGCGTACGCTGGCTGGATCGTCATTCAATTCTGAGTCCTTTTTGCTAACCGGAAATATTCCGGCTGGCCCCCGCGTCAGCGATGCGCTTGATAACCTGAACATCGCTCCCAGCTTGTTGAGATAAGCATTGGGTTGATCCGATGTCTTCGGTATGTCCAGCACGTCACGCCTTGAAATCAATCTCTCAGGCGACGCCGCACGTGTAAACCTTTTATTAGTGAAGTTCGGCATTTCGGCGAAAGAAAATTTTCAAACTGTCATCTAATTTTCATTGACCGAAATAACCGCCTGAATGAACGCCAATACCCGGGAACCTGAGTCGTTTAGTTTGCAGGCCCTGGTGAGCCAGATTCCTTGCGGAAGCGATACAATTTTGGCCCTATGGACCTTCCTTGCCGTGACGTGCGGAAGCTTAAATCGCAAATGTTTGAATCGAACGCAAATTGTCTGCGCGATAAATTGGCCGTGCAAATCACGCCAGGCATTTGCATGATTATTTTTCAGAATCAGGATGAAAAAATTGTCGCACCTGCACACGGCCTCTGTCGCGCACGAGTGCTGATTTGCATCTAACCGCTGCAGCATAAGGATAAAGATCGACCGGCGTTGCTCGAACGTTGAAGCCGCAAGACTGTAGCATTTGATAAAGGCGACAGACAGGACTGAATTTTTTTGTCCGCTATGTTTTCAAAAATGCTTTCAGACCGAAAAAACTACCACTCGTGGCTTACGCCGCTGGAGATGAGAGGCGCTGTCATTTCCATGACGTGCTCGACTGGTTCATTCGCATCATGCTTCGGGAGTGCAATTTGATTACGCTGGCAAAATAGAAAAACCCGGCAGCGCCGGGTTTAAAAATCGATGAAGATTTTGCGACAATGGCGGGCAGTGCCGCCAGCGCAATGTCAGCTCGCGAGAGCCTTCACACGCTTGGTCAGACGGGACACTTTACGTGAAGCCGTGTTGACGTGCACGATGCCCTTTTGAGCAGCGCGCATGATGGTCGGCGCTGCGGTGCTGAGTGCTTCCTGCGCGGCGGCGGCATCGCCCGAAGCGATGGCTTCCTCGACCTTGCGGACGTAGGTGCGCATTTCGCTGCGGCGGGAACGGTTAGCGGCCGTGCGGCGCGCGATCTTGCGGACGGCTTTTTTAGCCGATGAGGTATTCGCCATCTCGTAGCCTCGAGAAAGAGTGAAAACGTATCCGCCACCGGGACGGACCATTAAGGAATGTGAAGGCGGCCCCCACAGGAGGCCGCCAAGTGCCGGGCTTATACCGAACATGTGTACGAGCCGTCAATGACAGACGCGAAGATTCCCGGACCGATGCGAAAATTCCCGCCCTTCGGCTCGAACTTTCGCCGCAAGGACTCAGAGACCCTCAAACAGAGCTGTCGAAAGATAGCGCTCCGCGAACGAGGGAATGATCATGACAATGTTCTTGCCAGCCATTCCGGGCCGCGAACCCACTTCGATGGCTGCAGCCACCGCGGCCCCGGACGAGATGCCGACGGGAATGCCTTCCGTGCGCGCCAGCAAACGGGCCGTGTCGAATGCGGTCTGGTTTCCGACTGTCACGACCTCGTCGATGATGCTGCGGTCGAGGATCGCAGGGACAAAGCCTGCCCCGATGCCCTGGATTTTATGCGGGCCAGGCTGGCCCCCTGACAAGACTGGCGAATCCTCAGGCTCGACCGCCACCACGCGCAGCGAAGCCTTGCGGGGCTTGAGAACCTGCCCGACGCCGGTGATTGTGCCGCCCGTGCCTACCCCGGAGATGAAGACATCTACGCCGCCGTCGGTGTCGTTCCAGATTTCCTCGGCGGTCGTACGCCGGTGAATATCGGGATTGGCAGGGTTTTCAAACTGTTGTGGCATGATGGCGCCAGGCGTTGCGGCAATCAGTTCCTGCGCCTTTGCGATTGCGCCTTTCATGCCGGCTCCCGCCGGGGTCAGCACCAGTTCCGCACCCAAAAGGGCGAGCATCTTGCGTCTTTCGATGGACATGGATTCCGGCATTATCAGAATAAGACGATAGCCCCGGGCTGCGGCCACGAAAGCCAGGGCAATGCCCGTATTCCCCGATGTCGGCTCTATCAGCACATTGCGGCCCGGCTTGATCGTTCCTGCCGCCTCAAGCGCGTCGATCATGGCGACGCCAATGCGATCTTTCACACTGGAAATGGGATTGAAAAATTCAAGTTTCGCGAGGAGGTTGGCGGTGACGCCTTTTTCGCGCGCCAGACGGTCGAGCCGAACGAGCGGCGTATTGCCGATAGTGTCGGTGATGGATGCGTAAATCTTGCCCCGGCCCGGCTTTGCTGTTTCAGACGCTGACATAATTGACCTCCTTGTTGGCACCAGGAGGTTAGCAATATCCCCGGATGGAGTCGATGAAACAGTCTATTGTCTTATTCAGATTGTGAAATCCGCAGCCGCACGTTTACTGCCGAACACAAGTTTGACGTCGGCCTCACGGCAGAGATCTTCCACCGTTGTTGAATCCAGCAGCGCAATCAGTTCGCTGCTGGCCTTTGCCACGAGCGGTGCGACGACAGCATCGACCAGCGTCGATTTTCCGCCTAACCTGGCGTCCTCCTCAGGGTCGTTCAGCGCAGCCCGGACAATTTCGCCCACGCTGATACGCCGCCGCTCCCGCGCCAGTTCATACCCGCCTTTGGGCCCGCGTACCCCCTTGAGGACATTGGCGCGCACAAGCGATTGAAGCAGCGTTTCGAGATGCCGCGGCGGAAGGTTGTGCCGGGCAGCCAGCGCTTTGGCCGCGACAGGCACGGGGCGCGCGTGAATGGCTATATCGACAACTGCGGCAACTGCCAGCAAGCTGCGGCGCGACAGCAGGATCATGTGATTACGTCCCCCACTCCAACACTCAGAGCGTTCCAGCTCCTGTCGATCCAAATCCGCCGCCGCCACGGACACTATCCCCCAGACTGTCCGTTTCCAAGAGCACTGCCTGTGAAACTGGCGCAATGATTAATTGGGCGATGCGCATACCCCGGCTGACTTCAAACGGCTCGGCGCCGTGATTGATTAGAATAACGCCAATCTCGCCGCGATAATCTGCATCAATAGTTCCCGGCGCATTCAGGACGGTTACGCCCGATTTCAGCGCAAGGCCCGAACGCGGGCGGACCTGAGCCTCAAAGCCGCCGGGAAGTTCGAAAACGAGGCCCGTTGGAACGAGCTCCCGCGCGCCGGGCTCTATGACCACAATCGAATGGGCAGGAATCGCCGCCATCAGATCGAGCCCGGCTGAGCCGGGGGTCTGATAAGCTGGCAACGGCAATCCCTCCGCATGCGGCAGGCGCTTGACCGGCACGCGCAATATCATTGAGCATTCTCCGCAAGTTTTTGGGCACACAGGCCGACTAGCCGCGCCGCGACAGCATCCTTGTCGAGTTTCGGCCATGAATCCACTGAGCCGGTCTCAACTATATGCACTGTGTTCTGGGCGCCGCCCATCACGCCGGTTCCCGCTCCTACATCATTGGCGACGATAAAATCGCATTTTTTTCTCGCAAGCTTCTGCCGCGCATGTTCGATGAGGCCGGTTGTTTCAGCGGCAAATCCCACGACCAGCTTCGGACGCAAGGTTGGATGCTGCGATATTGTTGCGAGAATATCGGGGTTTTCGACCAGGTGGAGCGAAGGCGCGCCGCTCCCCGATTTCTTCAGCTTGTCACCTGCAGCGGCGTCGACGCGCCAGTCGGCGACTGCTGCAGCGGATATGAATATGTCAGCCGGGAGAGCCCGGCTCACGGCTTCAAGCATTTCGCGGGCGGTTTCGACATGAATGGTCGTAGCTCCAGCGGCGGCGGGAATTGCGACCGGGCCGGATATCACAACCACCTCAGCACCGGCCCTCGCCGCAGCTTCGGCAATGGCGGTTCCCTGCTTTCCCGAAGAACGGTTGGCGATATAGCGAACGGGGTCGATGGGTTCATGAGTCGGACCAGAGGTCACGATCACGCGGCGGCCCGCAAGTATGCCCGGCGGCCTTGAAGGGCGCACGCCAACTCCCGGCGGTAGGGGAAGGGTTGTTTCACCCTGGGCAAAAATGCTCTCTATTGCAGAAACAATGGCCAGCGGTTCGCTCATACGGCCCGGGCCATATTCCCCACAGGCCATTTCGCCATTGTCAGGCCCTGAGAATGCGACGTTATTTGCGCGAAGCCATTCGAGGTTGCGCTGCGTTGCCGGATGCAGCCACATGCGGAGATTCATGGCCGGTGCGGCCAGAATTTTCTTGTCCGTTGCCAGCAGGAGCGTCGAAGCAAGATCGTCCGCGATTCCGTTGGCTATTTTTGCAAGAATATTTGCCGTCGCGGGCGCAATCACAATGAGATCTGCATCCCTCGATAATTCGATGTGGCCCATTTCCGCTTCATCTGTCAGGGAAAAAAGCGCCGTATGGACCTTTTCGCCGGAAAGACTGGCGACAGACAGAGGCGTCACGAATTGCTCCGCTGCCTGCGTCATCACCGCATGCACGCTCGCGCCGCGCTCACGTAGGCGCCGGATAAGATCGAGCGCCTTGTAGGCGGCGATTCCGCCCGCGATGACAAGTAATATCCGTTTGCCGGTGAGAGTGGACATGTGACGCAACCTGTAAAGCCTAGCTTACTTCAAATACAACCCAGCCGCCAGCAAGGCCGCAATGACCCATAGGGCGGCATGGCCCCACGCGGCACGACGCGCCTCCGCCTGCCCGAGGGCCTCCACAGTTCGGCCCGAAAGTGGCACACCGCCAGCCGCCGCTTCTTCTATCTGCCGTGACAGGACTTCGGCCCGCTCCATCAACGAAGGCAGCTGACGCGCCAACGCGCCCAGACCCGCCAGGCTGCGGCCAGCATCTTCCAGAATTCCTTTGGGACCAAGCTTTTCCCTGATCCAGTCGCCGACAACAGGCTCTGCCGTGCCCCACATGTCGAGTTTAGGGTCAAGTGTGCGCCCGACACCTTCCACAACGACCATGGTTTTTTGCAACATCACAAGCTCGGTGCGCGTCTGCATGTCGAAGAGCGCCGTGATTTCGAACAGCAACGTCAGCAGTTTGGCCATCGAAATCTGGTCAGCTGTGTGGGAATGAATGGGCTCGCCGATGGCGCGGATGGCCTGTGCGAAATCGTCGATGCGATGGGTGCGCGGCACATAACCCGCTTCAAAATGCACCTCAGCCACGCGCCGGTAATTGCGGGTGATGAAACCATAGAGAATTTCTGCCAGAAAGCGCCGTTCCTTCGGATCGAGACGGCCCATGATGCCGAAATCCACCGCGACGATACGGCCCTGAGCATCAACAAAAAGATTTCCCTGATGCATATCCGCGTGAAAGAATCCGTCGCGCATGGCGTGACGCAAGAAAGACTGGATCACGATCCTGCCGAGGCGTGGCAGATCAAACCCCTGGCTTTGCAAGGCTTCGATATTCGAAAGCGGCGTGCCGTCGATCCATTGCGTCGTGAGAACATCTTTTGTTGTTCTGTCCCAGTCGACAGTAGGGATCAGGAAGTCGGGATCATCTGCAATATTCTCTGCAAATTCCGAAGCCGCTGCAGCTTCGAGACGGAAATCCATTTCCATTTTGACGCTGCGCGCCAGGGTCTCGACAACATTGACGACGCGCAGGCGCTGCGCTTCGGTGGACTGACGCTCGGCTAGCCTGGCGGCAAAAAACATATCGCCGAGATCCCTGCGAAATCGCCGCTCTACTCCGGGCCGCAGAATTTTGACGGCGACTTCGCGCTCGCCATTGGCGTCTCTGACACGGGCTTTATGGACCTGTGCAATCGAGGCGGCGGCAATCGGTTCGCCAAAAGCAATAAAAACGTCCTCGAGTTTCCGTCCAAACGACGCTTCCAAAATCTGAACGGCAATCGCTTTATTGAACGGCGGCACGCGATCCTGCAATTTCTCAAGTTCGAGAGCGGCTTTTGTCCCTACAACATCGGGCCGCGTGGCGAGAAACTGGCCGAGCTTCACATAGGATGGCCCCAGCCGAACCATGGCGCGGGCCAGACCGGCTTGCGGACCCCTTTCATTCTTGCGCGCGATGAGATTGGCCAGAGCCAGCGGGATTCTGGCCGAGGCCGGGAGGATCGTAGGGTCCACGCCCGCAAATACGCCTTCGCGGGCCATGACCCAGCCCGCCCGGGCCAATCGCAAACTATGTCCGATGAAGCGAAACAATGGCCGGCCTCAAAGTTTCCAGCCGGAATGGATGGCGACAACGCCGCCTGTGAGCCGCGTAAAAGTTGCGCGGCGAAACCCTGCGGCTGCGATCATCTTGCGGAAAGTTTCCGGAGCCGGGAATTCAGCGATGGACTCGACGAGGTATCGATAGGGTTCCCCGTCTCCCGCCACAGCCTTGCCGATGGCGGGGATCGCACTGAACGACCAGGCTTTGTAGATTTCATCGAGCAGAGGCACGTCCACCTGCGAGAATTCCAGGCACAGAAAGCGGCCGCCGCGCTTCAGCACACGAAAAGCCTCGGTCAGCGCCTTTTCGCGGCGAGGCACGTTGCGGATTCCGAACGCGATCGTATAGGCATCGAACGTGTTGTCAGGAAACGGCAATTCCTCGGCGTTGGCTTCGACAAAGGAAAGCTGGCCCGACAGGCCCCGCTTTTCCGCACGTTCGGCGCCAACCGCCAGCATATCAGCGTTGATATCGAGCACATCGACGTGAGTCAGTGCGCCGCCCGTCTCCGCAATGCGAAAGGCGACATCGCCCGTGCCGCCGGCCACATCAAGGTGGCGGAAGTCCCGCCCTTTTCGCACGCCCGTCATCGACACGAAAACGTCTTTCCAGGCGCGATGAAGCCCCGCCGACATGAGATCGTTCATCACATCATATTTTGCGGCGACCTTGTGAAAGACATCATCGACAAGGCCCTGCTTTTCCCCGAGAGGGACGCGCGTAAAACCGAAATCTATGTCCCGGTCACGCTCCTGGCCGCTGGAACCTGAAAAACTCATGCCTTTGCCCACATCTGCTCAAGAACCAACCATAGCGCGGCGGCCCTTCAAAGGCTATTGATGAAGACCAATTATCATGAATGGCGTGAACGCAGCCGAGATGCCCGAACTCCCCGAAGTCGAAACGGTCCGCCGGGGCCTTGAGCCCTCAATGACCGGCACGAAAATTCTGCGGGTCGAACAACGGCGCTCCGATTTGCGCTTTCCGTTTCCAATGGATTTTGTGTCGCGGCTGGAGGGGCGCACGATCCACGCGATGGGGCGAAGAGCCAAATATTTACTCGCGGATATCGACTCAGGCGACGTACTGATCATGCATCTGGGCATGAGCGGATCGTTCCGGATCGAAGCGGGAGCCGACGCTATGGCCCCCGGCGAGTTTCATCATACGCGTTCCAAGAACGCAGCGCATGACCACGTGGTGTTTCATCTCTCCAATGGAAAGACGATTATTTACAACGACCCCAGACGCTTCGGCTTTATGGATATCGTGCCACGCGGCGCGCTGGCGGAGCATTCGCTGTTTGCCCATATCGGAATCGAGCCCCTCGGCAATGAACTGAACGGGGACTATCTTGCGCAAAAATTCGCCGGCAAGAAGACGCCGCTGAAAGCAGCGCTGCTGGATCAGTCGTTGATCGCGGGCCTTGGTAATATCTACGTCTGCGAAGCGCTGAACCGCACGCGGCTTTCGCCCAAGCGCGCCGCTGGGACGCTCGCGAAAAAAGGCGGCGCCGCGACGGATCGCGCCCATTTGCTCGCTGGCGTTATTCGCGAGGTGCTGGGTGAAGCGATTGCGGTGGGTGGTTCATCGCTGCGGGATCACCGTCAGGCGGACGGTACGCTGGGTTATTTCCAGCATTCATTTCGCGCCTATGACCGGGAAGGCGAGGCCTGCCGGAACGAGGGCTGCGCGGGCACGATCCGGCGGATTGTACAGAGCGGGCGGTCAACGTTTTATTGCGCGGCCTGTCAGAAGTGAGGGCGGATAGTGCCCTATTTTGAATCAGAAAACGATATTATCCTCAAAACCATTTTCCCAAGCCGACAGCACACCGCAATTTACCTGAGGGAATATCGGCATAAGTAAAATGCCAAGAATCGGTGACTTTCTCGACGGCGAAGAATAGGCGATCTACGAATCCATAGAAAGTGATACCTATTAAATCACGGAGAATTTTCTGAAACCGGAGCGATTGAAAGACTTACAAGCCCCCGCCCGTGCAACCCTCAATGAATCGCGCGTGAAAATCTCATTGCGAATTTCTTCACAAGGCCATTTCAAACTAACGCGAACTCCGGCGCGGCGGCGCCCATTCGCGTCAGCAGAAAATATTAAACCCGCAGGCTCTCCGCCAAAGGCCGGACAAAACCTCACACCGTCTCCTTCACCTTCACGGACTTCTTGCGCTCGTTGGGATCGAGCACGGCCTTGCGCAGGCGGATGGACTTGGGCGTGACTTCCACGAGTTCGTCGTCCTCGATATAGGCGAGGGCCTTTTCGAGCGTCATGCGGATGGGCGGCGTCAGACGTACGGCTTCATCCTTCGAATGGGTGCGGATGTTGTTGAGCTGCTTGCCTTTGAGTACGTTGATTTCAAGGTCATTGTCGCGCGTATGCTCGCCCAAGAGCATGCCGCGATAGACCTTCCAGCCGGGCTCGATCATCATCGGGCCGCGATCTTCCAGCTTCCACATGGCATAGGCGACGGCCTCGCCCGCCTCGTTGGAAATCAGCACGCCGTTGCGGCGGCCCTGAATCTCGCCGCGATAGGGCGCATAGGCGTGAAACAGGCGGTTCATGATCGCGGTGCCGCGCGTGTCGGTCGCGAGCTCGCCCTGATAGCCGATGAGGCCACGCGTGGGTGAATGAAACACAAGACGCAGGCGATTGCCGCCGGAGGGACGCATTTCCAGCATCTCTGCTTTGCGCTCGGACATCTTCTGGACCACCACGCCCGAATGTTCTTCGTCGACGTCGATGATGACTTCCTCGATCGGCTCCATCAATTCACCGGTCTCCTCGTCACGTTTGACGACAACACGCGGGCGCGAAATACCGAGCTCGAAGCCTTCGCGGCGCATGGTTTCAATGAGGATACCGAGCTGCAATTCGCCGCGTCCGGAGACGATATAGGCATCGGAATTGGGCGCCGGCTCGACCTTGAGGGCGACATTGCCTTCAGCTTCCTTCAGCAGACGGTCGCGGATGACACGGCTGGTGACCTTGTCTCCCTCGGTGCCCGCGAGGGGCGAATCGTTGACCATGAAGGTCATCGACAGAGTGGGCGGGTCAATCGGCTGCGCCTGCAGCGGCTCGGTCACATCGAGCGCGCAGAGCGTGTCGGCGACGTTAAATTTGGTGAGACCCGCGATGGCGACAATGTCACCGGCTTCGGCTTCCTCGATCGGCTGACGCTCGATGCCACGGAAGGCGAGAATTTTGGTGATACGGCCCTGCTCAACGACCTTGCCAGTGCGGTCCAGCACCTTGACGGGCTGATTTGGCTTCACGGAGCCAGCGAAAACGCGGCCCGTGATGACGCGGCCTAGATAAGGATTGGCCTCCAGCAAGGTGCCAAGCATGCGGAAAGAGCCCTCCTCGATCTTCGGCTCGGGAACGTGTTTCAGCACCAGTTCAAACAGCGGCGCCATACCCTGATCCTTCCCGCCATCGGGCGAGCTGGACATCCAGCCGTTACGGCCAGAGCCATAGAGTATGGGAAAGTCGAGCTGGTCGTCGGTGGCGTCGAGCGCCGCGAAAAGGTCGAAAACTTCGTTGACGACCTCGGTGACACGAGCGTCCGGGCGGTCCACCTTGTTGATACAGACGATGGGTTTGAGGCCGATTTTCAGCGCCTTGCCGACCACGAACTTGGTCTGCGGCATCGGGCCTTCAGCGGCATCGACGAGCACGATGGCGCTATCGACCATCGACAGGATACGCTCGACCTCGCCGCCAAAATCGGCATGGCCCGGGGTGTCGACGATATTGATGCGCACGCCCTTCCAGTCAACCGAGGTTGCCTTGGCCATAATGGTGATGCCACGCTCTTTTTCGAGATCGTTGGAATCCATCACACGTTCGGCGACCTTCTGATTCTCGCGGAAGGAGCCGGACTGCTGCAGCAGCTTGTCGACAAGAGTGGTTTTGCCGTGGTCGACGTGGGCGATGATGGCGATATTACGCAGTTTCATTGGGTATACCGGGGCTGATCAGAATCGCGCGGCCATTGGGGTTTGGCATAATCCCGTCCGGAAACCGGAGTTGGCTTTTCGGGATCACGCCCTTACTGGCGCAGAGGCTGAATGGTTCAAAAACAGGGCATCAAGCACGAAAACCGGAGGGCCGCCCCGGATTCAAATCAACTGAGATGCTCGATTGTGCCGTGCATATACACGAGGTCAGGCGGTTTGGAAACAAAATCAGGAGGCGCTTCGCAGTTCTGGTGAATCTGACTTCTGAATCCGCTGCGCTGCACCGGCAGTTCCGCTCCTGCTATCCGCCAGGGCCTGATGCACCTGACCAATGATGAGGCCGAGGGTCGAAACCCGCTGTTCGTCGTGTTTCTGCGCCGAAGCCGCCGCCATGAAGTCGGCAAATATATTATCCGCCTCAAGCTGCAGCAGCCGCAACATGGCGGGATCATTGGTCAGGCGGGCGAGGCGCAGGATTTCGAGGAGGCGCGTGACATAGGCGCGATATTCCCGCTTGCTGCCCGAACTGAGGTGGCTGGCCATGGCCGCCACGGCCGAGCCGATGACGGAGAGCACCATGGCCCCGAGGTAAAACAATTCGCTGAAGCGGTCGAAGAAACTCTCCTCCTCGCCATCGAGATAGGCTGCGGCGCCGGGGTGAACGGGCAGGGTGGCGTCCTTGCTGGTCGAAGGCGCCTGGATACGCAAAGCCACAGGATAGGCGCCGGCCAGCTTCGGCTTTACGGAAAACATGGCGCGCGCAAGTGCGCCAATCAGCGTATCTCGCAGCGTCGTGGATGCAAACAGCCTGACCGTAACAGCGATTGTCTCGAGATCCTGCGCTGGCCGCGCGATTGCCCCGCTAAATGTTCCCGCAGAGATCGTCATCTGTTCGTAGCCGATCGAGTTTTGCGCAAGAATAACCGTATGGCCGATGGGAATGAAAACCGGCTCGCCGGCGCCCGCCGATGCCACCGCATGAACACTATCGGCGACAGGGCCATCACCGGGCACGCCGGCAACAAAGACAGCGGCCAAGGACTTTTCCCGCAACATCGCCGCAGCATTTGTCACACTCACGGGTGTCATCGTCACCGCATTTACCGCCAGATCTTGGCGCGCCAGGATGGATTCGAGCATGTGCGCATATCCCGTTCCTGACATGCTCTCCTCAACGAGGCCGATCGTCTTCCCCTTCAGATCCGCAATCGTAGTGATACCTGCATCAGATGCCGCCATCAGAAACAGCGCGTTCTTACGCATGACGACGACGGTCTTCGCCGTTTCCGGCAAGGGCTGGTCGCTCGAAACGATGCCGAGGTCGACGGCGCCAGCGTCCATGGCTTTTGTGACCGCTGACGCATCGTTGACGGGCACGACAGCAAACCGGATCGCCGCGCGCTCCTTCGCAAGAATGCGGGATGCGTCGCGCATCAGGTCCTGATCAACGGAGCCTGTAACAACAGCCACACGCAATACAGACGGGCGTCCATAGAGATAGAACGCCAGCCCGGCGAGAGCCAGAATCGCAAGACAGATGGTCACTGCTGCAAGCAGGGTTCGCCGCATGCGCGCTCCTGCCGGAATTGCCCGGCCAACGAATCAGCGCATATGATAATGGCGCGATCCTGCTTGTGCGAATTGAACTTTTATGAGCCGCTTATCCCTTCGAGCGGCGGTCTCTCTTGCCAAGCGTGCGCAGCCGCAAGGCATTGAGTTTGATGAAACCTGCGGCGTCGCGATGATCATAAGCGACCGCGCCTTCCTCAAACGTCACGAGATCCTGATCATAAAGCGAGAACGGACTCTGGCGGCCAACGACGCGCACATTGCCCTTATAAAGTTTCAGGCGCACGCGGCCGGTGACGAATTGCTGGCTCTTGTCGATGAGCGCCTGCAGCATTTCCCGTTCCGGCGAGAACCAGAAGCCGTTGTAGATGAGCTCTGCATATTTCGGCATCAGCTCGTCTTTCAGATGGGCCGCGCCGCGATCGAGCGTAATGGATTCGATGCCACGATGGGCTTCCAGCAGGATTGTGCCGCCGGGCGTTTCATAAACGCCGCGCGATTTCATGCCGACGAAACGGTTTTCGACGAGATCGAGCCTGCCGATGCCATTGGCCCGGCCGAGTTCGTTGAGTTTTGTCAGCAATGCCGCGGGTGAGAGCTTTTCGCAATTGATGGCGACGGCATCGCCCTTTTCAAAATCGACCGTGATCTCGGTCACAACATCGGGCGCATCTTCTGGCGAGATGGTGCGCATGTGCACATATTCGGGCGGCTCGACCCAGGGGTCTTCCAGCACTTTGCCTTCGGAGGAGGAGTGCAGGAGGTTGGCGTCGACAGAGAACGGCGCTTCGCCGCGCTTGTCCTTGGCGATGGGAATCTGATGCGCTTCGGCAAAAGCGATCAGCGCTTCGCGGCTTTTGAAATCCCATTCGCGCCAGGGGGCGATCACCTTGATATCCGGCTCCAGCGCATAATAGCCCAGCTCGAAGCGGACCTGATCATTGCCCTTGCCGGTTGCGCCATGGGAGACTGCGTCCGCGCCGACCTTACGGGCGATTTCGATCTGTTTTTTGGCGATAAGCGGGCGCGCGATCGATGTCCCCAGGAGGTAGACGCCCTCATATTGCGCATTGGCGCGGAACATCGGGAACACATAGTCGCGGACGAATTCCTCGCGCAGATCCTCGATGAAAATATGCTCGGGCTTGATGCCCATGAGCTCAGCCTTTTTGCGCGCCGGTTCCAGCTCCTCGCCCTGGCCGAGATCGGCGGTAAAGGTCACGACCTCGCAGCCATAGGTGGTCTGCAGCCATTTGAGAATGATGGACGTATCGAGCCCGCCAGAATAGGCGAGAACTACGCGCTTGATATCTTTCTGCATTTTGGGAATGTCCGTTTGTCTGCCAGGGCGGCAGCCCCGAAAAGTTGCCGCAATATAGACAGGGAGCGGGCGGGCGCAAGGGTGGGAAGTGCCGCACGCAAATGCGAAAAAGCCGGACGGTTGTTGCGTCCCCTGCGCAAGGCGTTCTCAACTGCCCCACGATATGGTGAATATGAGTTTCTATTGTCTCTGATTTAGATGCGCGGCACCATGGTGTCTCAGACTGAAGTTGGGGATAGACTTTATTCGATTACCGATTGCGAGATCCGCTTGGCGGGTATAATTCGTCAAAGCATTAGCCGGCGCAAACGTCATTTCGCCCAGATAGATTTCATCGTCTTCGATGTACATATCCACACGGACAAGCGGAAAGTTCTTGGCTATTTCTTCAGCAAACCTGCTTGCGTCCCAAATGCGCGCTGGCTGTTGAAATTCCACCGTTGAAAGCGGGGTCATTGTCATAGGTATGAACGGCCGAAATTCATGATCCAGATATTGGATTTCATAGGTAACGCTGTTGCTGACGCGCGTTGGAATGGCAAAGGAAAAATGCCCGTCGAATATGCAAAATCGCCAATCAACCGGCGGTTGGCCGTTTCCAAGCCTTCTTTCGATAAAGATTTCCTTCTCGAAGGTGGAATACCACCATTCGCCCTGTTCTACCCAGAAATCGCATTCGAGCCATTGGCCAGATTTGGCTTCAGCCTGTGTTCGCGCTTCGTGTGTCAATGGATATTCGATCGGCAAATACATTCCGGAGCCGTGGTTGGCTTTTAATATATATTTGCCAGGTTCTATTTCATCATTGCCGGGCAAAACGGCGCGCTTGGACCTGAAGTAAACCTCAGGTGTTTTGATCTGCCCTGCGAGCGAAACCGGTATAAATTCATGAGTGAGTAATTTATTGCCCGCACGCGGAACGGGCAGGATGCCAAAGTAATTTTGCCAGAATATTTTCTCCGAATAAGTCCCGGGTGTGCATAGACTAGGCCAGTAACCGTGGTGCTTTCGAAATCGCAAAGCAGCGGGTTTGATAGCGGCAGCAATATCCTTGCTCCCATAAAAATCAATTCCGCGCATAAACCCTTGTAGTGAAGTTTGATCAATAAAGCCCGGATATCTAAGCTGTATGATATGAAGTTGTAAGTCCACATGCCAGAATTGCACCAAGCATGTGAACCATTCGCAAAGGCGTAATTTCACTTTTTGCAGTTTGGAGGAAATATGTTTGAACACGATGTCCATACGTTTCGTACGAGTGGGCCTAACTGCCTATCCTAAGTACTTGAGCGTATACCTAAATTCGAGATTATGCCAATTTTGCAGTGAACCGCCAGCGTCGCTCATCGCGATGATGAGTCCGATCAACTTGGTGAAGTCGTTCGGCACTTATTCAGGTCGAGACTTACCGATTGACGGGATTTGCGGTGATGGTGTGGACGGTGCCCGCCCCGGCATCGGTGTGTCATGATGGCTTGCTGTCGAAGGCGATGACCAGAAGGAGCGCCGGGCGCAACGTCATGTCATTTGAGACACAAGGGTTCCGCGCGATCCCTTCGCCCCGCTTGCGGGGAGAAGGGATCATCACAGGAAATAATCCTTGACTAATGTTCCTATTTTGTTCTATCTCTCCTGCCATGGATATTCCCGCAGCGATCGATCTCAACAAAACCCTCCTTGCCCGCATCATCGCGGGGCTCTTCATCCTTCTGGGTAGGGGCGCTGGGCCTGCGCGGATTTCCCTAGAACTGCATCGCAGAATTGTCCGCGTGTTGCGTCCCGCTGAATCGGCTGTGCGGCGGTTGATC
>CANJJI010000006.1 GCA_947474545.1 Beijerinckiaceae bacterium | reverse complement strand
GCGTCCGCAATCACGGAAAATGGGCCATGCAAGGCCAGAACGGTATGGCGAACGCCCGGAAACAGCGCTATCCGGCAAAATCAGCCCCAAGCTGGCGAATCCCCCGAAGAGTTTTGCAAGAGGCTCTTTCATAATAGATTATGGCCAAGGTTTTCAATTCAGTGTGATGGTTGGTGGAGGCCTTATTATGTCTACATTGTGATGTTGAATAGGCTACAAGAGACACCAAAGGCATAGCCGGACGTTCGTGACGCCTGTGCCTTTTTCCCGCCATCTCTTGGCCGAATTCTGGGAACTTTTTCCATGCAGGTTCGTTACAACAAATCCGCAAACTTCCAATCCGCTTATGGTTCTAACAGGAGAGAAAAATGAAGAAAGTGTTTGGCCTTGGCGCAATTCTGGCTTGCGGCCTGTCATTATCCGCCTGCTACAGCCCGGGGGATCGCGCTGCGGGCGGTGCTGTTCTTGGCGGTGCATCCGGCGCCTTGCTGGGAGCTGCTGCGACAGGCAGACCGGGTGGCGCGCTTGCCGGCGCCGCAATAGGTGCGGCTGGCGGAGCTATTCTCGGGGCAGCAACAGCACCTGGTCCAGCCCCTGGCTGTGCAGAATGGGGCTACGATCCCTATGGCAATCCAGTATGCCTGGCGGCCTATTGATCGCGTCACTCAAGCAGCTCAATCGCAAATTGTCCCGGCCTTCTGGCCGGGCTTTTTGTTTGCGGTAAATATTGTATCTATACCGGATGAACGCCCCATCAGCCGATACAACAGTCTGCGAATTCGTGATGTCGCCCAATCAGGGCGAGCGCCCGCAAGGTGCGTGTATTGATACTTTACTGCTGCATTATACGGGCTTGCGCGAGGATGCCCTGAGTGCCTGGAATGCGGATCCCTTCGGTGAAGCCCTGCGTTGGCTGATCAATCCGAAAGCCGAAGTTTCCAGCCATTATATTGTCGATCTCGATGGTAGAGTTTTTCAGCTGGTTGCAGAGGATCGCCGTGCCTGGCATGCGGGGCGCGGATCCTGGAAAGATTGCGCCGACATCAATTCATGCTCCATCGGCATCGAGATCGTGAATACAGGTCACGCTGGCGGCTTGCCTCCCTATCCCCGGGCACAAATTGAAAGTGTCATCACACTTTGCAATGACATTGTTGCGCGGCGCGGCATTGCGGCAGAAAGAGTGCTCGCACATTCTGATATTGCCCCGGCGCGCAAGGCCGATCCCGGCGAACATTTTCCGTGGGAAGTTCTGTTTCACGCTGGTGTCGGGCATTGGGTGAAGCCAGTGGAAATCACGGACGGTGCGAGACTGATGTTGGGCGATAGCGGCGAAACGGTCTCGCGATTGCAGCAACAGCTGGTGCGTTACGGTTATGGCTTGTCCGTGACTGGCGCTTATGACGAAGCAACCCTGCAATGCGTGCGAGCGTTCCAGCGCCATTTTCGTCCAATGCAAGTTGATGGAATTGCGGATATCTCCACACTGGCCACACTGGAAAGTCTGCTGGCGGCCTTGCCTGAGCAGAAACCCATTGCCTGAACGAAAAAAGGAAGAAGCGATGCCAACTTATCTCATTACTGGCGCCAACAGGGGCATAGGATTGGAGCTGGCGCGGCAGGCGGCGGCTCGTGGCGCGCGAGTCATTGCGACTTGCCGGGATCCCGGTCATGCCATGGAGTTACAAAAGGCCGCGTCCGCCAGTGATGGAAAGATTGAAATATGCCAGCTCGAAGTCACGTCAGATGAGTCTATCGCTGCTCTCAAGACACGGATCGGCACGCAGCCCATCGACGTACTGATCAACAATGCTGGAATTATGGGGAAAGATCCGCAAACGCCTGTGAATATGGATTTTGCGGAACTGGAGCATGTTCTCTCAGTCAATTCAATTGCGCCATTGCGTGTGACGCTGGCGTTTCTTGCCAATGTTGAAGCTGCAAAAGGAAAGATCGCCGTCCTCTCGAGCATCATGGGGACGTTTGGATATAATGATGGGTCCAAACTCGCTTACTGCGTTTCCAAAACTGCATTAAACGGAATTTTCCGGCATCTTGCACGCGAACTCAAATCGCGCGGCGTCAGCGTCGTGTTGCTGCATCCGGGCTGGGTGCGCACGGATATGGGCGGCGCCGCTGCAACTGTCTCTCCTGAAGACAGCGCGCGCGGTTTGCTTGGCGAGATCGACGCCTGCACAGTTGAAAAAACAGGCAGGCTCATGAGCTTTCAGCGCGGTGAAATGGCTTGGTAGATCTATTCTGCCGCTGCTCGCATGTAGGCAAGGGGATCATAATTCAGGATGGGCGCGAGCCAGCGCTCGACCTCTTCGATGCTCATTTGCTTGCGTACAGCATAATCTTCCACCTGATCGCGCTCGACTTTGGCGACACCAAAGTAGTGTGCACCGGGATGGGCGATATAGAGCCCTGAAACCGATGAGCCTGGCCACATGGCATAGGACTCGGTGAGTTTCACACCAATTCGCCGTTCGGCGTGGAGGAGTTCGAACAGTGTTTTCTTTTCGGTGTGATCGGGCTGCGCGGGATAGCCGGGGGCAGGGCGGATGCCGCAATATTTTTCTGCGATAATGTCTTCGCTAGACAGGTTTTCGTCTGACGCATAGCCCCAGAATTCACGGCGAACACGCATGTGCATGACTTCCGCAAAGGCTTCGGCAATGCGGTCTGCCAGCGCCTTGACCATGATGGAGCCGTAATCGTCGTTAGCGCGGGCGAAGCGATCGGCGATGCGCTCTTCTTCGGGTCCGGCGGTAACGACGAAGCTGCCGATATAATCGGCTTTGCCGCTTCCGGCAGGGGCCACGAAATCAGCTAACGCAAGATTGGGACGTTCTGTGCTGCGGTTGAGCTGCTGGCGCAGTGTGAAAAATGTCGCGAGCTTTTCTATGAGGGATTCGCCAGTGAACAGTGCAATATCATCGCCCTCGCTGTTCGCGGGCCAGAACCCGATGACAGCTTTGGGATTGAACCATTTCTCCTTGACGATACGCTCCAACATGACCTGCGCATCTTCAAAGAGCTGACGCGCAGCTACGCCCTGCTTTTCATCATCGAGAATGGCGGGAAAGCGGCCCTTCAACTCCCACGTCTGGAAGAACGGTGTCCAGTCGATATATTTGATCAGTTCCGCCAAGTCATAAGTGCGGAATGGTCGCGTGCCAGTGAAGGAAGGCTTCACCGGCACATAAGAAGACCAATCGCAAGTCCAGCGATTGGCGCGCGCATTTTGAATGCTGAGACGGCGCTTGTCGGCTTCGCCGCGCGCGTGGGCATCGGCGACTTTCTTATATTCTGCACGAATGGTTTCAATATAGCCGTCACGTGTATCCTTGTTCAAAAGCGAAGAGACAACACCAACTGCGCGGCTAGCGTCGGTGACATACACAGCCTGCGAACGCTGGTAATTGGGATGAATTTTCACAGCCGTATGAACGCGGCTTGTGGTTGCGCCGCCAATCATAAGGGGAATATCAAAACCTTCGCGCTCCATCTCGCTGGCGACATGGCACATTTCATCCAATGAGGGCGTAATCAGGCCGGAGAGTCCGATCACATCCACGTTGTGTTCGCGCGCCGTTTCAAGGATTTTCTTTGCGGGCACCATGACGCCGAGGTCGATGACTTCGTAATTATTGCACTGGAGCACGACGCCGACGATATTCTTGCCGATGTCATGTACGTCGCCCTTGACTGTAGCCATCAGCACCTTGCCGGCGGTTTCGCGCACGCCGGCTTTCTCCGCTTCCATAAAAGGCATGAGGTGTGCGACGGCCTGTTTCATCACGCGGGCGCTTTTGACCACTTGCGGCAGAAACATTTTGCCTGCGCCGAAGAGATCACCGACGACATTCATGCCCGCCATCAGAGGGCCTTCGATGACATGCAGGGGACGTGCGACGGACAGGCGGGCTTCCTCCACATCCTGATCGATGAATTCGGTGATGCCGTTGACAAGGGCATGTTCAAGCCGCTTGGCGACGGGCTGTTCGCGCCAGGCGAGATCGCGCACTTTCGTTTCGGTCACGCCGCCCCGATATTTTTCTGCAATTGCCAGAAGACGTTCCGTTGAATCCGCACGGCGATTGAGGACGACATCTTCACAGGCTTCGCGAAGTTCCGGCTCGATCTTTTCATAAACCGACAATTGCCCAGCGTTGACGATGCCCATGTCCATGCCGGCCGTAATGGCATGGAATAGAAACACAGAATGCATGGCTTCGCGCACAGGCTCGTTACCTCGAAACGAGAAAGAGAGGTTGGAAACGCCGCCCGATATATGCGCATGGGGAAGGTTGGCGCGTATCTGCTTTGTCGCTTCAATAAAGGCGACGCCGTAGGAATCGTGCTCGTCAATGCCTGTCGCCACGGCAAACACGTTGGGATCGAAGATGATGTCCTGCGGTGGGAAGTTCAGTTTTTCGGTCAGTAGCTTGTAGGCGCGGCCACAGATTTCGACCTTGCGTTCAAGCGTATCGGCCTGGCCCTTTTCATCAAACGCCATGACGACGACGGCAGCGCCATAAAGCTGCACGATGCGGGCCTGCTCCAGAAATTTCTCTTCGCCTTCCTTCATCGAAATGGAATTGACGACAGCCTTGCCTTGAACGCATTTAAGCCCGGCTTCGATCACTTCGAATTTAGATGAATCGATCATGATGGGCGCGCGCGCGATATCGGGTTCTGCGGCAAGCAGATTGAGAAAGCGCACCATGGCCGCCTGGGAGTCGAGCAGACCTTCATCCATGTTGATGTCAATAATTTGCGCGCCGTTTGCGACCTGATCACGTGCGACGTCAAGCGCCGCAGCATATTCGCCATTCTTGATGAGCTTGCGAAAACGCGCTGACCCAGTGACGTTTGTGCGCTCGCCAACATTCACAAATTTGATGTCGGGCGTCAATGTGAAGGCGTCGATGCCGGACAGCCGCAAGCGGGGCGGAATAGTGGGAATCGCACGTGGCGCAATAGATTTCGTCCGCTCGGAAAATGCTGTGATGTGTTCGGGCGTTGTGCCGCAACAGCCGCCAACGATGTTCACAAGCCCGGCATCGGCAAATTCGCCGAGCAATGCTGACATGTATTCGGGGCTCTCGTCATAAAGACCAAATTCATTGGGCAGGCCGGCATTGGGATAGGCGCAGATCATCGTATCGGCAATGCGCGAGAGTTCCTGAATATGCTCGCGCATTTCTTTTGCGCCAAGCGCGCAATTCAAGCCCACGCAAACGGGATTTATATGTCTGAGCGAGTTCCAGAACGCCTCCGGTGTCTGGCCCGAGAGTGTGCGGCCGGACAGGTCAGTGATCGTGCCCGACAGCATGACCGGGCGTTCAACCCCCAGGGCATCGAATGCATCGCGCACGCCTGCCCACGCGGCCTTTGCGTTGAGCGTGTCAAAGATTGTTTCGATGAGCAGAAGGTCTGCTCCACCTTCGATCAGCGCCTGGGCGGCTTCTTTGTAGGTTGCGCGCAGATCATCGAAACTGACGGCGCGATAGCCGGGATCGCTGACGTCGGGCGAGATGGACGCGGTGCGATTGGTTGGTCCGAGTGCGCCTGCAACAAAGCGCCTCCGCCCGTCCTCGGCTTCAGCCCGGTCAGCGGCTGTGCGTGCGAGGCGCGCACCATCGCGGTTCAGGTCCGTCACGAGGTGTTCGCAATCGTAATCGGCCTGAGCGATGCGGGTGGAAGAAAATGTGTTGGTTTCGCAGATATCGGCGCCGGCAAGATAATAGGCGAGGTGTATGTCGCGAATGGCGTCCGGTTGCGTCAGATTCAAAATGTCATTATTGCCGCGCAGGGATTTTCCATGCTGCGCGAGGCGCGCGCCGCGGAAGCCATCTTCATCAAGTTTGAGGTCCTGAATCATCGTGCCCATGGCGCCATCGAGCACCAGGATGCGTTCACGCGCCATTTGCGTGAATGCTTTGCGAATTTCAGTCCCAGATTTTTGCCGGAAGGACAGGGCCATGTTAAGCGGCCTTCTTTTCGATTTTTGTGCGTAATCCAAGCAAATGACAGATCGCGAAGACGAGATCGGCTTTGTTCATGGTGTAGAAATGAAAATCGCGCACGCCGCGCTCGGTGAGGTCAAGCACCTGTTCGGCAGCAATGGCCGCCGCCACGAGGCGACGGGTGTCAATGTCGTCGTCCAGTCCTTCAAAACGCTCAGCGAGCCATTGGGGAATCGAGGCGCCAGTTTTTTGCGCAAAGGCTGCTGTCTGGCGAAAGTTCTGTACGGGCACGACGCCTGGCACGATGGGTATATTTATGCCTTTGGCGCGCACACGCTCAAGAAAACGCAGATAGACCTGATTATCGAAAAAGAATTGTGTGATGGCGCGGGTTGCGCCTGCATCAATCTTGGCTTTCAGGACATCGATATCAGCGTCAAAAGAGGCGCTTTCCGGATGTTTTTCGGGGTAGGCAGAGACAGAGATTTCAAAATCGCCGAGCCGGCGGATGCCTTTGATCAGATCCGTGGACGTTGCATACCCCTGCGGGTGCGGTTCGTAGGGCGCGCCGATGCCAGCGGGCGGATCGCCGCGCAGCGCGACGATGTGGTTGACGCCGGCTTGCTGATAGGTTCGCACGACATCATCAATTTCGTCTCGGGAAGCGGCAACGCAAGTGAGATGCGCGGCCGGCTTTAGCGAGGTTTCCCTCACAATGCGCGCAACTGTTGCATGGGTGCGTTCACGGGTCGAACCGCCAGCGCCATAGGTTACCGAAACGAAGCTGGGTGACAAGGGGGCCAGCCGCTCGATTGCGTGCCAGAGAGACTGCTCCATTTCTGGAGTTTTTGGAGGAAAAAACTCGAACGAGGCCCTGATGGGCGCGCAATCATTATTTGGCAGTCGCGTGATAGATTTTTCCATCATGCCAGCTCCGTCGAAGTTCGGGGGAGAACATCGGTCAAAATGCGGCGATCGCGCGCAACCCAGATCGAAACTGTAAGCTTGTCCCCGTCGCGCGAGGCGGGTTCGAGATTACGATGGCTCTCAACCTCAAGACCGGCGTCGCGCAGCATGGCGGCGATTTCGTCCGCAGCGAAGCCGAGACGGCGGTGCTCATGTTGCTCGCGTAGAAATTCGTGCGTGTGCGGCGCAAAATCGATGACCAGCAACCGGCCGCCGGGGCGAAGCGCGCGCGCAGCCTCGCGCAAGGCGCGGGCGGGATCGTCGAGATAGTGAAGCACCTGATGGAGAACGACCAGATTATAGGCGTCAGCTTCCACAGGCAGTGCGTAGAGGTCGCCCTGGCGAAGCTGCACGTTGCGCAGGCCGCTGCGCTCGATCACGGCCCTCGCGACGTTCAGCATGGCAGGGCTGAAATCCACGCCGACGGCGCGCACGGAGACCGGCGCAAGGATTTCCAGCATGCGCCCGGTTCCTGTTCCAAGATCGAGAACCGATTGGAATGGACCCTTGCCCACGATTTCGCGAATTGCGTTTTCCACCTGCGCTTCCGGCACATGTAGTGAGCGGATTTGGTCCCAATCGGAAGCCTGCACAGCGAAGTAACGGGCGGCACGATCCGCGCGTCCATTCCGGACTTCCTCAAGGCGAATGCGGTCGGAGGCTATCAGTGGGTCATTGGGATCCATCCGCTGAACAATGTTGCGGGCCATCTGAACTTCCGGTCCTGTCTGCGCCAGATGAAAGAAGGCCCAGGCGCCCTCGCGGTGGCGCTCGACCATACCTGACTCAACCAATAGTTTGAGATGTCTAGAGATTCTTGGCTGTGATTGGCCTAGAATGATAACCAGTTCGCTGACGGTCAGCTCGGCTTCTGCCAGCAGGGCGAGGAGGCGCAACCTGGTGATTTCGCCTGCAGCCTGAAGGGCATCAAGGACGTTCGCTAACGGGGCGACGGGACGAGCGGGGTCGTTGGGGTGATAAATTGACATAAAGATATGTTTATACCTTATATTAAAATTGGCAAGTGGGCAGGATCAATAAAATTCAAAATTTGCATATATATTGTTATGGGCAAATATGCCCATGTTCAGAAAATATAAATTTGTGGGACGTGTCCGGCAGGCTTTCAGCTCTTGTTGCCGGGTTTCCGTGGACGGCGCAGGAACACACTCGCGATAACTGCCTGGGCAACGTGTTCGGCCATACATTGTGGTCCAATGTCACCGGCGTTGAACTCGCCGTCTGGCGTCACTTGCAGGTTGGCCTTGGTCCGGGCGATGAAATCCATCACATTATAGCGGCGGACGAGGACGATCTGTTCATCGCTGGCCAATTTCGTCAATGCGGTACGCATGGCATAGAATTGTGCGTCGCGGGCAAATTGCGGCGTATATTGCAAACCAACGAGTACGACATCGATATTATTGGCTCGCAGGCGCTGAACGGTTGAACGCACGGTGTCTATGAACTCGTCGACCGGTACGCGTGAAATCGCGTCACTGGTCCCGAGCTGCCACAATACGAGATTGGGCCGCGCCAATACTGCTTCGTTGATCAGGCGTTGAGCCGCTGTTGAAACGACTTCACCCGAGACGCCACGGTTCACGATTTCGATCTTGACGTCTTTCAGAACCTTTCCAAGCAGGCTAGCGAATTGCGAGCTCTCATTGACCCGGTTTGTCTTGCGGTCGAATTGCTGCACGGATGCGGAACCGATTGCCAGGACTCGAAGGGTCTTGCCAGATTGCAATCTGGCGATCGTTGCTGGCAGGGGCGCGGGGGTCGCGATTTCCTGAGAGGGCACTGTGCATTGCAAGCTCAATACGCTGGGTTCGGGCAGCTGCGCTGCTGGCGGGGCTTCGTGCGCCGTATCCGCAGGCTTTTGTGCAGGCTCCGCAGGTGCTTCCTGCGCACATGAAATAGCTGAGCCTGCCAGCATGAGCACAGCGGCGGCGAAAAGTATCCTGGGCGTATTGAATGACATCAGGGATCTTGAGCGATTGTTTGAAATGAACGTTAGCACAATTGAGATGAATGCACGAACACTATATGTAGCGCGGTCTTGGCTGTTCTTGCTGCACTGCATGACGAGTGGATCCGTTCCGCATGCTATACATTTCGCTTGTTATACGCGCCTAAGCGCTTAATTTGGCCGCGCAACCACAGACGCGCCGGCGAGCGCCTTGGATTTGTCGCTGCGGCGCACAAAAAGATTAGCGACGACGGCCTGTGCGACATGTTCAGCCATGCACTGGTATCCCAGATCATTGAGGTGGAAATTGTCACTCGACATCATGGACAGATTAGCTTTGGTATTGGCTATGAATTCCATCGCGCGATAGCGGCGCACATAAAGCAGGCTTTCGCTTGCAGCAATTATCTCCATGAGATTGCGAATTTTGAAATAATGTTCGTGCCGTGCATATTTGGGCGTGTATTGCAGTCCCACCAGAACGATGTCTATATTGCGCTGTCGCACTTCGGCTATCGTCGAGCGGACAGGTTTCTCAAAACTTTCGAGCGGAACATTGTTCAGCGCATCATTGGTGCCGACCTGCCAAAGAATCATATCCGGCTGGGCCAGATCAATTTCGTCCAGTAATCGGGCTGCGGTCTGGGCTGCGACTTCGCCACCGACGCCGCGATTGATGATTTCGAGTTCAACGCCCTTCCAAACATTGGATAATATGGCTTCCAGCCGCGAGGGATAATTGCGCTTGAGGCTGGACGCGCCTACGCCCCAGGTGGATGAAGAGCCGATTGCCAGAATGCGCAGTTTCTTCGTCGTGCCCAGTTTTTCGACAGTCCGGCCGAGACCGGGCACAAGGGTCGCAAGGTCTGCCGAGGGAACGGCACATTGCGAACTCATCAATGAGAGTTCCGGAGGCATTTTTGGCCAGTCATGAGCCGTGCTCTCCACTTCGGGCAAAGCGGTCGGGTCAACGGGACTGGCTATGGAGGGGCTGGACACGTTAGGCGAAACGCCGCCAGCGTCCTGCGCCAATGCAAAACCCGAAAACAAAGTGACAGCAAAAGCGGCTAAGCTTGCAATCGATTTCATAGACGTTTGCGCCATTCGTTCATCCAGGCCACTACTGTCATTATCATGACACCTAAAGTTACCACAAGAAGATCAGTCGTAATACTCACTGGCGCGGCGAAGCGCGTGATCTGTCCGGCCTGTGATAACAGGGACCCAGCACAAAATACGTTCAGGGAATTGCGGCCAAGCAACGCAAAAAATGATCCAATATATTGAAATATATTAAATTTATCAAGCCATACGTAGGCGCCCGATACAAATGCTACCAGCCCCAGAAGGTGAATAAACCGGCCAGGAGACAGGTAGGTTTTTTCGAAAACAAAAAATAGATATGGCTGAGGAGCGGTAAACGGATCGGGCCACAGCGCAAACCACGTGATGATCAGTCCCGCAAGCACAATCAGGAAGCCTATCCAACGCAGCCAATAGTGATTGTTTCGGGTCCAAGCGCCTATGCCTGTCGGCCGCGCAAGGACAAAACCTGTAACAAAGCACAATTGCCACGCGACGGGGTTGAAAAACCAACGGCCTTCGATGGGCCATGTGGGTACGTTCACCTCGTTATAGAGCGTCGCGACCCATATGAGGATCGAGACGGGCAATAGGATGTTAGGTGCAAATCTATGAAGCAAAACAATAAATGGCGCTATTGCCATCAGCACGACATAGAGCGGCAGGACATCGAAATATCCCAGTTGATAGCTCAGGCCGGCGATTCCGATAATTGACTGTACCGGGTCCTGAAAAAAAGTCTGGGCGTTATGCCATTGCAAAATCAATGGTGTCTCGAACCATAGTGCGGCGCTTGCCAGAAGCGCGAGGGCCAGGACGACGGTCAGAATATGGGCAGCGTAAATCGTGAAAGTTCGTGCTTCCAGGCGCATGAACAGGCGCGGTGTGGTCAGGTTTTCAGACCGGCTTTCTGAAAGGAAGCGAAGCGAGAAGCCCGCCAGAAACACAAACAATTCAGCCGAATCCGATGGGCCAAAATTGCGGTGAGTGATCTTTTCCAGAACGATGCCCGGGATGTGGTTGATGAAGATCGAGACGAGCGCGAAACCGCGCCAAAAATCGATTTCGTTCGCCAGACGTTTCTTGGGGCGAAAAAAAACTGTCGATTTTGGGCGCGCTTGGTCGGGGCGGCGCACCGTTTGCTCGCTCATTCTGGCGTTCCGTCTGGCCATACAGCCTGTGACTGATCTATCGCGCCCAGGGCTGTGCGTCCAGCGGGCGCAGTCCAGCGAGAAAGAATCCCTTTTGATGGCCTAAAATCGGGGATTCTCAACTCTTCGTTAATATTAACAATAGCTAATGGGCCAGAGCAGGACTCCGTCCCGTTTCGACTCAACTGCACCATTGACGTCCCATAAAATCCCATGCTATCCCAAATCATCCCGTCGAGTTCAGTGATTTGCCCGAGACCGTTTCCGGGCCGGCCCGCGCCGGCGCGTTGGAATGACTTCGCGCCAATCTTCGTGACCGGGAGCGTCAGCGTGAATAGCGGGAAAGAGGGCGTAAGCCTTTCTGACCGCAGGTTGGGTGCGTGTGCTGGATCGGTTCGTCGCAAACTTTACAAACCGGCTCGACTCCAAGGGCCGCGTCTCCATACCGGCCTCGTTCAGGGCGGTGATGGCGAAGGACGGATTCGAGGGGCTCTACGTTCACCCCTCGCTCGATCAGCAGGCGCTGGATTGCGGCGGGAATGGGTTGATACGGCAGATCGACGGTTTGCTGGATCATTTCAGGCCCTACACGCCGGAGCACGATGTCTATTCAGTTGCGTTGATGGGCGTGAGCGAGACGCTGAAAATGGATGCGGAGGGCCGTATCATTTTGACGGACTCGTTGAAGGACTTTGCGGGACTTACGTCCGAAGTGACCTTCGTGGGGCAGGGATACAAGTTTCAAATCTGGGAACCGGCGCGTTTTCGTTCGCATCTGGAAGAGGCCAGAAATCAGGTGCGCGAACTGCGGAAGCAGCTGGGGGCCAGACATGTGGGGGCGGGTGCGCAAAACAATTCGCATCAGGCTCAACCGCAGCCTCGGGGAGTACAGGAATGAGTGCGGGGCACGGCGGGTCACTAACTCCTGCCGTTGGCGGACCAGCCCGGCACATTCCTGTCCTCCTCGAGGCGGTCATCTCTGCGCTGCATCCGCTCGACGGTCAGATCATCATTGATGGTACATTCGGTGCAGGCGGTTATACGCGCGCACTTCTGGCGGCAGCGGATGTGCGGGTCATCGCGTTGGATCGCGACCCTTCTGCGATTGGAGCTGGACAATCTCTGGTTTCTGACATGTCCGGCAGGCTCATGCTTGAACCGGCGCGGTTTGGCGAACTTGATAGCGTGGCGCGAAGGCTTGGATTTGCCAGCGTCGATGGCGTCGTTCTCGACATCGGCGTGTCCTCGATGCAGCTTGATCAGGCCGGGCGCGGATTTTCGTTCCGCCACGACGGCCCGCTCGATATGCGCATGGAATCCAGTGGGCGTAGCGCAGCCGATATCGTCAACGAGACGGATGAGGAAGAGCTCGCCAATCTCATCTATCGCTATGGTGAGGAACGCCTGTCGCGCAAGATCGCGAAAGCGATCGCGATGGACCGTATCCGCACGCCTTTCACATCGACGTTGCAGCTTTCCTCGTTGATCGCGCGTATTGTACATCACAAGCCCAATGAAATTCATCCTGCGACGCGCACCTTTCAGGCGCTTCGTATCGCTGTAAATGATGAACTTGGCGAATTGCAGCGGGCACTGGAAGCAGCCGAGCGCATCCTGAAGCCTGGCGGACGCCTTGTCGTCGTGAGCTTTCATTCGCTGGAAGATCGCATCGTAAAGCAGTTTTTTGCCGAGCGGGCGGGACGCGGGCAAGCGCGATCGCGACTATTGCCCGGCGAGCCACCATTGCCCGAATTCACATTTACGCTTGAGGGCAAGCAGCCCGTGACCGCCAGCGCAGAAGAAAGCGCCGCCAACCCCCGCGCGCGATCGGCCCGTTTGCGATACGCGATCCGCACTGGCGCGGCCGCCGGTCCAGCCGGCAAGAAAGGCAGGCCATGAAGATCGGCCGTTATCTTAACATGTTTGCAATTTTTGCCCTGATGGGATCGGCTGCCTATGCCTATTCCATCAAGTACGAAACCATTCTTTATTCAGAGCGGCTGAAAAAGACACGCAACGCTAACAAGGCATTGCAAGCCCAGATCGGAATATTGCGCGCCGAATGGGCGCACCTGACACGCCCCGAATTTATTCAGGCTCTTGCGGACAAGCATCTCGATCTGCAACAACTTGACCTGCTTCAGATCGGCACCATTCAGGAACTGCCTGAACGCCCGCCGAAAGTTGATTCCATCGGCCGTAAGCTGGAAATGCTGGGCCTGTCAGAACCGACAAATACGCCGGCGTCTCCCGCGGTGGCCTCGGGCCAGACGACACCCTCCAGCAGGAAACCGAAATCGCCATGAACACGCCAGATATCCGCGTATCAGCGGCACATGATGGACGCGGCTACGCGACGGGCGAACCGGATCTTTTCCCAATGAACGCTGGCGGTTCTGAGTATGCTCCATCTGCAGCTGAACAGCCGCCGTCTAAAGCCAGTTGGAAGGATTGGCTTAAAGCGCAACTGGCGTCGATATTCTCCACGCGCATTGGCAAAAGTGGATTGCGCATCAAGCTGGTCGCCTGTGCATTTACCTGTGTCTATGTCGTAATTGCTTCCAAACTGGTGTGGCTGGGCGCCAAACCTGATCCGGCTGGCCTGCATCGGGAGGCCTTGACGGAACAATCGCGCTCGCGTCCGGATATTCTGGATCGCAATGGCGAAATTCTGGCGACGGATCTGAAGATCAACTCGTTGTTTGCAGAGCCCAACCGTATCATAGACAAGGACGAGGCAGTCGAGCTCCTTACGGCGATTTTGCCCGACGTGAACGCTAAGGAATTACGCGCCAAGCTTTCCACGAAAAAAGGCTTCGTCTGGGTCAAGCGCGGGATCAGTCCTTCCGAGCGCGACGAGATTTTCCGCTTGGGACTGCCAGGTGTCAGTTTCTGGCCGGAGCACAAGCGCGTCTATCCCAATGGGCCCATCGGCGCACATGTTTTAGGTTCCACTGACAAGGACAATCACGGAATTGCCGGGATTGAAAAATATATCGACAGTCTGGGACTGAGCGAACTATCCAACGCCGGTTTCAGGACGAACCAGCAAGACCTGAAGCCGATCAAACTGTCGCTCGATGTCAAGGCCACCCATGCCGTGCGTGACGAATTGCTCAAGGGCATGAAGACCTTCAAGGCAAAAGCAGCGGCGGCAGCCATCATGGATGTGCACACAGGCGAGATCGTCGCATTGACCTCGTTGCCCGATTTTGACCCCAATAATCCCTCAGAAGCCTTGGAAAACAAAAACATCAACCGTATGTCGGTTGGCGTTTTTGAAATGGGTTCTACATTCAAGGCGTTGACGCTCGCCATGGCGCTGGATTCAAAACGTGTGAGACTGAACTCGCGTATAGATGCGCGCCAGGCGCTGGCGCTTGGACGATTCAGAATTCATGATTTTCACGCGCAGTCGCGCGCTCTGACGGTGTCTGAGGTTTTCACATATTCTTCCAACATCGGTACCGGCAGGCTGGCGTTGATGTTAGGCGTGGATCATCACAAGAGCTTCCTCGCGAAACTTGGGCAGACCAGCCGGATGCTCACGGAACTGCCGGAAAGCGCTGCGCCGATTGTGCCGAAAAGATGGGGTGAACTGAACACTGCCACCATTGCGTTCGGGCATGGTTTGGCTGTGGCGCCTCTGCAGGCAATGATGGCAGTGTCATCGCTGGTGAATGGCGGCCGTTTGACGAAGCCGACATTCCTCAACAGCGAGACACACGAGACGCCAGAAAGCGCGCCGCAAGTCATTGCCCCGGAAACCAGCGAGATGATGCGCTATCTCATGCGTCTGAACGCTGAAGTCGGATCGGCCAAGAAGATCGATGTCGCTGGCTATTATGCGGGCGGAAAAACAGGCACCGCGAACAAAGTCGTCAACGGCAGATATTCCAATGACAGGGTGTTGACGACCTTCACCGCAATCATGCCGTCGGACAAACCGCGTTATCTCATCCTCACGCTATATGATGAGCCTCAGGCGGTGCCGGAAACCAAAGGTCAGCGTACGGCTGCGTGGAATGCCGGCGCCGTCACTGGCAGGATCATTGAGCGCGTATCGCCTATTCTCGGTCTGCCGCCGCGCGATGATATGCCATCTGCGCCGTTTCCAGTTGTTGCGCGCAGCGGCTATGGACTTCCGACGGAAGGCAGACAATGGCGCTGAAAACGCTATCTGATCTGCTTTCGAAACAAGCGCTGGCGCCCGATGCCAGCGCCTGTTCCGTCGCTGGCCTGAGCGCCGATAGCCGTACAATAAAACCGGGCTATGTTTTCTTTGCTGTGTCTGGAACGAAAGCCGACGGACTTGCCTTTGCAGCGCAAGCGATAGCAGCGGGTGCGGTCGCCGTCGTTTGTCACAAAGCGCCCGCAGATCCTGCGCTGGGCGTTTATTGGATCGAAGTCGAAGATGTGCGGCTTGCTTTGGCGCATGCGGCAGCCGCCTTCTATCCGCTCCAGCCCCAGACAATCGTTGCTGTTACGGGCACAAGCGGCAAGACATCGGTCGCTGCGTTTGTTCGCCAAATATGGCTTCAGTGTGGAGAGCAGGCGGCGGCGCTCGGAACGACCGGCGTTATTACGCCGTCCGGCGCTGTCTATGGCTCGCTCACTACGCCGGACCCTGTTTCGCTGCACAAGACGCTTGATCAATTGGCCAGGGAAGGCGTTACGCATCTTGCGATGGAAGCTTCTTCGCATGGTCTCGATCAATACCGTCTTGATGGTGTGCGGTTGTCGGCCGGCGGCTTTACAAATCTATCGCGCGACCATCTTGATTATCATCCGGACCTTGAAAGTTATCTGGCGGCTAAAATGCGGCTTTTCAATTCATTGCTGAAGGCCGGGCAGGGCGCAGTGGTTGATGCGGACAGCGAAGTGGCAGGCCAGGTTATCAAAGTCTGCCGTGATCGCGGACTTGTTGTCATGACGACAGGCCGGCATGGTGCGGATATCAAGATCATTGAAGCTGTCAGTGAAGCTTCGCAGACACAGTTACATATTCAATACGAAGGCAAGCGTTATAAGTTTGTTCTGCCGCTTGCTGGCGCATTCATGGCTTCCAACGCGCTTGTTGCTGCGGGCCTCTGCATATCGTCGGGCAGCGATCCGGGGCGTGTATTTACTGCGCTTGAACATCTTGAAGGCGCGCCCGGACGGCTGGAACGGGTCGGCGAGTTCAGAGGGGCGCCTGTCTTCGTGGACTATGCCCATAAACCGGATGCGCTGGAAAAGGTTTTGCAGGCCTTGCGTCCCGTAACTCGGGGTAAATTGATTGTGGTGTTCGGATGCGGCGGGGATCGCGATGCAGGCAAGCGTCCCATCATGGGCGAAATAGCCGTACGCAACGCGGATGTCGTTATTGTTACAGACGATAATCCGCGATCCGAAGCGCCAGCGAAAATTCGCGCTGCGATTCTTGATGCGGCTCCTGGCGCCATCGAAATTGGCGATCGTACTTCCGCAATCAACGCGGCGATCGCGATGCTTGGCAGCGGCGATGCCCTGATTGTCGCGGGGAAAGGCCATGAAACCGGCCAGATTGTTGGCGACACGGTTCTTCACTTTTCCGATCATGAGGCTGTACGCGAGGCTATCTCGGCGTTGTCTGTAAAGGGCACAAGGGTATGAACAGGACACCGTTGTGGAACGGTTTCAACCTCATTACGGCGTTGGGTGCGCGCGCTGGCGGCGCGCTGCCGCAGGCTGTTTTCGGCGTATCGATTGATACCCGCACATTGCATCCGGGTGACCTCTATTTTGCGATCAAAGGTGAGAATTCAGACGGTCATGATTATGTCAAAGCGGCGTTCGAAGCGGGGGCTGAGGCGGCGGTCGTTGATGAAGCCCACGCGGATGAATTGAAGGGCACGGGTTCGCTATTCGTCGTGCGGGATGTTCTAGCGTCTCTGGAATCTTTGGGCCGGCGCGCGCGGGAGCGCACACGTGCTGGAATAGTTGCTGTGACTGGATCTGTCGGAAAGACTGGCACAAAGGAAATGCTGCGGCTTGTGCTCTCGGAATTTGGCGAAACGCATGCTTCGGCAGCCTCCTATAACAATCATTGGGGCGTGCCGCTGACACTTGCGCGCATGCCTGCGCAATCCCGGTTTGGCGTCTTTGAAATCGGGATGAATCATGCAGGCGAAATTACGCCGCTTGTAGCAATGGTGCGTCCGCATGTGGCAGTCGTCACGACAGTGGCTCCTGTGCATCTGGAAGCTTTTGAGTCCGTTGATTCAATTGCGGACGCCAAGGCGGAGATATTTAGCGGACTTGAGCCAAATGGCGTTGCCATAATACACCGCGATATCGCGCAGTTCGAACGTTTGCGTGCGGCTGCGAAATTGACCCAAGCATCCCAGGTTCTTAGCTTTGGCGAAGATGAGAAATCTGACGCGCGCTTGATAGCTGTTAAAAACGACGAAGACGGCTGTGTTGTGGATGCCTGGATTCTCGGCATCGATCTACGGTATCGCATAGGTGCGCCAGGTAAACATATCGCGCTGAACTCACTTGCAGTTCTGTTGGCTGGGCGTGCGCTCGGTCTTGATGTTGCCGAGATCGCGGCGGCGTTGATCGAATTCAAGCCGCCTGCCGGGCGGGGCGCACGTTCGGAAATTCTCACTCCGGAAGGCGTCTTTACGCTCATTGACGAAAGTTATAACGCCAATCCTGCCTCGATGCGTGCCGCATTGGGCTTGCTTGGCGCAGCGGAACCGGGCGTGGAAGGAAGACGGATCGCCGTCATCGGTGACATGCTGGAGCTGGGACCAAATGGCGCAAAGCTTCATGCCGAGCTGGCGGCGGATATTGCTGCCAATCAAGTTGATCTGGTCTTCGGGGCGGGGCCGCTAACACAATCTTTGTTCGAGGCGCTGGATACTGGACAGCGTGCAAAGTGGGCCACGACGTCCGCAGAAATTCGCGATGCTCTTCTTTCTGAAGTGCGCGCGGGCGATGTTGTGATGGTGAAAGGCTCCAATGGCAGCCGGATGGGGCCACTCGTAAAAGCGCTCAAAGATGCATACGCCGCAAACACAGTAGAACCGATAAAACAGGACTAGATCTATGCTGAGCTTTCTGGCGGACTTCGCCAACATATTGGGTCCGCTCAATCTGTTTCGATACATCACGTTTCGCACTGCAGGTGCGACAGCGACGGCGTTGCTGTTTGTGTTTTATTTCGGACCTGCCATCATTACAGCGCTCAGGCTGAAGCAGGGCAAAGGGCAACCCATTCGCGAAGATGGTCCGGAAAGTCATCTTTTGACAAAGAAAGGCACGCCAACCATGGGCGGCCTGATGATCCTGTCTGGCGTGGTTGTCTCGACATTGCTCTGGGGCAATCTCAAAAATCACTTCGTCTGGATCGTATTGTTGGTTACGCTGGGTTTCGGCGCTATCGGCTTCTATGACGACTATCTCAAGGTCACCAAGCAGAGCCACAATGGCTTTTCCGGCAAGGCGCGGCTCTCGCTGGAGATATTGGTTGCCGGTGCGGCTAGCGCCGCCATGATGTATTTCGGTCCCAATAATATGACGGGACTCGCGATTCCCCTAGTGAATGGTTTTGCGCTTGATCTCGGCTATTTCTTTCTGGTTTTCGCGCCCTTTGTCATCGTCGGAACAGGCAATGCAGTTAATCTAACAGACGGACTTGATGGTCTTGCGATTGTTCCTGTGATGATTGCGGCGGGAACATTTGGTGCGATTGCGTGGCTTGCTGGCAATATCGTGTTCGCGACCTATCTCGGCATCAATTATGTTCCTGGTACAGGCGAATTGGCGGTGGTGGTCGGTTCGCTTATTGGGGCGGGGCTGGGCTTTCTCTGGTTCAATGCGCCACCTGCGCAGATTTTCATGGGCGATACCGGATCGCTTGCGCTTGGCGGATTGCTTGGCAGTATTGCTGTCGCAGTGAAACATGAAATCGTGCTGGGCATTGTGGGCGGGTTATTTGTTCTTGAAGCTTTGTCTGTCATCGTCCAAGTGGTATCCTTCAAGCTTACAGGCAAGCGTGTCTTTCGTATGGCGCCGTTTCATCATCATCTGGAAAAAATGGGATGGCAGGAGCCGCAAATTGTTATCCGCTTGTGGATTTGCGCATTCGTTCTGGCCATGATTGGCCTTGCAACACTCAAGGTGAGGTGAAATGACTCCAGTCACCTGCTTTTCTGGAAAACGAGTTGCGCTGTTCGGTCTTGGCGGATCGGGTCTTGCAACAGCGCGTGCGCTGGTTGCGGGAGGCGCGCACGTGCTGGCCTGGGACGATAGCGCACCGGCCCGCGCGCGTGCAGGCAATGAGGGCATCGATGTTGGCGATCTCGATAAACAGGATTGGTCCAACTTTGAAAGTTTTGTCCTCAGTCCGGGTGTGCCGCTAACGCATCCCAAGCCGCATTGGACTGTCGAAAAAGCACACGCAGCAGGCGTCGAAATCATCGGCGATCTCGAATTGTTTTGCAGAGAACGCGCAGCGATTGCGCCGGGGTCTCCGTTCGTCGCTATCACAGGCACCAATGGCAAGTCGACAACAACGGCTTTGACAGCACATCTGTTATCTGAAGCAGGCATCGATGTGCAACTGGGCGGCAACATTGGCACGCCCATACTCGAACTGATGCCGCCTTCGCATGAACGCATGCACGTGATCGAAGTCTCGTCATTCCAGATTGATCTGGCGCCTTCACTTAACCCGACGGTCGGGGCATTGATCAATCTGTCACCCGATCATATCGATCGTCATGGCACAATGGAAAAATACGCCGCTGTAAAAGCCCGTATGATAACGGCTTCGAAGATGGCGCTAGTTGGGGTTGATGATCGCTACTGCTGGGAAATCGGCAAGGCGCGTGAAAACATTCTGGGTGAGGATGCAACGCGTTTCACATGCCCCGTGTCCATCCATCGCAGGTTAAGGCGCGGTGTTTTTGCTGACGGGACAAAGATCGTCTCTACGCTACATGATGGCGCCGGCAAAGTTATCGGCGACACTGCGGGGATTGCGACTCTGCGGGGCGCGCACAACGTTCAGAATGCCGCATTTGCGACGGGAATCATGCATCTCTGGCGGTTCCCGCTTGAAACGATTGTTGAGGGCTTGAAGACTTTTCCTGGTCTGCCGCATCGTATGGAAGAAGTCGGCCGCATTGGCCATGTAGTCTTTATCAATGACTCAAAGGCCACCAATGCGGATGCCGCCGAAAAGGCTCTTCTGTCCTTCAATGATATATTCTGGATTGCCGGTGGCCAGATGAAGGAGGGTGGCATCGCCCCGTTGATGCCGCTCATGGATCGCGTGCGTAAAGCTTATCTTATCGGGACTGCGGCTGACGATTTCGCCAGAACGCTCGGCTTGAACAATGTTGATTTCGTAGTCTGCAGGACGCTTGATGCGGCCTTGTCGGCAGCGGCGACCGACGCGCACGCATGCAATACGAAGCAGCCGGTTGTTTTGCTCTCGCCAGCTTGCGCATCCTATGACCAGTTTGCCAATTACGAAGTGCGAGGGGATGCGTTCCGGTCGCTCGCTGCAAGTCTTGTTGCGGCCATGCAAAGCGATGCGCGTGAACTCCATCCGGCAAGTCAGGAGAAGCCATCATGATGTCTCGCGCGGAAAGGTCCTGGGTATCTGACTGGTGGTGGACAGTCGATCGCTGGTTTATTTCAGCGATCACGGCGCTGATCGTGCTTGGGGTTGTGTTGACGCTGGCGGGTTCTCCGCCTGTAGCCGAACGTTTGGGGCTTGCACCCTTTCACTTTGTGAACCGGCAAATTCTTTATCTTGTGCCTGCGGGCCTGCTGATGCTGGCGACTTCGTTTCTCTCGCCGCGGCAAGTACGTCGTGCGGCGCTGTTCGTATTCATATTGGGGATGGGTATGGTCGTCGCCTCGCTACTGTGGGGGGCGGAAGTGAAGGGCGCGCGGCGCTGGATTTTCGGCATACAGCCGTCAGAATTCGTGAAGCCGGCTTTTGTTGTGCTTGCCGCCTGGGCTTTTTCCGAAGGGGCGCGGCGCAACGACATGCCGGGCAATATGCTTGCCTTGTTGCTGCTGCCGCTCACAATTACGCCGCTGATGATGCAACCTGATTTCGGGCAGACGATGTTGATATCCATTGTCTGGGCGAGCCTTTTCTTCATGGCGGGGCTTCACTGGATCTGGGTTGCGGGCATCGGGGGCATCGGTTTTCTGGGCGTCGTTGCGGCCTATCACTGGCTCAGCCACGTGCGCTCGCGCATCGACAAGTTTCTGTATCCCGAAACGGCTTCAACCGGCACGACAAGCACATTCCAGGTCGATACGGCGATGGAAAGTTTTGTTTCTGGCGGCTGGTTTGGAAAGGGCCCGGGTGAAGGGACTTACAAGCGTATCCTTCCGGATTCGCATACTGACTTTATTTTCGCCGTCACGGGCGAAGAGTTCGGCGTTATTGCCTGCATCTTTCTGATGTCGATCTTTGCCTTTGTTGTGTTGCGCGGGTTGATCGTTTCTTCGCGCAATGAAGACCCGTTCTGCCGCTTCGCAACGGCTGGTCTGGTGATGTTGTTCGGTGTGCAGAGCACAATCAACATGGCGGTCAATCTCAACCTGATGCCGGCCAAGGGTATGACGTTGCCGTTCATCTCCTATGGCGGTTCGTCGCTGATTTCCATCGGTCTGGCGATGGGTTTTCTGCTGGCAGTTACACGCAAGCGGCCACGGTCTGAAATTGCGGAGCGCATCGAAAAATGAGTGGCGACAGAGCTGTTCTCGTTGCCGCTGGCGGAACGGGCGGACATCTTTTCCCTGCGCAGGCGCTCAGTGAAGAGTTGCAACGCCGTGGCATTGCGGTGGAGCTTGCAACGGATGAACGTGCTATCAGATATGGCGCATCCTTTCCGGCACGTGAAATCCACACTATACCTGCTGCGACGCCAACGGGCGGCGGAATGGTTTCGAAAGTTCTGGCCGCGTTGCAATTGGGACGCGGCACGCTGACAGCGCGCGGTATTATCAAACGCACAAAACCTCTGTGTGTCGTTGGTTTTGGCGGTTATCCCACAGTGCCCCCGGTGATGGCGGCAACGATGCTGGGTACGCCCTCAATCCTGCACGAACAAAATGCGGTGATGGGCCGTGCGAACAAATTTCTTGCGGGCAGGGTTAATCGTATCGCGACGGGTTTTCCTGAATTGGGCGGCGTTGATGCCGCCAACGCGGCTAAAGTGACGCACACGGGCAATCCCGTTCGTCCCTCAGTGATCGAAGCGGCACGATTGACCTTTCCAGAGACGCAATCTGGCCGTTTACGGGTGCTCGTTACGGGTGGCTCGCAGGGCGCAAAGGTGATGTCCGACATAGTACCGGCAGCAATCGCGGCGATGGCGCCGGTGATGCGTGAGCGTCTAGATATTGTGCAACAGGCGCGTGGGGAAGATGAAGCACGCGTGCGCGAAGCCTACAATGCGCTTGGCATGAACGCCGAAGTCGCGCCGTTCTTTGGCGATCTTCCGGCGCGAATTGGCTGGGCGCATCTGGTCATCGCGCGATCGGGCGCATCGACAGTGTCCGAACTGGCGGTTATCGGCCGTCCGGCGATCCTGGTGCCGTTTCCCTTTGCGCTGGATCAGGATCAGGCAGCCAATGCGGCGCATCTGGCAAAGACAGGCGCGGTGGAAGTGGTCCGGCAGAGTGATTTCACCGTGGAATGGCTCGCGGCATCGTTGACGCGGGTATTGGGCCGCATGGAGGGGTTGACGGCGCGGGCGGAAGCGGCCAAGAGCGCCGGAATCCCCGATGCGGCCGCAAGGCTCGCCGATCTCGTCTGCGAGGTTGCCGGGATATAGCTTTGCCGGTGCGGTGTGCGTTAATTTTTCGCGCTGGCGATCTGTCCACGGAGTTGTCCGAAATGAAATTGCCGCGCGAACTTGGCCCCATCCACTTTGTTGGCATTGGCGGCATCGGCATGTCCGGAATTGCAGAAGTTTTGCTCAATCAAGGCTATCGTGTGCAGGGCTCGGATGCGAGCGAAAACGCCAATGTGCTGCGTTTGCGCGAACGTGGCGCGAAGGTCTTTATCGGTCACGATGGGAAGAACCTGGGTGAAGCTGAAGTAGTTGTCGTGTCCACCGCAATTCGCCGCGATAATCCGGAACTTGCGATGGCGCGTGAAAAACGTATTCCCGTCGTGCGCCGGGCAGAGATGCTGGCTGAACTCATGCGTATCAAGCGCTCAGTTGCCGTCGCAGGCACGCACGGCAAGACGACGACGACTTCGCTAGTGGCGACTTTGCTGGATGGTGCGAACCTCGATCCGACTGTTATCAACGGCGGTATCATTAATGCCTACGGCACCAATGCGCGCCTGGGTGAAGGCGAGTGGATGGTGGTTGAGGCGGATGAAAGCGACGGCACTTTTCTGAAGCTTCCAGCAGACATCGCCGTTGTCACGAATATCGATCCAGAACATCTCGATCATTTCAAGACCTTTGATGCGATCAAGGCCGCGTTTCGGGCGCTTGTCGAAAATCTGCCCTTCTATGGCTTTGCCGTGATGTGCACGGATCATCCGACTGTTCAGGAACTTGTCGGACGGATCGAGGATCGGCGCGTGATCACTTATGGCGAAAATCCGCAAGCTGATGTGCGGTTGATGGATGTGAATCTGGAAGGCGGACGTTCGCGTTTCAATGTGCTGGTGCGCGACCGCATTTCGTCCAACGCAACGTTTATCCAGAATCTCGAACTACCGATGCCGGGCCATCACAATGCGCTGAATGCGACGGCCGCGATTGCAGTGGCCCATGAACTTGGCGTCGATGCCGATACGATCCGCAAATCTCTGGCTTCGTTTGGCGGCGTCAAGCGGCGGTTTACACGCGTGGGCGAGTGGAACGGTGCGCTGATATTCGATGACTATGGCCATCATCCCGTCGAGATTGCTGCTGTTCTGAAAGCGGCGCGCGCTTCGACGAAAGCGAAAGTCATCGCGATTGTTCAACCCCATCGCTATACGCGTCTGCAATCGTTGTTCAATGATTTCGCGTCATGTTTCAACGACGCTGATTTCGTTGTAGTCGCGGATGTCTATGCAGCGGGCGAAGCTCCGATTGAGGGCATTGACCGGGATCATCTTGTGGCTGCTATCAAGGCGCATGGACACCGGCGCGTCATCGGGCTGGAGTCGCCTGCAGTTCTGGCCAAAACAATCGGAGATATTGCAACCGAAGGCGATTACGTCGTCTGCCTTGGCGCGGGCAATATCACGCAATGGGCTGCGAACCTGCCGGGTGAACTTGCTGCGCTGCCACGCGAGCACTAAGCCATGAGCTTTCCCGATATCACTGCTGAACTTACTGCAAGAATGCCTGAATTGCGTGGCCGGATGGCCGCGAACCAGGCGCTGGCGCCGTTCACGTGGTTTCGCGTGGGAGGGCCGGCGCAGGTTCTGTTTTTGCCAGCAGATGAAACCGATCTTTCTTATTTCCTTAGGCATCTGCCACGTGATATTCCCGTCACGATCATCGGGCTTGGCTCCAATCTGATCGTCAGGGATGGCGGCGTCCCCGGCGTCACCATCCGGTTGGGTGGGCGGGCTTTCGGTGAAATCGAGTTTCTCGACGGCTATCGTGTGCGTGTGGGAACAGCGGTGCCCGATCAGAAATTTGCGCGCGAGCTCGCCGAAAAGGGCGTCGCTGGGCTGGAATTCTATTGCGGCATTCCCGGATCGCTTGGAGGCGCATTGCGCATGAACGCTGGTGCGCATGGCGGTGAGACGACTGATGTGCTTGTGGACGTGCGCGGCGTCGATCGCGCTGGCAATATTCGTACTTTCACACATGATGAAATGGGCTTTTCCTACCGGCACTGCGAAGCGCCGGAAGATGTGATTTTCACCAGCGCGTTGTTTCAGGGAAAGCCGGACACGAAAGAGAATATTCTTGCGCGTATGGACGAAATCACCCGCAAGCGCGAGGAATCCCAGCCAATCCGGGAGAAGACCGGTGGCTCGACATTCGCCAATCCCAAGCCGCAAAGCGCCTGGAAAGTCGTCGATGCCGCGGGTTGCCGGGGGTTGATTGTGGGCGATGCGCAGGTGAGCGAGATGCACTGCAATTTCCTCATCAATCGCGGCAAGGCGACCGCTGCGGACATCGAAAGTCTGGGCGAAGAAGTGCGCCGCCGGGTGAAGGAAAACAGTGGCGTGGATTTGCGGTGGGAGATTAGGAGAATTGGGGTGAAGCCGTAAGGCCGATATCGGCGCTTGTTCGTAAGGTGGTAGGGTAATAAGATTGTAAATCTTATTCTTGCGGAGAGTGGTATGCCCAAAGCCAAACCGCCGGTCTTCTATTCAAAAGTTTCTGTGAAAAGCCAGACTGTTTTGCCGCGCGAGGTTCGTGACAAGTTGCTGATTTGTCCCGGCGACAGGATCCGTTACCGGATAGATGACAAAGGCGTTTACATGGAAAAGAGCGGCCCTTTGATCGAAGATGTTCCTTTTACTGCATTTTCAGAATGGGCCAGTGTAGAGGAAGATGAAGTCTTTGCCGATCTTTGAACCAAACGATCTGAAGAGCGGCGATGTGGCCGTCGTGCCGTTTCCGTTCTCCGACAAGCTCGCGGAAAAGCGGCGTCCTGCGATGGTAATGTCGAATGCGTCCCTGTCGCGTGAGGGTGTCGTATGGATTGTGATGATCACCAGCGCAAGGCAAAGCGCCATGGTGCATGATGTGCCAATTCTGAATCATTCACAATGCGGATTGTGAGTCCCGTGCCTCGTTCGGCCAGTAAAGATTGCTGCCGTAGAGCCTTCCCATATCATTCAGCGGATAGGACAGCTGGGCGTCAAGGAAACGAAAGTGGTCGTTTTGCGGATCAAATCGTTTCTAGGTAACTCAAGAAATTAGATAAGGCAGGAGCAATAGAATGACCAACTCCGACCCCAAATGGAAACATGATGGCATTCGTGTCATTCGCGCAGATCAACTCGATACGAATACGCCGCAGACGCCGGGCATGAACCGGGCAGCCGCCATTGATTTTGCCCGCGCTGGCGCGCAAAAGCTGTGGGCAGGAACGGTGCATATTCATGCCAATGCCAAGACAGGTGCGCATCATCACGGCGCGCTGGAAAGCGTGATTTACGTTGTGAAGGGCAAGGCACGCATGCGCTGGGGTGAGGCTCTGGAATTTACGGCGGAGGCCGGACCGGGGGATTTCATCTTTGTGCCGCCCTATGTACCGCATCAGGAAATCAACGCTTCGCCGGATGAAACGCTGGAATGCGTGCTCGTGCGTTCGGATGGGCAGGCGACAGCGGTCAATCTCGATATCGAGCCGGTGGAGAAACCGGAGACAGTGCTGTGGCTTGATCCGGTACACCGGGGGTAAGTGCGGTGCTGGAAGATCAGACAGGCCCGGGCTGCCACGGTTGCGGGTTCCACTTTTCCGGCAAACGATTTAACATCTGAAGATAAGCGCACCGGTTTCTACAACAATGGGGCGTTGATACATGGGAGGGATATATGAACGTTTCGAAAATGATGTCGTTTGCGCGGCCGGCGTTTGGCGCAGGTCTGATTGCCGGTTTGCTTGGAGCTGCAGCCTTCCCCGCGCGCGCGCAGGACGCCGGTAATTATCCCAATCGCGCCATTCGTTTGATCGTGCCGTTTGCCGCAGGGGGCGGGAATGACATCTTTGGACGGCTGGTTGGCGCCAAGGCCTCGGAGTTTCTGGGTCAGCAGATTATCGTCGAGAACAGGCCTGCGGCGGCGGGGCGCGTAGCGGCAGAATTTGTCGTCGGCCAGCCAGCCGATGGCTACACGCTGTTTATTGGAGCGAGCGGTGTGATGTCTATCGCTGCTGCCGTGTGGCCGAAGCTCAATTATCATCCCACCAAGAATTTCATTGCGCTTGCGATGATCGCGGATTTTCCGCTGATACTGGTCAGTCCGGTCCAATTGCCGCCAAAAACCGTGGCCGAGCTTGTGGCTTATGCGAAGGCAAATCCGGACAAATCGACCTACGCCAGCACTTCACCAGCATTCACAATCACGACTGAGTTGCTGAAGCTGAAGACCGGTATGCCAGGCGTCATGTTGCCAGTAAAGAGCAGCATGGAGATGGTGCAATGCGTCGCGCAAGCTCTGTGCCTGATGGCGATTTCCGATGGCCCGCCGGCGATCCCGCAGATCAAGGATGGCCGCGTGCGCGCCATCGCGGTGACGGGTTCAGAGCGCTCGCCCGAATTGCCGGATGTGCCCAGTATGAAGGAAGCTGGCTTTCCGGAGGTCAATGCGAAATTGTGGTCTGGCGTGTTTGCGGCAACGGGTACGCCGCCCGCCATCACCAAAAAGCTTGAAGAGGTGTTTCAGCGCGCTGTCGCCGATCCCGGCGTCAGCGCCAAGCTCAAGGGCATGGCAGTGACTCCCGGCAATATTCCCGCTGCTCAGTTCCAAAAGCAGATCGAGGCGGAAATAGATGTTTATGCGCAGGTCGTGAAAGCGGCCAACCTGACGTTTGAGTGACCGGCTCCATCTGGAATGAGCACGTGCCCCCTGGCCTCAGCTTCTCGCGGGCCAGGAGGGAATCGCTCCGATCTGGCGGGGCTCAATTTCAATTTCATGCTTAACAGTCTGTTTCCACTCTCCGGCCTACAAAAGACAGCGAATCGCTGATTTCGAGTCCGAGCCGGAGCTTCTGTCTGATGTCCAAACACGTTGCCGTCCTGATGGGTGGCTGGTCCTCCGAGCGGGAAATTTCATTGCGTTCGGGCAATGCCTGCGCAAAGGCGCTTGAGGGCGAGGGCTATCGGGTCACGAAGGTCGATGTGCAGCGGGACGTTGCCGAAGTTCTGGCCAGGCTGAAACCCGATGCTGCGTTCAACGCACTGCATGGACCCGCGGGCGAGGATGGCTCGATTCAGGGGCTTATGGAAATTCTGCAGATTCCCTACACGCACTCTGGTGTCTTGGCTTCTGCCGTGGCGATGAACAAGCAGATGGCCAAGATCGTGATGTCCGCTGCTGGTGTGCCAGTGCCCAAGGGCAAAGTTGTCAAGCGGGCCGATGCGGCCAAGGCCCATGTTTTGCCTCCGCCCTATGTCCTCAAGCCGATCGCTGAAGGTTCGTCCTATGGCGTGTTCATAGTTCGCGATGGGCAGGAGCATCCGCCCCAGGAATTGAGCCGGGCTGACTGGGCCTATGGTGAAGAATTGCTTGCCGAGACATTTGTGGCGGGGCGCGAACTGACCTGCGCCGTGATGGGTGACAGGGCTCTGGGGGTCATCGATATCCGGGCCGCAGACGGCGGCTGGTACGATTTCCACGCAAAATATTCGAAAGGTGGATCAATTCACATCCTTCCGGCAGAAATTAAAGGAAATATTTACCTCGAGATTCAACAGTTGGCGTTAAGGGCGCATAAAGCACTGGGATGCCGGGGCGTGAGCCGTTCAGACTTTCGTTACGATGATCTGCCTGGGGGGACCGGGGAGCTTGTGGTTCTGGAAGTGAACACTCAGCCGGGCATGACGGAGACTTCTTTGGTGCCTGAACTCGCGGCCTATGAGGGCCTTGGTTTTGGTGAGCTAGTTCGATGGATGGTGGAAGACGCCTCCTTGAATCGATGACGGGGGCAATCGCTGTGCTACTGCCTGCGCGCCTGAAGGGTGACGCTACGGCACAAGATGTGCCAGTGCAGAAGCTTGCCCGCCGTCCTGCCCTGCGCAGACGGGCGCCCCGGCGCACGCTTGGCGCTCATCTGACTCATCTTGTTACGCGGCGCGGATTCGGCATAGCGCTCGCGGCCATTTTTCTCAGCGCTTCCGTGTCTTATGGTTTTGTGCGCGGCGGTCACTTTGATACTTTCGCGGCGGAAGCCGGACGTCCCGCGGACATCTTCGCGCGGCTGTTCGGTTTCGGCGTTTCTGTCGTGGCCATCAGCGGCCAGACGGAATTGCAGAATGCTGAAATCCTTGATGCCTCCGGCGTCACGTCACGCGATTCAGTGCTGTTCCTTGATGCGCAGGCGGTCCGTCAGCGGATCAAGGCGTTGCCGCTGGTTCGGGAAGCGACAGTCCGCAAACTTTATCCCGATCAGCTGGTGATTGCCGTCACCGAGCGCGTACCTTACGCGCTCTGGCAGCTCGATGGCGAAGTCTCAGTGATTGCCGCCGACGGGAAGGCTATCGATCAGATGCGAGACCAGCGTTTCACGCGGCTTCCTTTTGTGGTTGGCGAGGGCGCCAATGAGCGTGTTGCCGACTATCTGAAAATCTCCGAAGCCGCTGGTGAGCTGAAATCGCGGATAACAGCGGGCGTCCTCGTCGCGCAGCGGCGCTGGAATCTGAAGCTCAGCAACGGCGTTGAAATTCGGCTGCCTGAAGTTGATGCAGAAGCGGCGGTCGCCCGGCTGGCGGAACTTTCGCGCAGCTCCAAACTGCCGGACAAGGATATCAGCAGCATTGATATGCGCATGCCCGGACGGATTGTTGTTCGCCTCTCTGAAGAGGCGGCTGCACAACGCCTTGAAGCTCGGTCGAAAAAGGCCCGGCCGAAGGGAGGTGCGGCATGAATGCGCGCAACACCTTCACCCCCCGTATGAAACCCTTGCCGGCGCGCAAAAGTGCTGTGCTTTGTGTGCTTGATGTCGGCACATCGAAGATTGTCTGTCTGATCGCCAAGCTGCTGCCTGCCGAGCAATCGGACATGTTGCGCGGGCGCACCCATCGTTGCCGTATTCTCGGCATTGGCCACCAGCGTTCACGCGGGCTTAAGGGTGGCGCCGTCGTCGACATGGAAGAGGCCGAAGACGCGATCCGTCATGCGGTTGACGCTGCTGAACGGATGGCCGGCGTGCAGGCACAGAGTGTCATTGTAAATGTGAGCGGCGGCCGTCTCGGTTCGCAACGCTTCAACGCGCAGATCAACATCGGCGGGCGTTCTGTCGGCGATTACGAAATTCATCGCGTACTCGAAGCGGCAGCCTCCTACACTGCAGGGCCGGGGCGTACGGTTCTGCATTCGCTTCCCGTTGGATATTCGCTAGATGACACGCGCGCCATCCGCGATCCCCGGGACATGATCGGCGAGGTACTTGGCGCCGACATGCATGTCGCCAGTTGCGATGGAGCGGCTGTCCGCAATCTGATGCTGGCGGTCGAACGTTGTCATCTTGAAATCGAAGCTGTCGTTGCTTCTCCCTATTCTGCCGCGCTTTCCGTGCTTGTGGAGGACGAAGCCGATATGGGTACTGCCGTTATCGACATGGGCGGCGGGACGACCACGATCGCGATCTTTAGTGACGGACGCCTGTCACACGTGGACGGGATCGCTGTTGGCGGCAACCACGTGACGACGGATATCGCGCGCGGGCTGACGTTGCGTATCTCGGACGCTGAGAGACTCAAGACCTATTACGGCTCCTGTATTTCGTCTCCGTCTGACGAGCGGGAAACCATTTCGGTCGCGCAGGTTGGCGACGATGAAAACCACCCCACCCATATGGCCAAATCGCAACTGGTTCACATCATTCGCCCTCGCGTCGAGGAAATTCTGGAGCTTGTGCGTGAACGCCTGATTGGAGCTGGATATGCGCCACAGGGCGGCCTGCGCATTGTGCTGACAGGCGGCGCGAGCCAGCTCACCGGCATGGCCGACGCGGCGCGCAAAATCCTGTCTCCCAATGTGAGAATTGGCCGCCCGCTAGGTGTCCAGGGCCTGCCAGAATCAGCAAAAAATCCCGCCTTCGCGTCGTCGGTCGGGTTGCTGGTCTACCCGCAGGTGGCGGGGCTCGAACATTTCGAGCCGAAGAGGTCGAGCGTTCTGCTGGCGACCGGCAGTGATGGCTACATCGCGCGGGTCGGGCGGTGGATACGGGACAGTTTTTGAATCTGCCGTGAAAGGGCTGGCGCGGCGGCCAGCCTTCAAACGGTGAAGTAACCGAGCAGTTAAGTGAAACCCTGGGCCAATGCCCAAAAGTCGAGAGGCCAGACGATGAGTGTCAATTTGAGAGCTCCTGAACTCAGGGAATTAAAGCCCCGGATCATGGTCTGCGGCGTCGGCGGCGCTGGCGGCAACGCCGTCAACAACATGATCAACTCAGGCTTGCAGGGCGTCGACTTTATTGTAGCGAATACCGATGCGCAGGCGCTGGCCTCGTCGCGGGCAGACCGGATCATCCAGATGGGCCTGCAGGTGACCGAAGGTCTTGGCGCCGGCTCACAGCCTGAAGTTGGCCGTGCGGCCGCCGAAGAAGCGATGGAAGAAATCCGCGATCATCTGTCGGGCGCTCATATGTGTTTTGTTACCGCCGGTATGGGCGGCGGCACTGGCACGGGTGCAGCGCCAGTGATTGCGCAGATTGCGCGCGACATGGGCATTCTTACGGTCGGTGTTGTCACCAAGCCGTTCCAGTTCGAAGGGCAACGCCGCATGCGGCTGGCAGAGGGCGGCATCGCCGAACTGCACAAGGCCGTCGATACTCTCATCATCATCCCGAACCAGAACCTGTTCCGTGTCGCCAACGAGCGCACCACTTTCGCCGATGCTTTCGCGATGGCTGATCAGGTACTGTATTCCGGTGTTGCCTGCATTACCGATCTGATGGTCAAGGAAGGCCTCATCAACCTCGACTTCGCCGATGTACGCGCTGTGATGCGCGAGATGGGCAAGGCGATGATGGGAACGGGCGAAGCTTCCGGCGATCAGCGCGCAGTTCTGGCTGCCGAAGCTGCTATTGCCAATCCGCTGCTCGATGAAACCTCGATGCGCGGCGCGCGCGGTCTGCTGATTTCGATCACCGGCGGCAGCGATCTCACGCTCTATGAAGTGGACGAAGCGGCGAGCCGCATCCGGCAGGAAGTCGACGAGGAAGCCAACATCATCCTCGGCGCGACGTTTGACGAGTCGCTCAATGGCATTGTTCGTGTTTCAGTCGTAGCGACCGGTATCGACCGGGCCGCTGATGCGCGCGAATTCCAGGCGGCCGAGGCGCGCATCGCCGAAGCAGCTCAGAAACTTCGCGCTCAGGCAGCTGCTGCCGCTCGCCCTGTGGAAATCGAAACGCGCACAGTCCAGCCGGTTGCCGTTCAGCAGGCCCCGGTTCAGGCTGAACCTGAGCCGGTTTATGCTGCTGCCGAGCCTGCGCCTGAGCAGGATCATCAGCAATATGCGCAATATGCAGCGCCGGCCCCGGTGCAAACACATACCCATGCGCCCACAGCTGTGGCTCAATTGCTGCAGTCCGCCCCGCAGGTCATCGACGAAGTGATGTTGCAGCCAGTACAACCCCGGCAGCAGCCGCTTTATATGCCGCAGGTTCAGCAAGCCCCGGCTCCTGCCGTTCAAGCTGCTCCGGCGCATTATGTGCCGCCGGTCGCGGAGCAACCGCTTCGTGCGACCCGCATGCCTCGTGTTGAAGATCTGCCGATGCCCGCACAGCGCCAGATCAATGCGCAACGTGCAGATGCGCCAGCCGCGGCTGACGCGAAGCGCCGGAGCTTGTTCGAACGTCTGGCTTCGTTCGGTATTGCCCGTGAACATGAAGAAGCTGCACCTTCGCAGCCGGGTCCGCTGGTTGCGCCGGTTCGGCCCGTTCCCCCGCCGCAGCCACAACAGTTGCAGCCGCGCCATCAGGCCGCTCCAAGTCCCGTTCACGCTGAATATGCGAAACGTCCAGCGGCTCCAGCTCCGGCCAGAGCTCAGCAGGCGCAACTCGACCTGCACGGCCGCCCTATGCCGGCGCCGCGCAACGCCGAAGACGATCAGTTTGAAATCCCTGCATTCTTGCGCAGACAGTCCAGCTGAGTGGGGCCGGATTCGCGCCAGTAAAGCCAGCGCGAATCAGCGAATCAGTTCGGTTTATCGAAACCACAGCCCGGCATTCAAAGCCGGGCTGTTGTATTTGTTGAAAAATTTTGTGAGGTGCGCGATCGTCCGCGGCACAGATTTGAAGGACTATGGTTTATATAGCTGAAATATCTATTTTATTTTTTGCCTAACAAATTTCTTAACTGATGTTGTGCATTGTAACAAAGGGTAAGAAAGCTTGATTTGGTGTCGCGTATGGCCATGCGTATGTTGTCTGTGGATTGGAGCCGCCGTGTCGCGTCTGGCAGCCGGTCCGGTCTGAATGGTGTGTGTGGGGCCTTTGCGAAGCTGGTTGTTGCTGGTGGAGCGCCAAAAAGGAAATCACCGCCGCTCGGGTCAATAGGGGTTGGTTTTGGAGTGTCCTCCGAACAGATAAGTCAATGTCTGACGGTCGACGCTTTCGAAACCTCGAGGCGACAAATGGTGATCAAGTCATGAAGGCAGTCAAGCAGACGACACTGCGCCGACGCGCGTGCATCTCTGGCGCAGGGGTTCATTCCAATGCTCCGGTCAAGCTGACTCTCCATCCTGCCGAAGCCGATCATGGCATCGTTTTCCTTCGTACTGGCCTCCCCGGTGGTGAAAGCCGCGTGATCGAGGCGATCTGGTCGCAAGTGACCATGACAGAATTGTGCACAGTCATCGGTGATTCGTCAGAAGGCTCCGTCGCCACGATTGAACACCTGATGTCTGCGCTCTCGGGCCTGGGCGTGGACAATGTTCTCGTCGAGATCGACGGGCCTGAAGTGCCGATCATGGATGGCTCGGCCGTCCGATTCGTCGAAGCCATTGACGAGGTTGGCATTATCGAGATTCCGGCGCAACGCCGGTTCCTGAAAATCCTGAAACCCGTGCGTATTGATATGGGCCGCGGCTTTTCCGAGCTTCGCCCTGCCGCTTCCGGCTTCCATCTCAACGTCGAAATCGATTTCAGCACAGGCATCATTGGACGGCAGTCCACTTCAATTGATCTTACCCCTGCTGTTTTCCGGCGGGAAATTTCCCGGGCCCGCACATTCGGTTTCATTCGCGATGTCGAACGGCTGTGGAAAGCGGGCTTTGCCCTTGGTTCTTCTCTGGAAAACAGCGTCGCTCTTGATGATGACAAGGTCATCAATCCCGAGGGGTTGCGCTATTCGGACGAATTCGTGCGCCATAAGACGCTGGACGCCATTGGTGATCTGGCTCTGGCCGGGCTTCCCATCGTCGGCGCCTACCGCTCCTATTGCGGCGGTCACAAGATGAATGTTGCCGTTCTGGAGGCGCTTTTCTCCGATGGCACGGCTTATGACATCATCGAAGGGCAGCGGAATTGGGTGTCTGGCCGTCAGGCTCAGGCTGCCTGGGCAGGCGCTGCAGCATTTGCCCCGGACGTGAACTGATCGCAGACTTCTCTTCAAAGCCGCATAACGTCAGGGGTGTGCAATTGGCGCAATGCGGTTTGCATTGATATGCCGATGGATTTATCCTGCAGTGCGCCAAAGCCACTCAGGCTTGAAATTTTCAGGTCCAGGTGTATGTGGCCGGTTTTAGCCACATTTGAATGAGTAATAGTACGGCATCGGATTTGAGCGGACGCGTTAACCACACCGGCACATGGAATGCCAAATATACGGGATAGTAGTTCTTTCCCCTGGTGGCATTTTGGTGAAGTTTCGGTTAAACGTCTTTCCGGTCAAAGTTCTTTGATGGACTGACGCTGTCTTATGCTGGCCGGGTGCCGGTGTGGCGCCAAGAGTGAGGGTGGTCAACTTGTCTGGTTTCCAAGTGTCTGGTTTCCATCCGTCCGGATTTTCGTTCCGCAATAGGCTCACAGGCAGCCGTATTATGCGAGCCTTTGCCGTGTTGGCCACCGCAGGCTTTGTGGCCTCGTGCTCGACGATCGAAAATCTGAATCCCTTTGCTGGTGAAAAATACGAAACCAAGATCATTCCTGACGTGGCTGCTGATGATATCTATGATCAGGGTCTGGCGCGGCTGCAACGCCGTGATGGCGCAGGCGCCGCGACTAAATTCGAGGAACTCGAAAAGCAGTTTCCGTTTTCGCAATGGTCGCGCAAAGGCCTGATCATGCAGACCTATGCGCTTTTCGAAGGCGGCAAATATGAGGAAGCCGCAATTTCCGGTCAACGTTATTACAGTCTCTATCCGGCGACCGACGAAACCGCTTATGCGATGTATCTGACGGGTATGTCGATGTATAATCAGATACCCGACGTCAGCCGGGATCAGGAGCGCTCCGAAAAGGCGCTTGCGGTTTTCCAGATGCTGGTCGAGAAGTTTCCGAAATCCGAATATGCGGATGACGCGAAATTCAAGATTTCCGTCGTACGCGACCAGCTGGCCGGCAAGGAAATGTCGATCGGGCGCTTTTATCTGAGCCGCCGCAACAATACCGCCGCCATCAACCGTTTCCGTGAAGTGTTGTCGAAATACCAGACCACGCGGCATGTGGAAGAAGCGCTTTATCGCCTGGTGGAAGCCTATTTGTCGCTCGGTATTGTCCATGAAGCGCAGACGGCGGCTGCCGTTCTGGGACACAACTTCCCCGACAGCCAATGGTACAAGGATGCCTATGGCCGGCTAAAAGGCGAGGGATACGAACCAAAGATCAGCTCTGGTTCGTGGATTTCGACGATCCTTCGCCCCATTGGGCTCGCCTCACGCTGATCCTCTTTCGGGCATTCCAAGATGCTGGTTGCGCTGTCGATCCGTGACATAGTCCTGATCGACAGGCTCGATCTCGAAATCGGCAGGGGCCTGAGTGTCCTGACCGGTGAGACTGGCGCGGGAAAATCCATCCTTCTGGATTCTTTTTCGCTGGCGCTCGGCGCGCGTGGCGATGGAACACTCGTCCGCAGCGGCCAGGTTCAAGGACAGGTGACGGCGGCGTTCAATCTACCTCCCGGGCATCGGGCGCTTTCACTTGCATCAGAGGCCGGAGCGGATATCGGCGACGAACTTATTCTGCGCCGGGTGCAAATGGCAGACGGACGCACGCGTGCATTCATCAACGATCAGCCGGTCAGCGTGCAGACCTTGCGCGCCGTTGGTGGAACGATTGTCGAAATTCATGGGCAACATGATGACCGTGCACTAGTGGATCCGTCCATGCACCGGGCGTTACTGGATGCATTTGGCGGATTGGAAGACAAGGTGCGGGCTGTTACGCGCACCCACGTTGCCTGGCGCAAAGTAGTTGGCGATCTGGATGCAGCGCGCGCGCGAATCGAGGCCGCGCGCAAGGAAGCCGACTTTCTTCAACATGCCCACACTGAGTTGACCCGTCTTGCGCCGGAGCCTGGCGAAGAGGAGAAGCTCGCCACGCACCGCACCACGATGCAGCAATCGGAAAAAGTCGTGTCCGACATTCGCGATGCTGTCGACGCGCTGAGTGGCGATCATGCGCCTGGGCCAGTTATTGCTTCCACGATGCGGCGGCTGGAGCGGCGGGCTGTGCAGGCGCCGCAGATCATAGAGCCTGCATTGAAAGCGCTCAGCGATGCGCTGAATGCCTTCGATACGGCAGCGCAGGTTGTCGATCAGGCGTTGCGCGATTGTGATTTCGATCCTCACGACCTCGAGCGCACGGAAGAGCGCTTGTTCGCTTTGCGCGCCGCTTCTCGCAAATATCTTGTGCCGGCGGATGCACTTGCGGCGCTTGCTGAAAAATACGCCAAAGAACTCGAAGAACTCGATGCGGGCGAAGCCAATATCGATGCGCTGGAGCGGCAGGTAACAGAGACAGAAGGCGCATTTCGCAAGGCGGCTGAGGCGCTTTCGCAAGCCCGCCGCAAAAGCGCGCAGGAACTGGATAAGTTCGTGCAGCGTGAGTTGCCACCGCTCAAACTCGAGAATGCCAAATTCACAACTTCGATCGAGAGCGACCCGAAAGCTGGAGGGCCGGAGGGGTGGGACCGGGTTGAATTCTGGGTACAGACCAATCCGGGCACGCGCCCGGGTCCCTTGATGAAAGTCGCTTCGGGCGGAGAACTCGCACGCTTCATGCTTGCGCTGAAAGTTTCACTCGCTGACCGCGGCTCGGCGCCGACATTGGTGTTTGATGAAATCGATACAGGCGTCGGCGGCGCGGTGGCGGACGCCATAGGCAACCGGCTCGCCCGCCTGGCGGAAAAGGTACAGGTGCTTGCCGTTACCCACGCGCCGCAGGTCGCTGCACGTTCGACATCACACATGCGAATATCCAAGGGCGCATCGGGCAAATCGAAGAATTTCGCCACGCGCATTGATCCGCTATCGCCTGATGAGCGGCGCGAAGAAATCGCACGTATGCTTTCGGGGGCAACAATTACCGAAGAAGCGCGGGCAGCGGCGGGAAAGCTGCTGGCAGGGGCCGGGTAATTACAGCTTCTCCATCAGGCACTCTATTTCCACCGGGGCATCGCCATCATTCGCCATCTTGCGGCGTGAGAGATCGAGAAGTTTCCAGCCTGTTTTGGAGCAGGCGACGGTGATGTCGTCGGAGTTCACTTCCTTGCCGAAACCGGGAATCTTGAAGCGGCCGTCTTCATCTGTGCTCGCCATGACGGGCATTTTTGTGCCTTTTTTTAGCGCCGTGATCCGAACACCCTCAAGAGGCTTGAGCCCTTTGACGTCCTTGGCCTCGCCGAAAAAATAAGCGCCGAGTTCAAGATCCTCGACATTGCCGTCAAGATCGCTGCCACCGGCCGTCGCCAGGGATGCAGGCAGGCAAATCGCGAGCGCATAGAGCAGGCGCGGTTTCATCTTGTACGTCCTCCCGTTGTACTCGCTCAACGAGCCAAGTTTATCGCGCGCGTGAGGCCTCTGTCGAGACACCTGTTTGCGCACTCGTTGTTGCGGTGTCTGAAAACGGGCCGGCGGCGTGAACGATTGTTCCTGCGACGCTTGTAAGCAGCGCGCCCATATTGCCGAATTCCTTGAGTGGCACTGCAAAATAGTCGCGGTCCAGCACGGCGAAGTCAGCATCGTACCCGGCTTTGATTTTACCACGGCGGGATTCATCGCCGGTGAACCATGCGCTGCCAGACGTGTACACGTGTAACGCTTCTTCACGGCTCAGCAATTCATTTGATCTGCGGGTGCTCAGGCCGCCAACCGTGACACCATCTATCATCCAACGCAGTGACAGGAACGGATTAAAACTCATGACACGATGAGCGTCTGTACCGCCGCCAACCGGCATGCCGATGCGCAGAGCGCTGGCGATGGGTGGGCTCTCGTGCACAGCATCGCCTCGCGTTCGCAGATAGGATGGGGCGGCGAAATATCCCGCATTCTGCACCAGCCAGCCGAGGCCGAGATTGTGCATGCGCTCTATCGTGGCTCGTGAGGCATCGTGAAGATGGGCAATGGACCAGCGCAAGGGTTTGAGCTCATGGCTCGCATTGACCCGTTCTAAAACATTGAGGAGATGAGTTACACTGGCGTCGTTGTTCCAGTGGACAGTAAGACGCAGGTCTTTCGACGCTGCCCACAACGCAACGGATTCGAATTCACTTTGCTGAGCCGGTGTGGGGTCGTTGTTGTTATAAAATCCCCATGTGATCGCTTCGCCAATGCCATTGAACTGTAGCAGCGGGTGTTTGCGTGACGAGTAGTCTTCTATCAGTCGTTCAAAGTCTTCGCGTTCATGGCCGGGGCGCGGCGCGAACGCGCTGAAGGCGACGCGCAGGCTGAGATCGCCGCGTTCAGCCATTTCGAACAAGGCTGCATATTCCGATGGCCTGAGATTGTGGCCGCCGGGATCTATGACGCCAGTTATGCCGTATCGATTGAGCTGTTTGAAGAAACGCTTTGTTCCCTCGATGTTTTTCACAAGCGTCTGCTTGGGTAGAAGGTCGAACAGAGCAATGATGGCGGGGCCGCTGCCAATGATCCAACCAGTGGGCCCGCCCTGTTTGTTGCGTTCAAATTTTGCGCCTTCGGGAAGTTGGTCTTCGCGCTCGATAGCCAGACGCCGAAGGCCCTCCGGTGAAACCAATGCGGCATTGTAGGCAAGCTGGATATAGACCGCACGACCGGGAGCGGCGCCCTCAATGTCGGAGAGCTCCGGGCGGCGCTGGGTTGCAAACTGCTGGATGTTCCAGCCTCCAGCCACGACGAGCCATGCATCTTTATCTGCGCGAGCGGCGTCCGCGATGTGACGCAGGCCCGTTTCGAGCTCGGGAATATCGATCCAGCTGACTTCGCTAGAATAGGTCAAGCCGGCGCGGACGGCATGGATGTGACTGTCGATCAGGCCGGGGATGACAGTGTGGCCGCGCAGATCGATGGCCTGTGTATTTATCCCGGCAGCCTGCCGGATTTCGGCATTTGTTCCGGTAGCTATGATGCTGCCGCCAGAAACCAACATGGCCTGCACATGCGGGCGCGATTCGTCCTGTGTGATGATATTGCCGTTGAAATAGATGCGATCAGTTTGCGCTATCGTCGAAGCGGGACAGAGCAAAGCAGCGATCAATGGCAGACAACGAAACAGCATCGGGAAGGCTCCTGCTCATCAAGCCTACTGGCCGTTGCCGGTGAGGTCCATCATTGCGATCAGCGGATGGCAATGCGCTGGACGAAATTGCGCGTTCCGCCATTCGGCGGTGGTGGAAATGGCGCCGCCGCGCGGACCGTTGCAAGGGCTGCGCGGTCCAGCGCCGGGGAACCACTGGATTGTGAGACCCCGATAGACGCCAACGCACCTGATGGCGATATTGAGAGCCGCACAACGACGGTTCCCGATGTTCCTGCAATCGATCGCGAAGACGGCGCAAAACGGCGCATGCGCGAGGCGACGACCTGGGCATAGCCATCATTGCCAACAGGGCGCGCCGCCCGGGCGGGAGCAGATGGCGGCGGTGCAGCGCGGCTTGCTGCGGCCTGGGCCTGTTGACGCCGGGCGATGGCGCGTTGCCGCTGCGCTCGTTCCTGTGCTGCTTCGTTCGCCTGATCGCGCGCCGCCTGCCGGCGTTCGCGCTCGCGTTCGGCGCGCTCACGTTGTTCGAGAGCGCGCGTTCTTGCAGCCTGTGCGTCGGGGGTGGGCCGGGGCTGGCTGATTGACGGGGCGGGCACCGGTAACGCAGGTTGTGGTGAAAGGGCAGGCGGCGGATCATAGGCGAGCGCCGGAGGCGCTTCTGCCTGCAGCAAGGTTTCCTGTGGCGCTTCAACTTCAAGTGCAGGTGGAATGGGACGTTCTGGCGGCGTTTCATCATGTGGAATAACTTCCGCGACTTCCTGCAGCTCTTGTGCTGCAGCTGGCGGAGGCTCAGTTTGCCCGCCCCGTTGTGCCGGGGGAGGCGTATCTGACGGTGGCTCGGCAACCGTGGTTTCCGTAGGCGTCATTTTCTGAACCTGGATTTCCAGCTCCGGCGAATCTTCCGGTGATTCCGGCGCCATTTGTGCAGGCTGTGGCGTGGCTTCGGCCGATGCCTCCTCGACGATGTCCACTTCGATCGGACGATCAGCGGGACTATCGAGTTTTCCAGCTGCGCCAATCGCGTAGAGCAACGCAAAGACCAGTATCGCGTGTCCGCCGCACGATGTGATTGTGCTGATCAGTCCGCGCGTCTTGTCAGGCGGCGGGGCCGGTAGTGGTTTGAGAGCGCCCAGCGCCACGGGCGCTTCTGTCAAAAGCGGGGCATTTTCAGTGGAGATCCCCGTCCGGCCAATTGGGACAGCAGCGGAAAGGTCTGGTGCACCCTGACCACTAGTAATGACCAACTTTACCGTTGGCGCGCTGAGGCTTGTGTCCGCCAGTTCATTGTTCCGGTGCGCCATGTCAGACATGAAATTCATGGAAATGCAGCTGTTGGTCTGTGGTGCCGGGCGGCGGTTGCATCGCCGGTGGGGTGTGTGTAGGAAGAATTTAGATTAACTTCATACAAACGTCCATGACATTCAAACGTCCATGACATTTGTATGAAAAGTGCTCAGTGGCATTTCATCGGAGTTTCGAAGATGTACGGGCGTGGGGAGCATGGAGCATTCGAAATAGCGTGCGCAGGGCTTGTTGGAAAGTGTGTTCGCAATCTTCCAGTCCATTGGATTGGCCAGGCGTCCGGGCTTGTGCTGCTGGCTGTGACGGGTTCGCAAGCTGGAGCCCAGGCCAAGGTGGAAGTGCTGCCGGATATTGAAGTGCAGGCCGAACCCGCCTCATCCGCTGCCGCCGCCCCGTCTTCGCCTCCATCCCCGGCGGCTTCTACTTCAGCTGCGGTCTCTCCCTCCCCCTCTTCAGCTGCGAGTGAGAAGGCCTATTCACGTCAGGAGATCAACGCGCAACCTGTCACCCGTCCGGGTGAGGTACTGGAAGTTGTTCCCGGATTGATTGCCACGCAACATTCGGGAGAAGGCAAGGCCAACCAGTATTTTTTGCGCGGCTTCAATCTCGATCATGGTACCGATCTGGCCATCACCATTGATGGCATGCCGGTCAATATGCGGACACATGGCCATGGGCAGGGATATGCGGACCTCAATTTCCTGATCCCGGAACTCATTGGCTCGGCTGCCGTGCGCAAAGGGCCCTATTTTGCTACAGAGGGCGATTTTGCATCCGCAGGGTCGCTTCGGCTTAGTCTCGCCGACGGCCTGCCCAAAAATCTTGCGCAGCTTACCATCGGGAGTTTTGGGTACAAGCGTGCGCTGGGTGTGATCTCCCAGGCGGTGGGGCAGGGCACCCTGCTGGTTGCGGGTGAAGCAAGCCTATACGATGGCCCCTGGGCTGTTCCCGATCGGACGCGCAAGCTTAACGCCGTCATTCGATATAGTCAGGGCACTCATGACAACGGTTTTTCGATGACCGGCATGGCCTATTCCAATCGCTGGACGTCGACTGATCAGATACCCTTACGTGCTATTCCGATACTCGGGCCATTCGGTTCGCTCGATCCCAGCGATGGTGGCAGCGCGAGCAGATTATCGCTCTCGACGCGCTGGAGCCGCTCGGATGCCCAAAGCGCCTCGCGTATCGAAGCCTATGCTATTCGCAGCACATTGAATCTCTTCAATAACTTCACTTATTTCCTGAACGATCCCGTCAACGGCGATCAATTCCATCAATACGACAAGCGCACGCTCCTGGGTTTCAATGTTTCTCACACGTTCAAGAGTGATCTTGCTGGCCGCAGGATGGAGAACGAAATTGGTGTGCAGGGCCGCTTCGATGACATTCGCGTGGGTTTAAATAATACTGCCCAGCGGCAGGTGCTTTCCACTGTGCGTATGGACCGGGTGCGCGAAAGCAGCATTGGCGTTTATGGCGAAAACCGCATCTGGTGGACTGACTGGTTGAGGACGACAGCAGGGCTGCGTGGTGATTTTTATCAGGCACGGGTTGAGTCAGACACCGCGCTCAATTCGGGGCGGTCACAGCAGGGCATTGCAAGCCCGAAATTTGGCGCGGTGTTTGGGCCCTTTTTCAACACCGAGTTGTTCTTCAATGCAGGACGAGGATTTCACAGCAATGATGCGCGCGGCACGACGATCCGGGTTGATCCGGCCGACAAGGTGACTCCGCTTGATCGCGTGCCGTTTCTCGTGCGTTCGCAGGGCGCAGAAGTTGGCGTGAGGACGAGGCCTTTTGCGAATTTTGAAAGTACGCTGGCGCTGTTTTTGCTCGATTTCAAATCGGAGAACCTGTTCGTCGGCGACGCTGGCACCACAGTGGCCAGCCGCCCGAGCCGCCGCATGGGTGTGGAATGGACCAATCATTATAAGCCGGTGTCCTGGCTCTCGTTGGACGTTGATCTGGCGATGACCCGTGCGCGGTTTCGCAATGACGATCCTGCCGGACCTTATGTCCCGGGCGCTCCGGCGTTTGTTGCGTCCGCAGGCGTGACATTCGGCGAGGACAAGGGATGGTTTGGCAGCATGAAGCTGCGTTATTTTGGGCCCCGGCCGCTGATCGAGGATAACAGCGTCAAATCGCCTGCGACGGCGCTGGTGAACGGCAGGATTGGCTACAAGTTTGAAAATGGTGTGAAGCTGCAACTGGATGCGCTGAACCTGCTAGGCAGCAAATCGCCTCAGATCGACTATTATTACGAGTCCCGGTTGCCGGGCGAACCGGCGGCGGGCATAGCAGACCGTCACTTCAAGCCGGTCGAGCCGCGTGCGATCCGCGTGACTTTGGCGGGGGAGTATTGATCGAGATTGCGGTACGCCCTTCACCGCAGCCTTCGGGCGCGCTAAATCTGACGTATGAAAAAGCCCGAGCCTTCCCTGCCATCCGTCGAAGACCTCACGCCTGAAGCTGCGCGTGCTGAACACGTTCGACTAGCTGCAGAAATTGCAGGCCATGATATCGCCTATCATCAGCAGGATGCGCCCGTCATTTCCGATGCGGAATATGACGCGCTGCGAAGGAGGTTTGAAGCCATCGAAGGAGCGTTTCCCGAGCTCGCGGGTACGCTGGAGACTTCTAAACGCATTGGCGCTGCGCCGTCGGAAAAATTTGCCAAGGTCCAGCATGTGGTGCCGATGCTATCGCTCGGCAATATTTTCGATATTGGGGAAGTTGAAGAGTTTGTTGCGCGCGTGCGCCGGTTTCTGGGACTTGGCCCGGATGCGCCGCTGGCGTTCACTGCAGAACCAAAGATCGATGGGCTCTCCTGCGCATTGCGTTATGTGAAGGGCGAATTCGTGCAGGCGGCGACGCGTGGCGACGGCTTTGAAGGCGAGGACGTCACGATCAATGTGCGCACCATCAAGGAAATTCCGCACCGGCTGAAGGGCGCTGTGCCCGTCGTGCTGGAAGTGCGCGGCGAAATCTATATGAAGCGCGATGAGTTTGCAGCGTTGAACGAACGGCAGGCGGCAGAAGGCGAAAAGGTTTTCGCCAATCCGCGCAATGCAGCGGCAGGCTCTCTGCGGCAGCTGGATTCAACCATTACAGCGAAGCGCCCGTTGCATTTTTTTGCCTACACTTGGGGCGAAGTCAGCGCGCTGCCGGCCGATACGCAAAAAGGCATGATCGAAGCTTTCGCAGAATATGGACTTCCTACCAATCCGTTGACCGTGCTTTGCCGCAACGCCGAAGAACTTGCCGCGCATTTCCGCAAGATTGGCGAAAGCCGCGCGAGCCTGCCCTATGATATCGATGGCGTGGTCTACAAAGTGAACGATCTTGCATTACAGGGGCGGCTTGGATTTGTCTCCCGCTCGCCGCGTTGGGCGACAGCGCATAAATTTCCCGCTGAACAGGCGATGACTGTTCTGCGCGATATCGAAATCCAGGTTGGGCGCACGGGAGCGCTGACGCCGGTTGCGAAACTTGAGCCAGTGAATGTGGGCGGCGTTGTCGTTTCCAACGCGACATTGCACAACGAAGATGAGATCATCCGCAAGGATATTCGCATCGGTGATACAGTGATCGTTCAGCGTGCGGGCGATGTCATTCCGCAAGTTGTATCGGTTGTAGAAGGCAAAAGGCCTGAGGGTTCGAAGAAATATGAATTTCCACGGGTCTGTCCGGCTTGTGGTTCCGCCGCTGTGCGCGAAATTGACGAGAAGGGAGACGCCGATGCCGTCAGACGCTGTACCGGTGGACTGATCTGTCCGGCGCAGGCCGTGGAAAGGCTCAAACATTTTGCTTCGCGCAATGCTATGGATATTGAGGGACTCGGGGACAAACAGATTGAGTTTTTTTACGAGAAAGGACTCGTGCGTACGCCCGCTGACATTTTCACCTTGCAAGCGCGTGACGAAGAGCCAGGTAATTTGCAGCGGTTACGCAATTATGAAGGCTATGGCGAGACGTCGGTGCGCAATCTGTTTGCGTCCATCCAGTCACGCCGCGAAATGGCGCTGAACCGATTTATCTTCGCGCTGGGAATTCGGCGCATCGGCGAAACCAACGCACGCAGGCTGGCACGGCATTTCGGTTCATTCGAGGCGTTACGATATACGGCTCGGGCGGCATCGCAGGGCAGCGAGGAAGCGCGCGCGGAAATCGACAATATTGATGGTGTCGGCGATATCGTTGCACAATCGGTGATCGAGTTTTTCGGCGAAGCGCATAACGAGAGCGTGCTTGATGAGTTGTTGAAATATGTGACGCCACAAGCCATGGAAGCGGTTAAACAGGATTCACCGGTCGCCGGGAAAACGGTTGTCTTTACGGGCGCTCTGGAACGCATGACACGCGATGAAGCCAAGGCGATGGCGGAGCGTCTGGGCGCGAAAGTGTCGGGCTCGGTTTCAAAGAAGACGGATCTTGTTGTTGCCGGCCCGGGAGCTGGATCAAAGCTCGCCAATGCGGAAAAATTTGGTGTTGAAGTGATCAGCGAAGATGAATGGTTCGTGCGTGTAGGGGGATAGTCCATACTAACCCATGAGGAGAATGATATGGATCGCAGAAAATTTATGAAATTGACATTTTCTGGATTAGCTTCGTCCGCCGCCTGGCCTGCGCTTGCGCAGACGAATAAGGCAAGAATGGAAACGCCAGAAGACATCGTGCGGTGGATTTATGCTGAAGCGGTGAAGAAAGAAAAAGATGGCAGCCAAAAGGGTGGCACAATTTTTGGCGGGAAAGGCCCGATTCGCCGACTGTTTTCTGTAGCCTTTCTGCGCGAATGGGATGCTGCACAAGCCCGGATCAAAAAGAGCGGCGATCTAGGATTGGATTTTGATCCAGTCTCCAATTCGCAAGACCCCAGCATCGGCAAAGTGGAATTCAAGATTGAAAACGAGAGTGCCGGCAAAACACGTGTTGCGGCGACTTTTGGTTCGCTCGAAGATCCAAAAGCTGCGCCGCAGACCGTGCGATATGATTTTGTGCGCGAAGGTAACGCGTGGAAGCTCGACGATATCGCAGGCAGTGTTGAAAAGGATCCGTGGTCGTTGCGAGGATTGATGAAGGAATGGAAATGACTTGAAGCGCGCAGAATTTCGAATCGATAAGTGGGGCTGCTGTTTGCCACAGACCTGCTTTGGCGAAATTTTTAGGCAGGTTGCAAATTCCGGGATGGCGTTGGCTATTTTTTCGCTATGGCTTGTGTCGCCTGGGTCAGCCACTTCTTTTCTTTTGCATCGATCAGCGGCGACAGGGTCTTGCGGACGCGTGCGTGATAGGCGTCGAGCCATTTGAGTTCGTCGCGCGTAAGTAAGGATGGTTCGATGCAACGCAGATCTATGGGCGCCAGCGTGATGGTTTCAAACCCGAACATGGGCCGCTCGCCGCCCGCGATCTCGCGCATTTCGACAACGACAAGGTTTTCTATGCGGATGCCGTAAGCACCGGTCTTGTAATAACCGGGTTCGTTGGAGCAGATCATGCCTGCTTCAAGCTCGGCCACCGAGGCCTTGGAAATGCCCTGCGGGCCTTCATGAACTGACAGATAAGAGCCGACGCCGTGGCCGGTGCCGTGGTCGTAATCAAGCCCTGCTTGATAGAGTGAAGAGCGGGCGAGAATATCGAGGTGCTGGCCGCGCGTGCCCTTGGGGAAAACAGCGCGAGCAATGGCGATATGGCCCTTCAGCACACGGGTGAAACGGTCGCGCATTTCGCGTGATGGAGTTCCGACTGCGATGGTGCGGGTGATGTCGGTTGTTCCGTCTTCATATTGGGCTCCGGAGTCCAACAGGAACAGGCCTTTTGGAATGCGGCGGTTTGTCTTTTCTGTGACGCGGTAATGAACGATCGCGCCATTGGCGCCTGCGCCTGAAATCGTCGGAAACGAAATCTCTTTCAGCTTGCCAGTTTCCCGGCGAAAGGATTCCAATGCTTTCACGGCACCTATTTCCGTCAGCTTCCCGCTGATGGCGCGTTCGTCGAACCAGCACAGGAAACGCACGATGGCCGCGCCGTCACGAATATGCGCCGCGCGCGCGCCTTCAAGTTCCGTTGCATTCTTGACAGCTTTTAGCGCGCGGATGGGGCTGGTTGCGAGCATGATCTTGCCGCCCGCCTTTTCCAGTGTATCAACGAGCAGCGATGGGACGCTGGATGAATCCATCCAGACTGTTGATCGGGACTTGCCGAGCTTTTTCAATTCGCCCATCAACGCAGAGGGTGCAGCAAGGTTTGCCAGAGGCCGCAGCGCCTTGGTCAAACCGTCTTCGATGCGTGAAGCCTCGATGAAGAGCTGTGACTTTCCCTTTGTGTGCAAAATGGCAAAACAGAGTGCAATGGGTGTGTGCGATACATCATTACCACGCAGATTGAACAGCCAAGCGATATCATGGGGGTCGCTGATCAGCATGGCGCTGGCATCGCCAAGTTTTGCCTTCACAGTCTTAAGTTTTTCGGTTGCACCCATGCCGGCAAAGCGCCGTGGGTGCAGATGTACAGGTTTGGCCGGTTTTTCTGGCCTGTCTGTCCAGACTGCATCAAGTGGATTGGATGTGCAGGGAATAAGCGTAGCGCCTGCTTTTGCTGCGGCCTTGGCATAGGTCTCGCGGGCGCCAGGGGTGATCAGCCAGGGATCATAGCCAAGACGCGCATTTTTCTTCAGGTTCTGCGAGAGCCATTGTGGCGGGCTGGTTTCAGCAATTGGCACGGGCGCAAATATTTTCACATCCACCTGTTCGCGCACCTGCAGGGTGTAGCGTCCGTCAATGAAGATGGCAGCTTTCTCGCGCAGAATGATGGCGAGGCCAGCCGAGCCAGTGAATCCTGTGAGCCAGGCGAGACGTTCGGCGCAGGGCGGCACGTATTCACTCTGGTGTTCGTCTGCACGCGGCACAATGAAACCATCGAGTTTCTGGCGCGCGAGTTCCTCGCGTAGGGCTGCAATGCGGGCCTTGCCGTGCGACGGATCGGCGTTTTCAAAAAACGTCTGGTAAGAGCCTTCGAACATGCGTTGGCCTCCGGGATTTCAGATGGGCCGCGCCGCGGCGCCACCCCGGCGCAGATGCAACGTCGCCCAGCCATCAATATTGATCCGGCGGGCGAGTTTCAGATCATGCGCGCCATAGGCGGTGAGAACACCGGGCACATCGCGCTCCAGCAGGCCTGAGAGAATGATATCGGCGTCACCGGTCGCGGCCTTGGCTATCGAGGGCGCAAGTCCGCGCAGCGGCTTTGCCAGAATATTCGCCAGGATAAGATCGTAGGGGCCGCCCGAGCGCAGCGAGGGATGCTCCAGGCCTTTTGCAGTAACAGGACGAACCCAGGGGCTTGCGCCGTTCAGCACGGCGTTGGCGCGCGTGGCTTCTACAGATATGGGATCGATATCGCCTGAAGTCACCGAGGCGTGCAGAACCTTGGCTGCGCCGATTGCGAGCACGCCCGTGCCTGTGCCGACATCCAGCACTTTACGCGGGCGGCGGCATTTCAGAATCGCATCCAGCATCACGAGGCAGCCGCGGGTTGTGCCGTGATGCCCTGTGCCAAATGCGAGGGCCGCCTCGATTTCCAGGGCGATGTCGTTGGGCTTTGGCGCTCTGCGGTCATGGGAGCCATGCACAAGGAAGCGGCCAGCACGGACAGGCGCCAGACCTTCGAGGGAAGAGGCGATCCAGTCCTTCTGCTCAATAAGCGAGAAAACACCAGCTGCGGCAGCGTCTTCGCCCGCGGCGCTGGCGACGAGCTCGCGCACGTAGTCTTCGTCGGGCTCGCCGCCGAAATAGGCTTCAAGCACCCATTCGCGGCTGCCCCAGTCTTTCGTATCAGGCTTAAGCTCGAAAGCCGACGCAGCGGCGTCTGCAGGGTCGAACATTTCCACGATAAGATCGGCGACCGCGCGCGCGGCTTTCTCGTCGCAAATGAGGCGGAACACATGGGCGGCGTTGTTGGGGGGCAGGCCTTCAAGCATGGTCTGCGATAACATGGGCGGGTTGACTTGGCGAGAGGTGACTTGGCGAGAGGTGACTTGGCGAGAGGCAGGTTGGCGGTGGCTGCGGCTTGGGTTAGGTTGACGCCATGAGAAATAACCGATTCACCCGGGCCATACTTTGCGCCGCCGCCCTGCTCATTCTGGCTGCGCCGGCGGGCGCGGATGAGGCCCAACCATCGCCGTTGCGCGCGCCTTTGCCACTCAGTGAGCCTGCGCCACCTGGAAAGCCCGCTGCGATTTCCGTGCAGGGTTGGGGCGCAGACAACGCCAATTGCGCGGAATGGACCAACTCATGTGTCGTCTGCCAGCGTAATGAAGCGGGCGTTGCGGCCTGTTCCACCCCGGGCATCGCCTGCCAGCCCAAAGACGTTGTCTGCAGGCGGCAGGTTGAAAAAAAGCCTTAAACGCCGGGCTTAAGTGGTGAGCAGTTTTTCTATCTCGTTCACCGGCTTTTTTACGTAATCATGGGCGATTTCGTGCCTGAGAATTTCTTTCAGGGCATGGTTATAATGCGCGCGCATCATGCCCAACGCTCGGGGTGGGGCAACGATGGTCAGATCCCTGATCTTGCCATGCTCGATATGAGCTTCAAGATCGGTCACAATTTTATGTAGGAATTGCTCCTCAGCACGGTCATGCCAATCGGTCTGTTCTACCGAACTATGCGCACTGCCATTGGAGGCGTGTACGCGACCGGGCCGCTCTGCCCCCAATTCGCGGGTTGGAGGATCATCCTGCTCCCGTACTGACAATATTTTGAGGTTGGGAAACTTGGTGTCGCCGATATTTTCGAGAATAAGCGCTTTGGCGCCATCGCATACAACTACCCATTCCCCTTCGGCGAGTTTCACAGCGGTCATGTTCATTTGCCTCCTATTGGAATGATAATAATAGAGCTCTTCGCGCCTGACGGAATTGAGCCAGCGCAAGTTTGTTGTCGCCAGTTGCGCGAAGCTGACGCTTGGCGCACCATCACCTCAAAAGAGGGCACGGAATGGAACAGAACTCACAAGCGCCGGGCAACACACAAGTTGAGACTGGTAAAGGCCAGAGCGGCGACAATCAGCGCGGGCCGCGCGATCTGCGCGAATGGCTCGATCTCGTTGAAGCTGATGGCGGATTGAAGCGCATCACAGCGTCAGTCAGCGCCAAAGAGGAATTGTCGGCGTTGACGCTGATGGTGGCGCAGGATGAAAATTCTGCCGCGCTGCTGTTTGAGAACATTTCTGGCAGAGTTGAAAGTGGCGATTATGCGGGCGCCAAAGTGCTTTCCAACATGCTGGGGGCTAGCAAGCGGCGGTTTGCGCTCGCGGTTGGACTTGATCCGAATCTCTCCACCAACGAATTGATCCTTGCCATGCGGGAACGTGGCGCGCGGCGCATTTCGCCTGTAGACGTTGCATCTGAATCTGCACCGGTGAATGAAATCATTCTGACGGGGGACGATATCGATCTGACGAAATTGCCCGCGCCGCGTTTCTGGCCGCGCGATGGCGGCGATTATATTGGTACAGGCGACATTACATTCACACGAAATCCTGACACTGGCCGTATTAATGTCGGCTGTTACAGGCAGATGGTGCAGGGGCCTCGCCACGTGGGCATGTATTGTTCGCCGGGCAAACACGGACTTCTCGACCGGGAAGCCTGGTGGGCGCGTGGCGAACCGTGCGAAGTCGTGGCGGCTTACGGCATCGATCCCGTCTCGTTCATGGTGGCTGCGCAAAGCTACAGCGCCGACACGCCGGAGCTTGATATCATTGGCGGGCTTACAGGCGTGCCGATGGAACTTACGAAAGGCGTGGCGGTTTCGTTGCCCATCCCGGCGCGTGCGGAAATCGTGATCGAGGGCATTGTGCGGCAGGGCGATGTCGCGATGGAAGGACCGCTCGGGGAATTCACCGGCTATTATGGGCGTCCGGAATCGCCACAGCCTGTGATCGAAGTGAAAGCCCTGCATATGCGGCGCAAGCCAATCCTCACAGCGGCCTTGATGGCGACCTATCCGGCCTGCGAGATCGGCGCCTATTATGCGATCATGCGGTCGGCGGCGATCTGGGATGATATGGCGCGATTTGGCATTCCCGGTATTTGCGGCGTCTATTCGCATCCGGCTGCTGCCTCTGGGTGGGGTATGGTGGTTGTGTCGATCAAGCAAATGTATGCGGGCCATGTAGCGCAGGCTCTGGCGGCAGCGGCACAATGCCCTGCGGCGGCCTATTTTACCAAATGGATCATCGCTGTGGATGAAGATGTCGATCCTGCCGATATGAATCAGGTGGTATGGGCAATGTCGACGCGCTGCAATCCGGTCGATGATATCGACTTTCAGCGCAAGACATGGTCGACCGGGCTGGATCCCAGCCGATATGTGCCGGAGCTGCGTCCCTATGGTTCAAAAGCCATGATCGACGCATGCAAGCCGCATCAGTATATCAAGGATTTTCCCGTGCGCACTCTCTTGCGCGACAGCGTTTACAAAAACGCTGCCGCGCGCTGGAAGGAGCTGGGACTCGATGGGTTGCCACCTGTCTTCAGTGCACTGGAAAAAGACTGATTGCCGCCACGCCGCCTATTCGGCGGCAACTTTATCAATCCGGACCCGCGCCTCGACCTGATCTGCAAAGGCAATCCCCTCGGGCGCCTTGAAGCGCGCCGAGCGAACGCGATAGCTGCGCGGGTCGAGGCCCGGCGGCGTCTTGCCCGCTGCGTGATCCTTTAACGATTGCAGAAGCAGGCGACGGATCTTGATGATCGCTGTATCACTGACTCCCAGATGCTCGATCGTACGGTCGGCGACATAGCCCATGCTCTCCTGGATGGCGCAATCCTGAATGCCGAGGCCGCGCATGCCGGTATAGGACTTTCCGCTCGCCTGCAGGTCGCGATCAAGCATGTATTCGTTGGACTTGTTGGCGATGGCTATATCCGTGCCCGGAATATTCTCGGTGTGGATGGAATGATAGTCTTTCGACATTTTCAGATCGTCGTCGGTCAAGGGATGGTCGGGACTGAAATCGACGCTGTAGAGCATGGTGTGATGGTCATCCATGGGCACCCAGACATGCGCGCCTTCAGGTTTTGTCGCGATAATCTTGTGAAATGGCATCAGCATGACATTGGCGGACCAGAAAACTTCAGCCTCGTTACTGCCTTGCCGGGGCACGTCGCGGCCGGTGCCGGCGACAAAGCCAAAATCCGTTGGCACGACTTCATAACGTGAGGGAACACTGGAGACGCTCATATCAACAGTGCCGCCGTGCAGAAAGGCAAGGTGGCTGGTGTCGAAACCGCCTTCAAAGGCCTGAAGCCAGTTGCATTCCTGAATGTGGCGCGTGACATAGCGGTGCGAGGGCGGGACCATCGTCCATTCGAGCTCTGGAAATTCGGGTTTGAGTTCAGCCGGTCCCATATAGGTCCAGACAACGCCGCCGCGTTCGAGGCAGGGGTAGGCCTTGATGCTGACCTTGCGTTGCAGGGTGCTGCCTGGCGGCTCACTCGGCAGGTCAACGCATTTGCCTTCAACGTCGAATTTCCAGCCGTGATAGACGCAGCGCAATCCGCATTCCTCGTTGCGCCCGTAAAACATCGAGGCCGTGCGGTGGGGACAGCGTTCGTCGATCAGGCCCACACGCCCCTGCGTATCGCGGAAAGCGACAAGGTTTTCACCCATAAGGCGCACGCGCACGGGCGGACCATCAGCCTTTTCAATCTGATGAGTGAAAACCGCGGGTATCCAGTAGCGACGCATGAGCGAGCCCATGGGTGTGCCAGGGCCAACGCGAGTAAGCAGATCATTATCTTCCTGCGAGAGCATTGTGTGCGTCCTCTTATTGTTGTGGCTTGCGCTGATAGGGGCCGAGCGTTTTCAATGCTTCGGCGGCGATGGAAGTATCCATGGCGTCCTTCAATTCCACATTGCCCTGAATGAGCCCGCGGGCGCGGAAATAATCGAGATCGGCCTGCAGGCTTTCCGGCCGCAGGCGTCCATCGGGATCAGCGCTATGCACCTGAATGCCGCGATAGACGGCAGGGTCTTTGATCGCGCTGTACTCATTCAAAATGGAGATCATCTCTTCGGAACCGGGGCCGCTGAGGCGACCATTGATGATGACCGAATGATAATCGCGATTGCCGCGGAGCAATGCGCGCATAAAGCCGACGGCTTTTTCGCGGTTCTCGCGGATGAATTTTTCCGAATAGAGCGTCACGGCGATCTGATGATTGGGGAAGATTTCGTCATCGCTGAGCAGTTTGATCGCCAGGCCTCTCTTGGCGGCCATGGTCACCATGGGTTCGGTCAGAAAGCCGCCATCCACAGCCTTGTTTTCAAGTGCGGTGATCATCTGCGGAAATGAGAGAAAGATGGGCTCCATATCGCGCAGGCTGATGCCAGATTTACCGAAAGCCATATCGAGCGAAGTGCTGGTGGCCGTGCCAGGCGCGGGCAGGGCGATCTTGAAGCCCTTGAAATCAGCCAGCGTCTTGAAGCGTCCGCTCTCCTGATGATCCTTGCGGACCATCAGCGCGCCGGAGCCGAAGCCCGGCACCGAGGTGCTTTTGTCGGCCACGATTTTCAGCCCTATGCCTCGCGCGACCGCGTTGAACAGCCCGGCGGCGACGCCGCCGCCACCTACTTCCAGATCATTCGAGCCCAGCGCCGTAATCATTCGAGCCGCCGCCGCAAAGGACACAAATTCTGCCTTGATGCCTTCGGCTGCAAAATATCCGCGCTTGTCAGCCACGAAAAGTCCGACATCGGCGGCGTTGTTGGTAATGCCCACGCGTATGGGTACGGTTTGCTGGGCTAATGCGTGTGAAGCGAACAAGCTCATGCCGATTGCCGCCGCTGTGATGAGACGCCGCATTCCTTCCTCCCATTTTACAGAAAGATTGCCCTGTCCGGGCGCTTCGTGCAAGGCGCACAGGGCGTTGTCCCCGCTCGCCGTGGGGGACCGGCTAGCGCCTCTCGCCAATTCACACGTAAAAGGCTATCAATTGGCGAAACGACGGCGTGAGCCGGCTCCGGGAGGAAGAGATGGACGATAGCAGACAAGTGCGCGTACCCGCGCCGGTGCTTACACCCGCCGAGATGGAAGAGCGCCTTGCATTGATGCGCAAATTTCCCACGGCTATGGATCTGCGCGCTCGTGCGCGCCGTCTCATGCCGAATTTCGCTTTCGAATATATGGACGGCGGGGCTGGCATCGACGGTGGCATCAAGCGCAATTGGGCTGCGCTCGATGCGGTAGAACTCGTGCCGCGATATGGCAAAGTGATCGCGCCGCCGCCGGCCGATACGATGTTGTTTGGCCGCGCCTATTCTGCGCCTGTCGGCATCGCCCCGATTGGCGGACCGGGCACGGCATTCCCCGGCGCTGAAACCTATTTCGCGCGTGCGGCACAGGCCGCGCGTGTACCCTACACGCTGGGTGTGCTTTCCGGTATCACGGTTGAAGATGCAGCAAAGATTGCGCCGGATGTACTCTGGTATCAGCTCTATCGCTTCTCCAATAATGATCACAAGATCGGCATGGATCTTGTCGACCGCGCGCAACGCTCTGGTGTTCACGTGCTCGTTCTGACGATAGATACGCCTGCCCGCACCGTCCGGTCGCGTGAAGTGAAAAGCGGTATCGTCAACCCCTTCAAGCTCACCATGCGCTTGCGCCTTGATGCGATGACATCGCCGCATTGGCTTTCGTCGCTGGCGAAGAATGGCATTCCGCGCTTTGTATCGCTCAATCCCTATATGCCGCCCAATACAAGCCTTGCGGATTCGGCTGCTTTCGTGCGGCGCGAGCAGGGCGGGGCCTTCACTTGGGAAGAGGTGGAAAAATATCGCGCGCGCTGGAAAGGTCCACTGGTTCTGAAAGGCGTATTGCATCCTGCTGATGCGGAAAAGGCTGTGTCACTGGGTGTCGATGGCCTCTTCGTCACCAATCACGGCGGCCGCCAGATTGAAGCGCTACCGACCTCCATCGACGCGCTTCCCGCGATCAAGGCGGCAGTCGGCAACAAGGCGACGCTTATTCTTGATAGCGGCATACGCTCGGGCATCGACGTGGCGCGCGCTATTGCCTGCGGCGCCGACGCAGCTTTCGCCGGCAAGAGTTTCCTGTGGAGCCTTGGCGCACTTGGACCAAAAGGTCCGGGACATCTCATCAACGTTTATACGGACGATGTGCGCGCCACATTGGGACAGCTCGGCTGCAAGACCGTGGAAGAATTGCATGGCGTGACCGTGCGGCACCCCGGCGCGTGGAAGATGTCTGATTTCGGGTGACCACGCTATTTGTTGTTAAGCGCCTGACGGGCCTGCTCGCGCAGGTCTGGCGGCAGGAATGAGGCGTTGGCTACGATTCTTTGCAATTCCTCGCCGGGCATCGGATCGAGTTCCAATTTCGTTTGCTCGATCTCTGCCAGCAATGCCGGATCCCTAGTCATCAGCATGAAGGCTTCGCGCAACGACTTGAGACGTTCGGGCGGCACGCCCGGCGTTGTAAAGATCGACCGGCCAATGGTGGCGACGCTGCCATAAAGCGCGAGGATCTGCTTTTGCTCTGGTGTTTCGCCAAGGCTGACCATATCCGGGACATTGGGCAGATCGGCATGGCGGTAGGGCGCCAATTGCACGATGAGATTTATTGTTTTGTCGCGGAGCCAATCCTGTTTGGTCGTCTTGATGGAATTCCACGAGGTAAACGTGCTGTCGACCTCGCCGCGTTCCATGGCCAGCATGCTGGCGTTCGAGCTGGGATACCCGGCTATGATCCGGAATCGTGTTCCCGCCAGATTGTTCAGAACCAGCGGCGTGTTATCGCCCGCCACCGCGATGGGGACATCAAACTTCTTCGCATCTTCAATTGTTTTGGCCTTTGAGGAACTCCCCGACACGATGAGGCCGATATTGGATGTCACACGTCCGATCCAGCCAAACTCTGCGGATTTGTATTGAACAGCTGCAGTCCCGAGAGATTCGTCAAGGGCTACCTGCTGGGTCACAATTCCAAGTGTTGCTCCATCACGCGGCGCTACGCTGTACATGTAATTTGCCGCGACATAGGAATTAGCGCCGGGCCGGTTTTGCGGCACGACGTTCGGTTCGCCGGGGATATGGCGGCCTATATGGCGTGCAACCAGGCGGCCATAGAGATCATAACTGCCGCCGGGACCATAACCGATCAGCATCGTGACTGTTCTGCCCTTGTAGAATACATCAGGGCTTTGGGCTCGGGCCGCGTGTTGATGAGAAAAAAGCGCTGGCATTGCAACGCACAGGATTGGCAGCCAGTTCTTTCCGGTGCGCGCCATGAATATCTCCCTGAATAGTCCGAAGGTTTTGTTTCTTGTAATGGAGGATGTTTCTGTCCCCGGTTTGCTACCCTGCCGTCATGCGCTTGAGGCGTTCACGTCGTTCTTCAAGCAGATCCCCGCATCCAACTTTGAGAGCTTCATAATCCCAGCCGCGCAGCGTGGCGGGCGACGTTTCATCATGGCTGACACTTTGATCACGTGCGGCCATTTCGCCGGGAGTCATCTCGATGACCGGGCCGAGCCGCAAGGCCTCCAAGTACATCTCTGCATTGGTAAGCAGTGATTTTGCGATGCGCACCAGATGCATCGCCGAGCGCCCCGCGCCTACCATGCCATGGCCGCGCAGCAACAAGACCCGATTGGGGCCGAGCGCTTTGGCCATCTCCTCGCCGTGTTCTTTTGTGAGTATGAGGATATTGGTGTCGCCAAACCTGTCACGAATATCCCAGAGGGGAATATCTGCGCCGCATTCATTGGCGCCAAAGTAAACAGGGCGCAGCGGCACTTTTGTCACTGTGAACGGCAGAAGCTTTTTGGGATGGCCATGCATTACTGCATTCACATCGGGCCGGGCGGCATAGGTCGCCCAGTGAATGACGAGTTCGCGATAGATGGCGCGATTGTCGCCGTTCAGCGGTTTCCCATCGAGCGAAAATTCCATGATGTCTTCGCGCGTCACCAGCTCCGGACTCAGCGAGCGCGAACACAGGAAGCGGTTGGGATCGGTGGGATGGCGCACGCTGGCGTGGCCATAGGCTTCGACAGCGCCGCAGCGCGCGAGTACGCGATTGGCGATCACCAGATCGATTTTTGCGACTTCAAGCGCGTCCATTTTGTTCCCCCGTGATTTGCTTTTGTTATTTGCCCTGCAGAGCTACTATGTCTTTAAGCTGCTGCACGATTTCTGGTGGTGTAGCATAAATCTCGCGAATGATCGCCTGCACTTCTTCGCTGCCGACGGGTGCAATCGTCATGTGCCGCGCCGCAGCATCGGCGAGAAAAGCGCTGTCGCCAAGCATCTGCGTGAAGGCAGAGCGCATGGCGGTAACACGCGCCGGCGGCACGCCCGGTCCCATCACATAAGGAAATGTCATGCGGCTGGAGGCGGTGCCCAGCGTGATGATTTGTTTGGCGGCCTGTGTGGCAGCGAGTTCGCCCATACTGGGAACATCAGCAAGCAAGGGATCGCGAAGACTGCCGGTTTGTGCGAGCACCCGGAGTTGGCCCGATTTCCACAATTGCCCATAGGTGTTCTGTAGTACATCGACAGGCACAGTCGAATAACCGTTCACCTCGCCGCGCTCCATCGCCAGCATGACAGCTGGCAGGCCTTGATAACCAAGGATGGCTCGCACTTTTGCACCGAGCACATGTTTATAAAGCCCGATGGCAATCGTCGGGGAAGAACCCGGCGCGAGTGTGCCCAACAGCGCTTCATGAGTTCGCAGGTCCTCAAAGCTTTTCACTGACGAGGTGTGCCAGACCACGAGTGCGCTCACAGCATGGGACGGCGTGGGCAGCCAGTTCATTTTCAGCGAGTCGTAATTTACGCCCGAGGCATCAAGGAGCGGCTGGATCGGCACATTGGACGACATGGCGCCAATGACGCTGCCATCCTGGGGTGCGCGGTTGTATACAAAATTGGCCGCCTGGAGCGAACCCGCGCCCGGCATGTTCTGCACGATCACATTGGGGTGGCCCGGCACATGCCCGGAAAGATGCGCCGCCGTCAGCCGCGCATAGGCGTCAAAAGTGCCACCGGCTGGCAGGCCAACATAGATGGAAATGGTTCGGCTTCGATAAAAAGTGTCGGTGGCATCTTCTGCTTGTGTAACACCGCTGACAGCAAGGCTTGCTGAGAGGGTCATGGCACGTGCAAGATGTTTCACAGCCTGTGTTCTTCTATTCATTGGCTGCCTGCTTGGGCCATTGTTCGCTGCTTTTTGTGAGCATCTACGAACATACATGAATTCAAAATTCAAAAATATCCATTCGAAATTAAAGGTTTTGGCGCTCCCTAGCAGCCTGTCGGACTGGATTCAAAGACTTGGACCCGCTGCGCGTTTTTGCTGGTTCGGGCGCGTTGCAAGCGCCTGTCGGCTCCCGGAGGGCCTGGCGGGGGCCGCGTTTGGCGCCTGCCATGT
>CANJJI010000005.1 GCA_947474545.1 Beijerinckiaceae bacterium | reverse complement strand
GCGCAAGATCAGAGGTCTTCGCCCCCGCCTCCTGCTCCCGCAAAACACCAATGATCTGCTCTTCTGTAAACCTTGCTCGCTTCATCTGTCCGTCCTCTGAGGGGCCGGACTCTAAATCCTCGCGGAGGAAAAATGCAGGGGCAGGTCACATTAATCATTCGGCTGACCCTCAAGGCTAACGTGACGGAAGGTTAGAAGATGAATACGCATTAACATGGGAGCTAAAATGCAAAAAATTATCCATTTTCTCGGCCACGACGCTGCCAGTGTGAACATAGAATATGGCCTGATCGCCTTGATCGTTGCTGTTGGCCTGATAGGCTCATTGGACGTAACAAGCAGCAAGATAAGTGATCGTTATACGACAATTTCAAACGCCCTTGTCTCATCTGAAACAACCGGCTCGATCAAATAGCCTTCCATGCAGGAATCAGGAATTGGAGACTTTAGGCAGCATGACATTCCTGCCTGATGTTCTGACCAAAGGATAGTTCGCCCAAACGCCGGACTCTGCTAAAATGACGCCAGCACGCAGCCGGGTCATAGAGTCATGTCGCAAATTCCTGATTTTTCGAAAGTACAATTCAGGCAAGCTCAGCTCGCGATGCAGAGCGGGGCGGCGGTTGCGCCCGGCTGGCTGACGCCCGAGGGCATTGCGGTCAAGCCCGTCTATGGCCCGCCGGATCTCGCCGGGCTCGATTTCCTCGACACATATCCGGGTATTGCACCATTTCTGCGCGGCCCTTACCCGACGATGTATGTAAACCAGCCCTGGACCGTGCGCCAATATGCGGGTTTCTCGACGGCTGAAGATTCAAACGCGTTTTACCGGCGCAATCTCGCCGCCGGCCAGAAAGGCCTGTCCATTGCGTTCGATCTGGCGACCCATCGCGGCTATGACAGCGATCATCCGCGCGTTGCGGGTGATGTGGGCATGGCCGGTGTCGCCATAGACTCCATCTACGACATGCGAACACTCTTTTCGGGCATACCGCTGGATCGCATGTCTGTTTCCATGACGATGAATGGAGCGGTATTGCCTGTACTCGCGCTTTATATCGTTGCGGCTGAAGAGCAGGGCGTATCGCAGGATAAACTCTCCGGCACGATCCAGAACGACATTCTCAAAGAATTCATGGTGCGCAATACCTATATTTATCCGCCAAAAGATTCGATGCGCATCATCTCTGATATCTTTGCCTATACGTCTAAGCACATGCCGAAATTCAATTCGATTTCGATCTCCGGCTATCATATGCAGGAGGCAGGCGCGACCCAGGATCTCGAACTTGCCTATACGCTGGCCGATGGCGTCGAATATATCCGCGCCGGTATCGCTGCGGGGATGGATGTGGATTCATTTGCGCCGCGCCTGTCATTCTTCTGGGCGATCGGAATGAATTTTTACATGGAAGTCGCAAAACTGCGCGCGGCCAGGCTTTTGTGGGCCAATCTGGTCAAACCGTTTCAACCAAAATCCGAAAAGTCTCTGGCGCTTCGCACCCATTGCCAGACATCCGGCTGGTCGCTGACAGCGCAAGATCCGTTTAACAATGTCATGCGCACGGTGATCGAAGCCATGGCCGCCACGCAAGGCCATACACAATCCCTCCACACCAATGCGCTCGATGAAGCGCTGGCGCTGCCATCGGATTTTTCGGCGCGCATCGCTCGCAATACCCAGCTCTTCCTGCAGCAGGAAAGCGGGACGACGCGCATCATCGATCCGTGGGGCGGCTCTTATTACGTGGAACGGCTCACCGGAGAACTCGCTGCGCGCGCCAAGTCGCATATCGACGAAGTGGAAGCGCTGGGCGGTATGGCCAAAGCTATCGACCAGGGCCTGCCGAAATTGCGCATTGAAGAAGCAGCTGCGAAAACACAGGCGCGTATCGATACGGGACAGCAGGTTGTCGTGGGCGTCAACAAATACAAGCTGACCAACGAGAAGCAACTTGACGTGCTGCAGGTCGATAATTCCTCCGTACGGGCACAACAGATCGATAAACTGCAGCGGCTGCGCGCCGAACGTAACGAGCAGAATGTCCAGCGCGCGATCTCAGCGCTCACGCAAGGTGCGCGCGGCAATGGCAATCTGCTCGCGCTGGCCATTGATGCAGCGCGCGAGAAAGCGACGGTCGGCGAAATCTCGATGGCGCTGGAGAAAGTTTTCAACCGTCACATAGCGCAGATTCGCACAATCAAAGGCGTTTATGCACGGGAGTCCGGCGCTGGCGCAGATGCGTTCAAGCGCGTCCAGCGTATGACCAATGCCTTTCTGGAAAATGAGGGCCGCAGGCCGCGCGTGCTGGTCGCCAAAGTCGGACAGGACGGGCATGACCGGGGACAGAAGGTCATCGCCTCCGCCTTCTCAGATCTGGGCTTTGATATCGATGTCGGCGCCCTGTTCGCCACGCCAGAAGAAGCCGCACAACAGGCCGCTGACAATAACGTCCATGTCATCGGCATTTCCTCGCTCGCCGCAGGACATCTCACGCTGGTGCCACAGGTACGCGAGGCGCTGGAGAAACTGGGGCGCGGCGATATCATGATCGTCGTTGGCGGCGTTATCCCGCCACAGGATTTTGCAGCGCTTCGTGATGCAGGCGCAGCCGCGATCTTCCCGCCGGGCACCAATATCGCCGAAGCCGCAGAACGCTTGCTGGAAGAGTTGAATGCAAGGCTGGGCTATGCGCAGAGGCCGGCGGCGGAGTGAGGCAACTTTAAGGCGATTTACTTCGCCGCGCCACTCTCCGGCAGCGGCAATGTTTCCACGGGACCCGGCGCGGCCAGCGCGGGCGCGGGGCGGTTCACACCCGCATCGATTACGGACATGCCCGCTCCCTCGCCTTCGCGCGTACGCGTCAGTTCATTGCCGATGGTGCGGATGACGGCGGGCGCGTTGGCGTAGATGGCGTGGCCCGTCAGTCCGGCGGAAAACTGCGAGAGGTCATAAATAGTCACGCCAAGTTTCTGCAGTTCGGCACGATCGCTGGATTTGGACGCGTCGATGGCGCCCACGCGCGGACGCTGACCTGCGAGGCGGCTTGAGAGATTCAGCGCGCGGTCGCCAGCCGAAGCAAATACCGAGACCCGCGCGCCCTTTAGACGCGCCATCTGCTGACGGAATACGCCAAGATCAATATCGGGCGCGGCCAGCATGACTTCCCCAAGATGCCCGTTGAGACTGCCGTTGCCGCTGATAGCGGCTTCCCGCAACGTCTCCATGGCCAGCCAGCCGCCCATGGAATGGGCGAGCACGTGCACGCGGCCAATGCCCGGCGCCTGGCCAAGGTCGCGCAACAGATTGCCCAGAGCATCGCGCGCCACTGTGGCGGCCTGTTTGTCGGATTCATAAGCGAGGAAATTCCCGGAGGATGCCCATGTAAACAGCACGGGGACGCCGCCGAAACGGCCGTCGGCGACGATCTGGGCGAGGCGCAAGCGCGCCTCGTCGAGACTCGTGTTGAAGCCATGCACGAATACGAGCACGTCGCGATCGGCGCCGACACGGCCGGAGACATTGCTGGCGATCTGCGAGGAAAATTCCTCTGCGCCCATGCCGCGCTCATAGGTGACGAGAAAATGGCTTTTTGGGTGCGCCTTGCCAAAGGCCGGCAGTTCGATCTGCCCTGCGCGATGGCCCGGCGGCACACTGATCATGTTGAGCGCAAAATGCGCGGAGCCGTCGCCCAGCGGATTTCCACGCGGATCCGGCCGGGTGGAGGCCACAAAGATATTAAGCGACAGCGGTTCGGCAGGCGGTCGCGAGCCGAACAGGGCGCCGGTAGCTGTCGTATCCGCAAGGGATGCGGGAATACAGCCCGCCAGCGCCAGCCCCAGCGCTCCTGCAACCAGCGCTGGAAACGCCCGGCGCAGCGCGCCCAAACCCCTGGATATCTTGAAGCCAAACAGCATTATTTTGCCCGGAGCCCTGAATTTCAAGAACTTTTGAGAGCGCGTCGCACAATTGCCACGGCCCCGCTCACGTCAGATTCGCTTGTGTTTATTGCATCGCAAAATTGACGGCAATGAGACCGCCCGTCACGTTTGCGCGCGAAGCAGCACCCTGCCCGCAATTCGTTAACGCATGTTATAGATTGCTGCGACGGATTCGCCCCTCAACGCCTGCACATCGGAGCCCAGACATGGCCAGCAAAGCCGACGACATCGCCAGCCTGCCATTCGAGGACGCGCAAAAACGGCTCGAGGAAATCGTCAGTAAGCTGGAAGGCGGCCAGGTGGGACTGGACGAATCCATCAAGCTCTATGAAACCGGCGAAAAGCTGAAAGCCCGCTGCGAAGCGCTGCTGAAAGACGCCGAAGCACGAATCGAGAAGATCAGGCTGGCCGCCGATGGGAAAGTGGCGGGGGTGGAGAAGCTCGATGAGTGAGCGAGCCGTCCCCTATTTATTCGGATTGATCAGATATTTCTCGCCGGTCGCGCGTTTTGTATAGGCGGAGAAGTGCTCGATCTCCAGCGCTTCCTTTAGTGATATTGTCCGCGTGTAGTGACTGGCGAATGTCGTTTTCAATTCGGCAATAATGCGCTGGCGCATGGCTTTCGACGCCTCAGAGCCGACTTTATGCAGGAACGGGAAAAGCAGCCAGCCGCCGACGCCCCAGGCCATGCCGAAATTCCGCACCAGCTCGGTGGGGCCTGTGCTCAGCGAACCGTAGATGTAAACCTGTTTGTGAACCGTCGAGCCATAGCGGTTATAGGTCTTCGCGTTGGCGTTGATTGCAGTCTCCATGCAGGACAGGATCTGGCTCGCCAGCCTTCCGCCGCCGGTCGCGTCAAACGCCAGGGTCGCGCCGGTGGCCGCGATATCGCGCGTGAGATTGTCCAGAAAATCCGGCGACGTGGAATTGCAGACATATTTGGCGCCCAACCCCCGCAGCAAAGCTTCCTGTTGCTGGCTGCGCACAATATTGACCAGCCCGATACCATCCTTGATGCAGATCCGGTTGAGCATCTGCCCCAGATTTGAGGCGGCCGCCGTGTGGACGAGCGCCGTATGGCCCTCCCGCCGCATGGTCTCGACCATGCCAAGCGACGTCAGCGGATTAACAAAGCAGGATGCGCCGTCGGCCGGGCTCGCCCCTTCCGGCAAAACAAGGCAATCCCTGGCGCGCAGGCAGCGGAATTGCGAATACATGGCGCCGCCGATTGCGGCGACGGTCTTGCCGAGCAGGGCTTGCGCGGCTTCCGACGATCCTGCGCGCACAACGACGCCCGCGCCTTCATTGCCTACGGGCATTGATTCATCGACGCGCACCGTCATGGATTTCATGCCGCCTTCAGGTACTTTGGCGGCGATGATGGGCCCATAAGAATTTTTCGATTGCGCCACCGTTGCCAGATCGGCTGCGCCTACAAGCAGGCCGATGTCCGAGGGATTGATGGGCGTGGCCTCAATCCGCACGATCACTTCGTCCGCACCCGGCTCCGGCGTCGGGATTTCGACCAGCGACAATTCCAGTTCCCCGGCGCTTTTGATCAGCGAACGCAGCTGAAGGCCGGTTTGTGCATCTGTTGATCCCATCGACTATCTCCTTGAGGCGCCCGGCAAGTGCGGGCCTTATGTTGCGATAGTAGAGGAGCTGTTGGCTGGACGGAAGGGTGGTCGACGGTTCGATTTCACGCGACGGCAGCACGACTGGCTCTGACTCAGCCCTTCCGCCTTTTCGCCCGCTACTATTCAGTTGTGTCGAACAGCTTTTCCTTCAACTCTGCGAACGCGCCTGTAACCGGATTGAATTCAAATACGAGCCTATGTTTTCCGGCATCGACCTGAACAGCGCGAAACAGCACATTTGCTTTCAAGATCTCGCCGGGCTGACCATCAATTTTCACACTCCACCAGGGATGCCAGATATCGTTGAGTACAATAAATCCGGGCTGTGCAGCCTCTGCTTCAATTTCGATGCGGGTATTTTCATAACGGATAATGCGAACACGATTTTCGCCCGGCTGTGATACCCGCCGGGGAAACGGGTTAGGTTCACTGTCAAGCAGAACCATTTGTTTCGGATCGAAATCGGGCCATTTGCCTTTGTCGATTATCTCATCGAAATCGGCGACTTGCCAGCTCGTCGCGAACATAACGCGGGAAAAGGCTCGCGGGTTTTCGTAAATGAATGCTTCGCCTGTTCTTGCCACCAAAGGAAAGTCGCCCGGACGCAGGCTACGATCGATCTGTTCAATGGGTACGCCCGAAACGACAAGCCGCAGGCCAAGCATGTCGGCTAACAAAGATTTGTAAGAAGGAAACAATGCGCTGAATTTGCGCTGATCCCAGCCTGCCGCCTGATCCTGAGCGCCAGTCGCGAGACTGTAATCGTCAAGCCGCAACGGATTGTAGCCCAGTGTGTTTTCTATCTGGTGCACCAGCCCGGCATTCGGCCAATGAAAGCCTACGCCGACAAGTTCAATACGATCGCGCCGGTCAGGAGCTTCAACGAGTGCGAGGTTCCTCTTGATTTCACATATCGTGGGATTACGAGAGTCAGGACGCAGGACTTCATATTGCGCTGGTGGCAAAGCTGTAGATTCGTTAGGCCCATTGTTAGCCCAGAGATCGGCGGTCATCAGGGTGGTGAGAGCAACAGCGGCAGCCGTGCCAGCCGCCAGTCCCTTTGTACGCAAGAACACCGGCAGAATAATCGCGGCGCCGGACCACATGGATGCCAGCAGCAATTTGGGTCCGGCGACATCAAGTCGCCCTGCCAGCAAAGCAATTGTCGCGGCAAGAGCAAAAACTCCGCAGCAAGCGCCACCAAATATCGCAATGTTTCGAGCTGTCGGACGGCGATAGGAGGCCTGTGGAACCAGTATCTGATTGACAAAACACCCGCCAACCAGAGCGCCATATGCGCCAAGTAAAAATGTAGCGTCTGCAGGCCGCCGGAAGCCAGAAACACCTGGCAATACTTCATAAGCGAATTGGAAGAATGGCGTATGACTTCCCAAAGAATAGAGCAACATAGCTAGAGCCGCCGCGGCAAAGAATCCGGTATTGACAGGCCAACGGCGCAAACCCGTCAGGCAGCCCGCCAGTGTCGCCAGCACTGGCAATGCACCAATATAGATGTGACTCATGTTTTGGGTCAGGGCGTAATTCCTGTTGCTCCAGTATTTTTGATTCCAAAGCTCGCTGAATGGGCCCCAATATTCAATTTTCGGATCGATCGCACCGAAAAGATCGCCGATGAATGCGCTCAAAAGCGATGCAGGATGCAGCGATCCCCGCGCCGCTTCGGAAAATGGTATAACCGCTCGCGTTGTCGTCTCAACGAACAAATATGTGAGTAGTAACGGGACACTTACGAGGACAACACACACCAGTCCGGCTGCGCCAAGTGGAATGGCAAGACGACGGATTTCATCCAGCCGATTGCCTGACTGGGCGATGTGCCAGACCACATGCGCCGCCAGAACATATGCGCCGAGAAGCGCGACCTGATCAGGCTCCACGATCATCAACGCTGCAGAAACGCCCAGTGCAATTGCGTTGCAAAAGGACGCTCTGACCAGCGTACGAACCAGCAGCCATTGGGTCACCATAAGAAACGCCAGACTTTGCACCTGCCCAATATGCTGCACACGCAAAGCTGCAGACGCCCCAAAAGAAAAGGCAAATGCGGCAACAATCGCGCCGGCAACAGGCCATTTCATTTCACGAAAAAGGAGGATGACTGCGAGCCCGCCCATCCCCAGCAATGCCAAAACATAGGCATCTACCAGTTGAAAGCTCGGCGCACCGCTCAACCAGGCCAGCAGGATAGCAGGTGAAAAAATCAGAGACTGCGGATCGGCAATTTGGGGCTGGCCCGAGAAGGCATCGGGATTCCAGAATGGCGATTGGCCAGAGCTGATCGCGTTGGCAAGAAACTGAATCTGAGCCTGGAAATGCGCTTTTGCATCATAGGGAATTGTCACTGCGCCGGAAAGCCAAGGCAGAGACAACACCGCCCAGCCAAGTGCAAACAGCACGAAGCCAGTTAGGTAGGGGTAATCATCGCAGGCACGGCTCAAACGCAGCCAGACCGAACGGACTCCCAGCGGGCTGCCCTCCGCAACACGCCGGCAAAACTCTATTGTTGTCACTATGCACCAAAGCGCGATGCCGCGCCCTGCCCCCTCACAGGGCGGCACGCCCCTCCCGGCGGACCATCCCTATTGTTTAAAGTTATTGCACGAACTGGATGTCTGGCAATCACTAATTTGGATCGCCCCCTCCCCCCATTTCCCCTCCACCAAAATCTGCATTAGAAAGCCGCCTGTTCTCACGGGGCTTCCATGTCGCACAACACGTTTGGTCATCTTTTCCGTGTCACGACCTTTGGCGAGAGCCATGGTCCTATGATTGGCTGCGTGGTGGATGGCTGCCCGCCCCTGATCGAACTGACCGAGGCCGATCTGCAGGGGGCGCTGGACAAACGGCGGCCGGGGCAATCGCGGTTCACGACCCAGCGGCAGGAGCCGGATCAGGTGCGCATCGCCTCGGGCGTGATGGTGGACGAAGCGAGCGGCAAGCAGCTGACGACTGGCACGCCTATCGGGCTGATTATCGACAATGTGGACCAACGTTCCAAGGATTATGGCGAAATCCGCCATCAATACCGGCCCGGACATGCGGATTTCACCTATGACGCGAAATATGGCATCCGCGATTATCGCGGCGGCGGGCGCTCTTCGGCGCGGGAAACCGCCATGCGCGTGGCAGCGGGCGGGGTCGCGCGCAAGGTGATCTCAGGGGTCACCATCCGCGGCGCGCTGGTGCAGATGGGGCCGCACAGGGTTGATCGCACGCGCTGGGACTGGGCGGAGGTGGACAACAATCCCTTCTTCTGTCCGGACGCCAAAGCGGCGGCGCAATGGGAGGCCTATCTCGATGGCGTGCGCAAGGCGGGCTCCTCCTGCGGCGCTGTCATCGAGATTGTCGCCGAGGGCGTGCCGCCGGGCTGGGGCGCGCCGCTTTACGCCAAGCTCGATTCGGAAATCGCTTCGGCTTTCATGTCGATCAATGCGGTCAAGGGTGTTGAGATTGGCGATGGCATGGCGGCAGCGGCGCTGACGGGCGAGGAAAACGCCGACGAAATGCGCGCCGCCAACGGCCCGGTTCCGCATTTTATGGCCAATCACGCGGGCGGCGTCCTCGGCGGCATTTCGACCGGGCAACCCATCGTGGCGCGCTTTGCGGTGAAACCGACATCATCCATCCTCACCCCCCGCCAGTCGGTTGACCGGTTCGGGAAGGAAATCGAAATCCGCACCAAAGGCCGCCATGACCCCTGCGTCGGCATTCGCGCCGTGCCCGTGGGCGAAGCGATGATGGCGATTGTTCTGGCGGACGCCTTTTTGCGTCATCGCGGGCAAGTGGGCGCGGGAGCGGCGAGATGGCCGTTTCCAGCACAACGTTGATTGCTGCGCAGCCATCTGCTTAGATCGACAAACATATTGTCATCGGCAGGGGGAGCCGGTTTTGTATTTGATCCGATTTGCTTTGCTTTTCTTCTGTTCGGGCGTTTGCCTGGCGCCGGCGGAAGCACAGCTGACGCCGCCATGGCTGGGACGCGGTACGCATTCGCCAAAGCCGGCCGCCACGGCAGCGCAGAAAGGTACAGTTCCCGGGGCTGCGGCCCGTCCAATGCAGATGCCTTTGATCGCACCTGTTCAAAATGTACCGGCGTATGTCTCTCTGCCCAAACAGATGACATTCCATGTCGCGCAGAGCGTGAAAGCCGGTTGTCCGGCTCAATGCGCAGAATGGATTGTTGCTGATGGCCAAATTGGCAAGGCAACCGCAGATGAGTTCAAGGCCTTTCTTGACACGCTCGGCAACAGGAAACTCCCCGTCGTCATCAATTCGCCTGGCGGCGACGTGAAGAACGCCATGGAGATGGGTAGGCTCATCCGCGCGCGCGGGCTCGATGTGATTGCGGCGCGCACGGGCATTCCAATATGCTCTGCGAAAATTGAAACCTGTGGTCCGCTCAAAGATGGCCAGACGTCTGGTGAACTGACCAGCTCCGCCGCGCGATGCAATTCCGCCTGCCCTCTGGTCCTCGCAGCCGGTGTGCGCCGCATGATCATGCCGGGCGTTTCTGTGGGCGTGCACCGCATTCGCACGTCGCAGACTCTCACACAGCGGCATCGTGTCTACAATGTGCGAACGTGGCGGCGCGGTCTGGAGGTCGTCTCGACCGAACGAACGCTCGTTTCCGATTATACCACCACGAAGAAGGAGACGAAGGACCAGAACGCCGCCAGTATGGCCAAAATGCTGAACCCCTACCTGCGGGAGATGGGAGTTTCGGGACGGCTGGTCGAATTTATGGACAGTTCACCATTTGAATCGCTGCGTTGGCTCTGGACAGCGGAACTGCGCGAGACGCGATTGCTTACGGAGGATGTTCGTGACTCCGGCCTCATTGCCAATCCTGCAGCTGACGCGATGGCGCGCGTGAGGCTTCGCCTTGCAGATGAGCCGGGTCTTGATAGCCAGATCCGGCTCGGCATCCATGTGCAGGGCGCTGAACCGGACCTCACGCTGCTGGCCGAATCCGGAGATGCGCCGCGCTCACTCGGCGCCTTTTTCAGGCCGGGGCGGCTGCCGCACAGGGCAATATCCATGCCTGTGCAAAGAGCCATCCTGACCACAGGGCTGACAACCGCAGTATTGATGGCGATACCCAGGCGCAGTTTTTGTTCACTGCGCAATATGCGTTCTTTTACACTTAACTTTGGCGCGGCCCTGCGGGGCAGCCGTGCGGTGGGACTACCCTATCGCATTCAATCTGGACCTCTGTTCAGCTCCAAAGGCTTTTTCGACGGTTTTTGCATTTGACCCCTGGCATGGTTTCGGGCTTTCGTCTTCGCTAAATGTGGTCTCAATCCGGCGCGCGCAAAGCTCAACATGTTCGATAAATATCTCTACGCATTGGGACGCGGTGTACGCGGCGCAAAAAAAGCGCTTGAACAGGCGCGCGCGGCCGAGGCGCCCGATCCCGTGCGCGACGCAAAGGATGTTACTCCCCCTCCTGGGGATGCCGCTATCGCTACACCTGCGCCGCGCACAAAATACGATTCATCCGGAATCGTCGACGCGGTGATTGCCCGCGCGCCGCTCGTTCTGGGAGAGCGGCCGCTGGTCATGGGCGTCGTCAACGTGACCCCGGATTCGTTTTCCGATGGCGGCAAGTTTTATGATGCAGACAGGGCCATTGCGCACGGCATGAGTCTTGTGGGCGAAGGCGCTGATATTCTCGATATCGGCGGCGAATCCACGCGGCCCAACGCGACGCCGGTGGACGAGGACGAGGAGCTCGCCCGGGTCGTGCCCGTCATCGCGGGGCTCGCGGCGCAAATGTCGCAACAGATTTCCGTCGATACGATGAAGGCGCGCGTTGCGGAAGCTGCTATCGCTGCGGGCGCGACTGTTATCAACGATGTCTGGGGCTTTCAGCGTGACGGGGAGATGGCGCGCGTGGCTGCTGCACATGGCGTCCATTGCGTGCTCATGCATAACAGGCTGAGCGATGATCCCGCCGCCGACATGTTTGCCGAAGTGCGCACTTTCCTGTCGCGCTCCATCGAGATGGCGCTGGCTGCCGGTGTCGCGCAGAGCAAGATCATCGTCGATCCCGGCATCGGATTCGGCAAAACAGCGGCACAGGGCTATGAACTCGTGCGACGGCTTGGCGAGCTCAAGGCCGCCTTGGGGTTTCCCATCCTGCTTGGCGTGTCTCGCAAGCGGCTTATCGGAGCAGCGACGGGGCGCAGTGCGCCAACCGAACGGATGGCGGGATCGCTTGCAGCAGGTCTTTATGGCGCTATGCATGGGGCGGATATCGTGCGTGTGCATGATGTGGCAGCTCATGTAGACGCGTTCAAAGTTCTTGCCGCCATTGAAGGGCGCACAACAGGGAATGCCAGATGACGATGATGGCGAAAGTGCTGATCCAGGAACTCGATGTGCATGCCTATCACGGCTGGCATGCCTATGAGGGTGAATTCGGCCAGGCTTTCAGTGTGGATATCGAACTGGATGTGGACATAGAAATGGCCGCGCAGACGGACCATCTTCAACACGCGGTGGATTATGGAAAGGTCGTCGCTGAAACGCGCAAGCTATTCGTCGAGCGGCGCTACAAGCTTGTAGAAGCCGCAACTGCTGCGCTAGCGGATGATCTGCTGCGCTTTTTTCCGGCGGCTCAGGCGGTGTTTGTGCGTGTGCGCAAGTTAAAGCCGCCCATTCCAGAAAGACTGACCGCTGTTGGCGTCGAGTTGCGCGTCGAGCGCAATGAATCCCATGACCGGAAAGCCTGACGAAGTACTCGCCACCTTATCGCTGGGTGGTAACACCGGCGATGTTGTGGCAGCGTTCCGTATGGCATTGAATGCTCTGGCTGCGCACAATGAGGTGCGCGTGGTGGCGCACTCCAGCGCCTGGCGTACGCCGCCCTGGGGCAAGGTGGATCAGCCCGATTTTCTGAATATGTGCGTCAGCATCGAGACGTCGCTGACACCGCGCGCTTTGCTGGAACTGTGCCTTTCAATCGAACGCTTGGCAGGACGCGAGCGGGGAGAGCGCTGGGGGCCGCGCACACTCGATATCGACGTCATTACCTATGGGAACTTTGAAATCGATGATGGCGATCTCATCATTCCCCATCCGCGCGCTCATGAGCGGGCGTTTGTGCTTGTGCCACTGGCGGAAATTGCGCCCGATGTGATGATTGCAGGCGAGCGCGCATTGGATTTGGCTGCGAGATCTGACCGGATCGGGATGGTGCGGGATGCGGATGCGACTGTGGCTTCCAACCTGTCCGGATAATGCTCGCCGCCGTATTTACTGCACCACAGGTTCCACAGCCACTGCGGCCTCATTCCGGCGCAGGAATGGCAGCGTGAAGGGCGCGTCGTAACTCAGCACATAGGGTGCAGAAACCATGCGCCAGGATGTGTCCTTCAGCGCGTCGGCGAGCTGGTTCTGGCGGGCGGCGAAATCGCCGCCGGAGCCTGAATAACGCAGCGTCGCAATTGTGGCGCCCGGAATGGTCACGATGCGCACGCGCGGGTCCGAGGGGACAGGTGCGTTGCCCGCGTTAAATCTGGCGGGAAGATAGAACAGCATTTCCAGCGCGCCACCGGCTTGGGTGGCCTGAACCGGCACAGTCATCGCCACCCTTTCCATGCGCCGCACCTCGACAGGCACGGTCATGGAAACGCGCTCGCTGGCGCCCTGCGCCTGGTTCGCGCCCGCGATATAGGCAAAGAGCAGGCCGAAGGCTTCGCCCGCCGCCTTTTGTCCGGTTCCTGGCGCCTCGACCCCTGCAGCAAGGCGCGGGCCATAGCGGCGGATTTCGACGCCGCCGGGCAGGTTGCCGATCACGTCATATTTCGGCTCTTCATAGAAACGGATGCCGAAAATGCCAAAGAAAGCTTCAAAGGCGAGCGCAGCATAATAGGTGAAAGCTGACCACATGGCGCGGCTCCGCTAGTTCGCGGCGACTCTCCTGCACGTTACAGACAGTCTGAACGCCGCTGCACAAGCTGCAGATAACGCCGGTCGGCGATCCTTCAAGCCGGGCAGCGTGGAATGCTACTTCTTCTTTTCGACCACGCCGACAATCGGCCCCATGGGACGCCAACCATCAGCGCGTTTGAGCTGCGGCGCGTAGAGCGCGGAAATGGAGCCATCGAGAAAGAGCGCGTTGGGGCATTTGTAGCGGTCGCGGAACAGGCGGGCGAATTCGTGGAAGGTTACGCCGCTGTCGGATATGGCGAAAACAATCTGGTTGCCCGCGCAGGCGCCGACGCCGTTGCGCACTTTTTGGGACTCACTATCCACGCTGAATTTCGGGTGGATCGCGCCATTGATCACCAGCATGGGGCCGGATTGCGTTGCGAATTTGACCTGCGGGCGCGCACGCAGATATTGGCGCGTTTCCATCACCCCTGCCCCGCTGGGGCCGATGTAGAAAATACCATTGGGCTGCAGGTGAAAATTGCCGGGCCCGCGGCGGGTGGAAACCTTGGCGATTTCGACGCCGTTCTCGATATAAAGGCCCACAGGGCGATAATCGGGGTGGTACATGCCCGCATTCATGGCGAAGGCGAGTGTCTCGCCCTTCTTTTCGAGATCGCGGCGCAGGCTGGAGAAAGACCCATAAGTCTCACCCGAGCCGTCCCGCAGAAACACCCGCATATCCTCGCCGGACTGGCCGAACGAACAGACCGCGTATTTGTTGTCCTCGAAGGTGACGTCTTCGCATCCCGCCAGAGCGGACGAATGGCCCGCTTCCAGCAACCCGGCAGCAACCATCGACAGTCCTGCTATTATGGTCCGCAATAGACGCATAAAGAAAGATCCACTCCCGCACCGGCCATCCGGCTAAACTTGAAAATTTATATTGCTGGGAAATCTGACATAAACAAGGAGGCAGCAGCAATTTTTCCTGATCCGGTAGGACGGCTCGTTGCGTTTGGCGGCCCCTCAGCCCTCCATCAATTTCCCCACATGGGCCGCAACAGAATCCGCCAGTCCCTTCAGATCATATCCGCCTTCCAACAGCGAGACGACGCGGCCGCCGCATTTGCGGCTGGCGATGGCCATCAGCATTTCCGTCGCCCAGGCGAAATCATCTTCGACGAGATTCAGATTTGCGAGCGGATCTCGCCTGTGGGCGTCAAAGCCGGCAGAAATCAAAATGAGGTCGGGATGAAAGTCCTCAATGCGTTTCAGCACCACGCTCATCATCGCATCACGAAAGGCCTCGCCACCGTCGCCCGCGCGCAGGGGAGCATTGACGATGGTGTCATGATCGCCGCGCTCGTTGAGCGAACCCGTGCCGGGATAAAGCGGCATCTGATGCGTTGATGAATACATCACGGTCTTGTCGGCCCAGAAAATCTCCTGTGTGCCATTGCCGTGATGGACATCGAAATCCATGATGGCGACCCGTTCAGCGCCGTAAGCTTTCTGCGCATGGCGGGCGGCAATCGCTACGTTGTTGAAGAAGCAGAAGCCCATGGGCGTCGAGGTTTCGGCGTGATGGCCCGGCGGCCGCATGGCGACGAAGGCGTTGGCGGCCTTGCCGCTCATCACCTCATCCACCGCCTGACAGGCGGCGCCCACCGCATGCATGGCAGCCTCCCAGGTGCCCGGGCCCATGGACGTGTCGCCATCCAGAAACGCCAGCCCGCTCTTGGGCGCGGCCGCCTCTATAGCTTCAAAATAGGCTTGCGGATGAACCAGCGTGATGAGTTCACGGCCACCGCGCTGAGCCTGAACCCGGTGCAGGCCCTGGAATCGTTCCGCCTCCAGCGCCCTGTCGATTGCGCGCAACCGGTCGGGGCGTTCGGGGTGACCGGCTCCCATATCGTGACCGAGGGCGCTGGGGTGGGTGATCAAGAGCGTATTCAAGGGTCGCCTCCACGGCCATGCTACCGGTTATACACCCGGCAAGCCTGCGTGACCTACATAATCCGGATTTCTCTGTTTCGCGATGGCAGAACATCCTAAAATTCCGTTGCATATGGGCCACAGTTGGGAGACTTTTTCGCCAGCGACTGTTGCTCTGGTAATCTTATGGTAAGGACAAGGTTAATAAGGTGACCGTCTGGAGCGGCACGAATCGGGGCAGACAATGAAATTTCGTACCATCGCACTTGCTGGCGTAGCGGCGTTCTTGCTGGCTGGCTGTAATTACAAGGCACTTCCTGATCCATCGGTCTCGGAAAAGGACGCCAAATGGATGGCGAAAGTCCCGAACTTCGAACTCGAGCTGAATTATCAGCGTTATGAGGTCGAGTTTACTGGCAGCGAAGCACCCGGCACGATCATCGTCGATACCAAGCAGAATTTCGTCTATTTCGTGCTCGGCAACAAGAAAGCCGTGCGTTATGGCGCTGCCACCGGCTCGGAAGCCTATGGCTGGACGGGTGAAGCGACTGTGAACCGCATCGCCGAATGGCCCCGCTGGGTTCCGCCGGCTGAAATGGTTCAGCGCTGGCCCCATCTGGCTCCCACGCTCGCAGCTGGCGGGCTGAATGGCGGCCCTGACAATCCGCTCGGCGCGCGCGCGCTTTACCTCTATCAGGGCAGCAAGGACACGCTTTACAGAATTCACGGAACCAACGAACCGCATCTGATCGGCCGCAACGCTTCGTCGGGCTGCATCCGCATGCGCAATATTGACGTGATTGATCTCGCGAACAGGGTAAAGCCCGGCGCGAAGGTGATCGTCCGCTAATCACGGCGTCAACAACTTCACTGGGGGAACGGCCCCGCACCTGAAAGGGTGCGGGTTTTTCTTTGTGCTCATGCCAACTGGCAATTGGCGGCAGTCAGGACTTCCACAGGTTGGTAAGCGTCCTGCCATGTTTCAGGCCAGGGCCAGACTTCCGAGTTTGATGTCGACGATCTCCGGCGGACGCATGAAGCGGACCGGGAAAATCGAATTTCCGAGCCCCGCCGAGATAATCATATGACGGCCCGCGTCGATGACGTGGCCATAGACCCAATCGGCGCGAATCCGGCGGGCGGCGGGTGAAGCCATGAAGGGGATCTGCACCTGTCCGCCGTGCGTGTGACCGCAGAGGGTCAGAGCTATCCGCTCTGGCACACGCGCAAAAACAAAGGGCTCATGAGCGAGCAAAATGGCTGGCGATTGATCGGTTATCCGGCGGACAGTCCGGTCGAGATCGTCCAGCCCCTGGAAATGGCCGCGGCGCACACGAATGGCCATCTGATCCGCGAGGCCCAGCAGCCAAAAGGGCTTGCCATCTTTCTGCAAGCGGAGCGCATCATTTTCCAGAACCGAGATTCGGGCGGCCTTCAGAGCATTGCGAACGCCGTTGGCATCGTCACTGCGCATATTCGGCAGCGGACCGTGCCACCAGTCATGATTGCCAAGGATGGCGTGAACGCCCAGTGGCGCGCGTAGAACGGAAAGCGCCTCGCCCCAGGCGTCGGGCATTACCGGACCACTAACCAGGTTATGGCCGCCGGAGAAATCACCGAGGATAACGATGAGGTCTGGTTTCAAGTCATTGGCCGTGAGACAAATTTCTCGCACCCGCGCCGCGGACATCCAGGGTTCGCAGGCATGGATATCCGCAATCACTGCAATGCGAAGGGGCAGATCGGAAGGCCAGTTGGCGATCTGCGGCGTGTAGCTCGTCACATTGAGCATCAGCTCAGGCTCGATGCCCACCGCATATGCCCCGAGGCCGCCGACCGAGAGCGCGCCAGCGCCGGAGCCGCGCAGAAAAGTTCTCCGCGTGATGAGCGTCATGGCTGTCGGGTCATGTAAGTGACATGGGGCAAACTAACCTCTTGCCTCTCCCGCCCTTCGCAGGCGGATAAATCAAGCCGCGTGGCTCTGTTCCCGGCTGACAGAGGAGCGCTGCAGGACGGCAACCGCCGGGCGGGCCGCTTGCGGCTTTTCCTTGCGAACTTCCAGGGCCGCAGCGACTGCAGAGATGCCGATATCGCGATACAGGCGGGTCAGAAGATCACGGGCATCGCGGATCTGCTCATTGGCCTGGGCGGGAGAATTGTTCTGATTTTGCATGACACACTGCTCACTCTTACGCACGGGACGGGTCTGGTTCACAGCGCACGATTACAAATGAGGGTTAAGGCTGCATTAAGGCGCAAATTTTATACAAAAATGGCATTTCAAATTATCTATTCGCTGAATCCAGTTGCTACGCCAAATCGGCTTCCAAACTAGCGCAGCAAACGTATCAACTTTGGGTATCTGCCCCTTCGCGAACAGAATCACGGGCAGCCTGCAGAAGCAGATCAAGTTGCTGCAGTTGGTTAATATCCATGCGGCCCAGAGTTTCGGCTACAAATTGCTTTTGAATGACCATAGCCTTTTCAGCCGCAGTCCGGCCAGCTGGTGTGAGGAAGATGGCGTGCGAGCGCCGGTCCCCGTCCAGTGATCTGCGTTCGACAAGACCAGCCGAGACAAGGCGGTCAACGAGGCCGGAAATATTGCCTTTAGTCACATAGAGGCGTTGCGCCAGTTCCTGCTGGCTGACGCCTTCTCTCTCAGTCAGGGTGGTCAGCACATCGCCCTGCGGGATCGACAATCCGATCGTCTTGATCCGCCGGGCTATGCTATCTCGCATGCGCGCATCAAGCCGCAATAGGCGGAACCAAACGCGTTCAGCAATCACTTGAGTCATATTTCCCTCGGGAATCATTCTGCTGTAGCGTAACGTTTATTCAGTTTCCTGCAAATGCATGTTTGACTGTGCAAAACTGCTTGTCGTGTGCTGCAAAACTCACAATTGATTGCAGACGAGCCTCTATAACGGCTGTGTCGAGCCTTTGGGTCATTGCCCCGGGTCATTGTCGCAAACACAGCAGTTTCGGTTTAGTCTGCCATTCTGTGTTCTTGCGCACCTTGGCCGGAGGCATTTTCCGGCAAAGGATAGACTGCGAGACAGGGGCCTTCCCGGCCTCACATGCCGGCATGGAGGCCGCAATGGACGAAGCGAGTTTTTCACCGCCGCCACAGCCCTGGGGGCAACCGGCTGCCGCGCCGCCATCGCTGCGTCCCATAGATTTTGTGTCGGAAGGCAGCAAATTTCTGAAACTGCTGATTCGTGGCGCAGCACTGCAGTTGGTTACATTTGGGTTCTACCGGTTCTGGCTGGCCACGGATATTCGTCGACATCTCTGGTCGCACAGCATGATCGACGGTGAGAACGCCGAGTACACAGGAAGCGGGCGTGAACTCCTGATCGGCTTTTTGTTCGCACTTGCGATCCTGGTACCGATCTACCTCGTGTATTTCCTGATCGGCATCGAAGCCGAGAGGATGCAGGCCTTCGCCTCGGTGCCGCTGGGCCTTTTCATGGCGTTGTTTGCGTCCTTTGCCGCCTATCGTGCGCGCCGTTACCGGCTGACCCGAACAGTCTGGCGCGGCGTGCGTTTCTGGATGCAGGGCTCTGGCTGGAAATTTGCGTTTCTCGCGTTCGGCTGGATGATCCTTGTCACTCTGAGCCTGGGCGCGGCATGGCCGTGGAGAGCGGCGGCGCTCGAACGCTATAAAATGCGCAACACTTTTTATGGCGACATGCAAGCAGATTTCGACGCCAGGCCCTTCGACTTTTTCAAGAAGGGTCTGGCAATGTGGCTGTTCGCCCTTTTGTCAGTTGCACTTGTGATTGGAGGCAGCGCCTTGTCTGCAATCGCATCCTCGGGAAGAGGATGGGGCGGATTATTGATAGGACTGGGCGTCATAGGCATGATCGCAATTCCCTTTATGTATCCGTTTTTCCGGGCGCTTGAGTGGCGCTGGTGGGCCAGCGGTGTGAATTTCGGCGGCACCCGGATCGAATGCAACTTGCGCGGCGGACAACTGCTTGGATTGTTCTTTAAATATCTGGTCATCGCCTGGCTCGTCACCGGCGTTGCCGCCATGCTGATTTTTGCCATTGGCGCAGCGGTTGCCGAGATATCAGGAATTTCGATTAAAACGCTGGACGTGAAAAAACTAAATGACCTGATGTCAGGCGATACCTGGATTCTGGTTGCAGGCGCCGCGTTCGGCTATCTCACAATCATGTTGGCCGCCGGTGTCGTGCAGCGCTTCTTCCTGCAGCACGAATACTGGCGCATGATCACGAGTACGATTACGATCATCCGGCCCGAAGCCATGGAAAACGTCGCTGCAAAGGGCGATATAGCCAATGCTCTCGGGGAGGGCCTGGCCGACGGCTTCGACATAGCGGGATTTTAGTCCATGATTGCAGAAGATGCGGGACAGGCGGCCTTCTTCGACGGCAAGAGCAACAGACGCCGCACGGTCGCTTTGCGGCTTGGGCCGGAGCTGGAGATTTGCGAGGGCGGTATTCCCATTGCCAGCTGGCCCTGGGACTGGGTCCGCAGAGCAGACTCGCCAAAATCTCAGCTGCGCCTGCGCTGCGCCAATGCGCATGATCTTGCCCGGCTGGACATTCAGGACGAAGCTCTTGCCCAACGCATCATCGTCAGATGCACGCGACTGGATGTCGAGGACGCCAGCGGCAAGAGCGGAACCGGGCGCATCATCGCCTGGTCGATTGCCGCAACTGTTTCAATTGTCCTGATCGGGCTTTATGGAATGCCATATGCAGCCGACAGGATTGCGCCACTGCTGCCGCAATCGATTGAGAACCGGCTTGGCGACATGGTCGACAATCAGGTGAAGACGATTTTTGGACGCCGGACTTGCGATGCCGGAGACGGGCAAAAGGCCTTCACCAAATTGGTTGGCAAACTGGAAACGGCAGGCGGCCTGCTTATGCCTCTGCAGGCCGCGGTGCTTGATTCAGGCGTGAAAAACGCCATCGCCCTGCCGGGCGGCAAGGTCTATCTGTTTCGCGGCCTGCTGGACGAAGCCAAAAACGCCGACGAGATCGCGGGCGTTCTTGGCCACGAACTCGGCCACGTGCACCATCGCGATGGCATGCGCAGACTGTTGCAGACGGGCGGCACCTCTTTCCTGCTCGGACTGCTGTTTGGTGATGTGACGGGCGCGGGCGCCGTTATCGTTGCGACCCGGACTTTGCTTGAAGCCTCCTATTCGCGCGATGCGGAAACCAATGCCGACGGGTTTGCGATCGACACCATGCACAAGCTCGGGCGGCCTGCCACTCCGATGGCCGAATTGCTGGTGCGTATCACCGGCCCGCAACGCGGCAAGGGCATTGATATTCTCGCATCCCATCCGTTCTCCGAGGATCGCCTCGCCCGGATGAAAAAGATTGAGATTGAAAAACCGGGCGAACAGCTGCTCAACGCAGAAGAATGGGCTGCGCTCAAGGCTATCTGCGGTAAACCCGCAGTGACCGAGTCAAAGTCAAAAGACCCAGGCGAAAAGCCTGCCCCCGAAAAGACGCCTTGAACCAAGGCAGCAGCCGCGCGATAGGTTCCCGCGTTCGGACGGAGACAATCATGGCTGGCGAAGCGGAACCAGTAGCAGGCGACACATTGCAACCAGCGCCGGGGCGCGCCTGCGGCAGCTGCACCATGTGCTGCAAGGTTCTGGAAATCGCGGACCTCAGCAAAGCCGCGGGAAAATGGTGCGTTCACGTGAAGCCCGGCCGGGGCTGTGGAGTTTATGACACGCGACCGGGGGTCTGCCGGGAGTTTTACTGCGACTGGATGGTGGATGCGCGATACGGCCCGGAATGGAAGCCCGACACAGCAAAGTTCGCCATCAGCCCGCTGACCCAGGGCACTAATCTTCTAATCGCAGTCGACCCCAATTTCCCCAATGCCTGGAGGAAGGAGCCCTACCACCGGCAAATCCGTGAATGGGTGAAAGCCTGCGAGGCCATGGGGAAATTCGTGCTCGTGCGCATAGGGCAGCGTTGCATAGCCTTGCTGCCGGATAAGGACGTGGAACTGGGCGCTGTCGGCGTGAATGACGATCTTTTCGTTTCGCGCGATGCCGGGCCTTCGGGCTATGTCTATTCTGTCGAGGTGCGCCGCCGGCCCGATTGATGATATGTATGCTTTGAGCGGAATATGAGACGATGCGGCGGTTGATCCTCGAAGAACCCCATTCGGAAGCGGCTGTCTGGAGCCTGCGGCTGGCCGTGTTCGCCATCGTTCTGGCCGGTATTGGCGCTGCACTGATTCGCAGCGCCGTAGTCGAAGTGACTGCGGGCCTGACAGTGTTCGGGACAGCCATCCTCTTATCCTGTGTCGCGCTCCTGCTTGCGGGCGCTGCAGTGACAGTTATCTGGCGCACGGGACGGCGCGGAATTTCCTATGTCGTATTGTCGGTCTTTCTCGCCTTGATCCTGCTCGCCTATCCCTCATGGTTAGCCTACACCGCTATGCGCTTGCCTCTGATCAACGACATCACTACCGATGTGAACGATCCGCCTGTGTTTTCGAGTAACGAAGCCGCCGTCAAAGCCCGCGCAGGGCGAACGCCTTCGGAAATAACGGAAACGCGCCGCCTGGAACAACAACGGGCCTATGGCGACATTCAGCCCATTGTCATCGATGTCGATGTGAAAGAGGGTTATGTGCTCGTGCGCGAAGCAGTGCGCAGTCTGGGCTGGCGCATTATTGAGGAAGCCAATCCCGTTACGAAGGAAGATTTGTCTGCCCCAGCCCCAACCGCGCGGCCAGCGCCACCACCTGCCGTGCTGCGGCGCGGGACTGCGGCCGTTCCCGTACCACCGCAACGGCCGGCGCCGCCAAGACCGCGAGAGCCTCGCGACGGGCGCATTGATGCTGTCGACAAGAGTCTCATCATGGGATTTCCCGACGACATAACAATCCGCGTCCGCTCGCTCCCAGACCAGACCCGGATCGATATCCGCTCGGCCTCACGCTATGGCCGCCATGATTTTGGCGCGAACGCCGCGCGGATTAAAAAATTCGCGCGCGAATTGCAGGCCCAGCTCGACGCCGACCAATAACGTTCACACGCTATGATAGACGGCTTCGAGCGTTGCGGGACCGTCTGCATGGATGAGCTTGCGCGCAACAAGGTCTTCCATATGCGCCAGAACCGATAGCGCGGCAGCTTTTTTCAGCCGCTCGTCTAACCCTGTGTAAATGCGCTCTACCAGTGCGGGAATAGCCAGCGCATTCTTGCCGATCTCGCGCAGAATAGCCTGTTCGCGCATACGCCTGTGATGGGCCAGTGCGCGCATATAGCGGCGAGGTTCTGCGATTGCAGCGCCGTGGCCGGGATAAAAGACCACTTCCTCACGCTGCCCGAGCTTTTCCAGAGAAGCCATGTATTCGCTCATTACACCATCTGGCGGCGAGACGATGGTGGTAGACCAGGCCATGACGTGATCCCCACACAACACACTATTGTCCTCGCGAATCGCGAAACACAGATGATTGGATGCATGGCCAGGCGTGTGAATCGCTTCCAGCGTGAAACCGGCGCCTTCGTGAATATCGCCATCCCGCATTACGGTGTCCGGCGCGTATTCCATATCGTGGCTCGCATCGAGTCTGCCTGACGGATCGCCCTTGATTTCCACATGCGGCGCACAGCCAATGATGCGCGCGCCCGTCGCAGCCTTCAATGCGGCTGCGCCCGGCGAATGATCACGATGGGTGTGCGTGACGAGAATCGTATCGAGCGTTTCACCCTGGATCGACGCCAGCATGGCAGCTAAATGTTCGGGGCTGTCCGGACCGGGATCGACGATGGCGACACTGCCCCTGCCAAGTATGTAGCTGCAGGTTCCCGTGAATGTGAAGGGCGAAGGATTGGGCGCAATCAAGCGGCGCACGAGCGGCGAGAGTTGATCGGGAATCCCGGTCGCCTTCAACAATGTCCGGTCGTGGACAAGATCTGTGTCATTCATTGCCGTTCCCCCTAGCTTGATGGGGTTATATCGCAGACGGCGACCGGATCAAATTGTCATGGGAATTGTCAGGCAGTCCACAAAATGCGGACAGGGCCCGGGGGCCCTGTCATCAAAAACGGACAGATCATTCAGTTCCAAGTGTAACCTGTCCCGCCGCGCGAAGCGCTGTTGCGCGGATCAGCAGGCTGAGCCGTCGCCGAATATGTCATGTCATGATGTACCGACGCTCCCTGGCGCGACTGTGCAGCCGCAGGAAGGCTGAACCCTGCGAATATCACCAGAGCGACCGGAGCTGCAGCAAGAAGCATTCTGGAAAGTTTAAGCATTTTGATCTCCTGTTTAGTTCACGATGAACATTGCGACGAGTGATTGCTCGAAAGCGGCTTAATTGAATGTATAACCGCGGCCATCCTTCGAAGCGCTGTTGCGCGGATCACGCTGCATGGTGTCAATCACAGTGCGGCTATGAGTTGACACGAACGGCTTTGAATCAGCGCGATAGTATGCAGGCGCATTCATCGTATTGTCTGCAAAGGCGGGCAGAGTAAGAGCGCCAAAACCAGCGAATGCTGCAGTGGCAGCAACGAGCGACTTTGCAAAAGTTTTCATGACTTTCTCCTGTATGATCTAGCGGTGACTTGTCTGTTTGTGTCAGAGACGCTTTGTGCGCCGCTGACGTGATTGATACACGCCATCTCTCATCAACAGCTAATGACACCCGCGTGATTTTCATCACGTCCGCTTGACTGAGATGTCACCAGTGAACGCAGGTGCGTGAGATGCGTCATATTATTTTGCATCTGCATTGAATAATGACGTGTAGTGAATACCGGGGGTACATTTCAAAAAAAATGACTATATTTTATCGCTATTGTCAGCTCGCTCTATGAATTGATGAGCGCATGAACCACCCGATCGGGCCCACAACAAAAGGAGCCCCGCATGCGGGGCTCCAAATATTCAAATTCCGCAATGCATCAAAGCTTAATCCTGCGTGTAGGCGTTCATATAGCGCTCTTGCGGATAGTTCGCGCGAATATCGTCCACGGAGAGAAAGCGATAGTCCATCGTCTCGTTCGCAGGAGCGGCTGTGGTGGAGCTGTGAATCGCGCGCCGGTGCGCAACATGCGTCTGGGCGGACGCGGGAATCGAGAAGGCGCCAACAATTGCAATGGACATTGCAGTGGCTGCAACAGTTGTTGAGAGCTTTTTCATGTTATTTGCCTTTCCAGTTCTTGCCTCAACGCGTTCAGGCGTTGACGCACTGCATATGATCCTCGCCGCATTGCAACGCCAGTTAACTTTCGGCAACGTACATGACGCAGAATTCATGTGAATTCATATTTGCCGGAATTAGCGGCAGAAAGAATGAGTTTCCATTAACTGTTGTGTTGTCTTTGTGTCCAAACAGCTTATTCGCCATAATTTCGCACTTACATTTCCGCATCCCGCCGCAATTCATATGCAGTTTATGAACGCCAGCCATGCGTTATGTTGGCCGCGATCACGAACGCAGAATAGAGAAGGATCATCGCCAACACAGGTAGAGATAACGAGAGTCTTCCATCCAGCTGTTCAAGCGCGAATACGAATACAGGTCCCAGAGATCTGATGACATGGGCAGTGAGTTGCGGGGTACGGGAAACGCCTAGCTGCAGAATATAGAGCGGCAACGCAATCAGAAGCGCCGCAGCAGCGCCCAGAACGAAGCCATCGCCAACACCAGCAACGCCACTGACATTCCCCCTGACAGCCATGGCGATGGCGGCGCCGATGATGATGAAACCATAACGAACAGCTGTGATCGTCTCAGAACCAAAACCAGCTTCATGCATGCGCTTTGAATACAGGTGGGAGATCGTGATCGACGTTCCACTCATCACGAGCAGTGACAAAGCGAGGAGACTGCCGCCTTTTGCACTGGCGACACCTGACCAGCCGCAAAGCACGATCGCCCATAATCCGGCCAGCGTCAGCGCTGTTCCCGCATGGCACCAGGCTTCCGCGCGGGTAATCGAGGATTTTCCGGCAATTGCAAAACCTGCGAGCGCCAGCAAAATAACCGTTAACGGCCCGATGCCCGAATGAAGCGTATTAACTACCGCCGGTTCGAGACTGGCGAGACCGAAGAAATAGGATGTCCACGCCAGACCCGTGGTGATGTTCATGGCCAATATCGTGCGCCACTGGCTGGCGAGCCTGGGCCAATCGCTGGGCGTTCGCCACACAGAAAAGGCGGCAAAGAAAATCGAAGATGGAATGAACGCCAGCAGAATAACAGCGAGGAAATCGACCCGCTGGAACACATTGCCGAGATAAACATCCCGAAAGGCCTGAGACAAACAGAATAGCAAGACCATGAAAGGTCCGAAAAGTTTCATTATCTGCGGCTCCGGTGGTTTCGCGCCCTGCGTTTAGCAGCATGCGGCTCTTCCGCCACCCGATTCCGATTTGGCCGATTTCCCCCATGTGCGCGAACGCACATCCGCCTGGACCGGGATGGGGCATTGTCCCCCCATCAGATCGGGCCGCCCGGTCGCCAACAGGGGGAATAACAATGTTCAAGCGCAGCCAGAAGCATTCGACAATCACCCATAGCAACAACGCCAAGGGCATGATCTTTTCAGCCGCCGCCATCGCCGCCATTCTTGGCGCCGGCACTTTAGCCGTGAGTGCCCAGACGCCCTCCAAGCAGCAGGGTCAGCAGATCGTTCTGGCTTCGGCACAGAGCCCGTTTGGCGAATTGCGGATGTCGATCAACGAAACTTCCGCGCAGCCGCGCCGTCAGGTCCGCGTGATCCCGTTGTTCAATACGCCCGTCAATCCTACCGGCTTTGAAGGCAAGTAACCCCCCGCCCGATACGGCGGCTCCCCTTCGCCCCCTCCCAAGCGCCCACACCCGGGCGCTTTTTTGCATCTGGGGTCCGTCCGAGCCGGTAAGGTGCGAGAATGGAAAACTTGCCAATGATGGTTGTTGCAGACTAGCCTTGGCCCATCCGCAGGCGATCGCGCCAAAACAAGAGCGGGACCCGGGGGGAAGCGCGTGGCCGCCAAGTCTTTTTTGTCGAAATTCGCAATTGCAGCAACGTCAGCGATGCTGATTTGCCTTGCGAACGCGGCGCGGGCTGAAACCCCGCAAGACTTTTTCAAGGGCAAGATCGTCAGGCTCGTCAATGGCGGTTCGGGTGGCTCAGGCTACGATCTCTACTCGCGTATGCTGGCACCCTATTTCGAGCAGAAGCTCGGCGCGAAGGTCGTGGTCGAAGCGCGGCCTGGAGCTGGCATGATGACCGCTATGAACCACGTTTGGACGCAGGCGCCTGACGGACTGACGATGATGCTGGCGCCAGCCGAAGGTGCATTGCTGGGGCAACTTTCGGGTGGACAAGGCATTCGTTTCAAACTTGCAGAGTTTCCGATCCTGGCGCGAGTGAACACCGGCCCTCGCTTGCTGATCGTGCATCCTTCGATGCCCTACAAGACAATTGGCGAATTGATTGCCTCCGGGCGAACCTTGCAGATTGGCTCCAACGGCAAGACGGACGGCTCATCGGACACTGTCGCGTTCATGTGCCATGCGCTGAATATCCCCTGCAAGATCACCATCGGCTACAAATCCTCCGTCGATGTGGCGCTGGCCGCCGTGCGTGGCGAAGTGGATGGGACAATCCTGGTCGAGGATTCCTCTGAGCGCTATGCGCAGGGCGGTCAATTACGCGCCATTGTCGTCACATCGCGCGAACGCTCAAAACTGTTCAAGGATGTGCCGACGATTTTTGAAGCGTTGCAACTCAACGCAGAGCAACAGGAATGGCTCGACTTTCGTGACGACATTCGCAAACTCGGCCGGTTACTGATCGTGCCGCCCGGCATGGAAGCGGAGAAGCTCGCCTATCTCAGACGGATATCGCGCGAGATCCTTACCGATCCCGAGGCGCTGGAAACATTCGAGAAGGCACGCCAGCCCGCGCTTTATGGAACGCCGGAAGAAATGACGGAGATCGTCCGCAAGTTCGACCTTTCCAACATTCCTGCCGAGCGCCAGAAGCTGATCCAGCATATCATCATGGACAAGTATTATTGATGTAGCCAAGTCAATCTTCGGGAGGGGCCTATGATGAAGATGTTCCTGCGCGCCGCTGCGTTGATTTTATTTGCGTCACCTGTTTTTGCTGCTGACGATTTCTATAAGGACAAGCGCGTTATCATTCTGGTCAATTATGCTGCTGGCGGGCCCACAGACATTGAGGCGCGCGTGCTGATGCGGCATCTACCCAATCATCTGCCGGGTGTGCGTTCAGTGATTGTACAGAATATGGATGGCGCGGGCGGAATCACCGGCACCAATTATCTCGGCGAGATAGCGCCGAAAGACGGCACGATGTTTGGTTATCTGACCGGCACCGCGTTTCAATATGCCCTGAAACCCCAATCAAGGCGTGTTGATTATATCGATTACACGTTCGTGGCCTATCAGCCGGGCACAAGCATCTATTTCATGCGCACTGATATCAAACCGGGGCTGAAAAGCGCTGTCGACGTGGTGAAGGGCCAGAACATCATTTCGGGTGGGCTCGGCATCGACAATGCCAAGGACATTCTGCTGCGCCTCACCCTCGACATGCTTGGCGTGAAATACGGTTACGTCACCGCCTACAAGGGTTCGGCAGGGGCTCGCATCGCATTCCAGAATGGCGAAATCAATTTCTATTCGGAATCGCCGCCCAGTTATCGCTCCGTCATTGAGCCGCAGCTTGTCGGCAAGGGCGAAGCTATAGGTGTCTTCTACGACCCCAATTACGACGGCGAAAAATTCTCCACCACGTCACAAACGGCAGGGCTCAATATCCTGCCCTTTCACGAGCTCTATCAAAAGATCAATGGAAAGCTGCCCGAAGGGGAGTTGTGGGAAATTTACAAAACGATCATAGCGCTCAATGGCGCCATGCAGCGGCTGATTGTCATGCCGCCGGGTGTGCCGAAAGAAGCGGCGGCAGCGCTTGAATCTGCGATCAACAAATTGAATCATGACAAGGCCTATGGCGAAGATGCGCTCAAGACATTCGGGTTTGTTCCCGAATGGACGGCCGATGCAAGCGTCGGCCCCAAAGTGCGCAAGACGCTCGTGTTGCCCGCAAAGACCCGGGACTTTCTGGAAAAGTATATCGCCAATCCACCAAAAAACCGGTAAATCACCGGCGCTTGCAAGCCATGAAAGATCGCCTCAGTGACAGACAGCGAAAATAACGGTACGTCCCGCGAGGTCATTCTCGCACACGCATCAGACGTGCATGTCGATCATGATTATACTGCGCGGCTGTTTGGCGGCGATGGCGCAGGCGGATTGCGAGCCGCGCTGATCTCGGCGCGCAAGATGAACGCGGACGTGTTGCTGCTGGCCGGCGATACCTTTGATTGCCACCGGCTACCGGAATCCATCCTTTACCGCACAGCCGAAGTCATTCGTGAGTTCGACATGCCTATCGTGCTGCTGCCGGGCAATCATGATCCGGCGACGGAAGATGCTGTCTTTCATCACAAAGCATTTGCCGGGCTGGACTGCCTTCACATTCTGGGCGTGACCCACGAAGAGGCCGTGCATTTCCCAAAACTCAATCTGGAAGTCTGGGGCCGCGCGCACCGCGATTATTCGGATATGGACCCGCTGGCGCAGGCGCGAGAACGCTCGACAACCTGGCAGGTAGCTATGGCGCATGGCCATTATACGCCGACGCCTGACCGCTCGACCAAACTTCGCCCCTCGTGGCTGATTGGCGATGACGAGATCCTCGCGACCGGCGCCGATTATATCGCGCTCGGCCACTGGAACCGGCAAGTCAAAGTCGGCACCGGAGATATTCACGCGTGGTATTCCGGCTCACCGGATTATGCGCGCAGCGTGAATATCGTGCGCTTCTCGGGCAATGGCCGCGTGGATGTAAGCCGCGAATACATGGACCTGCCTGAAGATTTTGGTGCGGGGTTACTTTAGTCAGCCTCCGCCATCCAATCATTTGAGTGCATCCCGGCCAAGCGAAGCGCAGAGCCCGGATCGCTAAATTTTATGCGGCATACGATCCCGGACAAATCGCCATAGGGCGATTTTCCGGGATGACAAGCAAAACAGAACAGGAGCCCCAACATGACCGTTGAACTCAAATCCATCCGTGACATTCGGCTAGACGGGCGCGTTGCGCTTGTTACGGGCGGCGCACGCGGCCTGGGCAAGACCATGGGCCAGGCGCTGCAAGGCGCGGGTTGCAACGTGGTCTATGCCGATATCGATGGCGGCGTCGCCAAGACCACAGCGCAGGAGCTGAATGGGCAGCAGGGTTTTGGACGCGGCCATGGGGCAGCCTGCGATATCACCTTGATGGATCAATGCCGTCAGCTTGTGGATGAAACCATCGCGACATTCGGCGGGCTGCATATTCTCATCAACAATGCAGCGCGCGGGCCGCTTCATATCGAGCGTGCGCCGGGCACGAAATCGCTGCGCTTTCACGAGGCTGATCCTGTCGCATGGGCGACTGCGATCACCACCAATGTCATTGGCACATTTTATGTTGCACATTTCGCTGCACCGCACCTGATCAAATCCGGCTGGGGCCGCATCATCAACATCACGACCTCGCTCAACACGATGCAGCGGGTGATGAACTCGCCCTATGGCGTCAGCAAGACAGCAATCGAGGCGGAAACGCTGATCTGGGCGCAAGATCTGGAGGGCACCGGCGTGACAGTCAATTCACTGGTGCCAGGCGGGGCGGCGGACACAGATTTTGTCAGCGATATCGGCCGCGCAGAAGCTGCCGCGCGCGGGCAGGCGCTGATTTCTCCCAAGGTGATGATCGCCCCTGCCTTGTGGCTGGCTTCCACGGATTCCGATGGCGTCACCGCCAGCCGCTATATCGGGAAGTTATGGGATGAAACGCTGTCGCCGCGGGCGGCAGCCGAGAAGGCAAGGGAAAAGCCGGTGCTGCGGCCGGCAAGTGAAGCGAGCTGAGAGCTGGCGGTCAGGACAAGTGTGCTGAGTGATTTGCGGTTCGATCGCCGGATTTGATACCAGTCAAAATCAGTTCGGTTATGTTCGGGAGGGCAGTCCAAGTTAGGGCACCCGCCCCCCTGCCCCGCTTGTCAGCGCCCGCCCGGACTGGCAAAGGAGCGCCAGTCGCCCGAACCATTTCTGGCAGGCCAATTCAAGGGAGCCAACCATGCCCATTATGCAACCCCCGTTCCGCGCCGATCATGTCGGCTCCATCCTGCGCACCGCGCCACTGAAGAAAGCCCGTGAGCAGAAAGCCAAGGGTGAGATCACAGCAGCCCAATTGACCGCCGTTGAAGACGCCGAAATTTTGAAAATCATAGCCAAGCAGGAAGAAGTTGGCCTGAAGGCGATCACCGATGGCGAGTTCCGCCGGTCCTGGTGGCATTATGACTTTTTGTCGATGCTGGACGGCGTCGAATTGCGCGAAGTGCAGAGCGGCATCAAATTCACGGGCGTGACGACAAAAGCGGAAGCGCCCTACGTCAGCGGCAAGCTCGGCTCAAAGCATCATCCCCATATCGAGCATTTCAAATTCGTGAAGGCGAACACAAAGCAGACGGCGAAAATGTCGATCCCCAGCCCATCCATGCTGCATTATCGCGGCGGCTCCAGCATGATCAACAAGGACGTCTATCCCAAGCTTGATGATCTCTGGCCTGCTCTGGGCAAGGCCTATCAGGAAGCCATCAAGGGCTTTTACGATGCGGGCTGCCGTTATCTGCAGATTGACGATTGCGCGATGGCGTATTTCTGCGACCCGGCCCAGGTGCAGATGCTGCGCGACCGTGGCGACAACCCGGAAGAGCTGGAAAAAGCCTATGCCTATATGCTGAACGTGGCGCTGGAAAACCGCCCGCGCGACATGCGCATCACCATGCATGTCTGCCGCGGCAACTTCCGCTCCACCTTCGTGGCGGCAGGGGGCTATGAGCACATCGCCGATCTCATGTTCAACAAGATCGATCTCGACGGCTATTTCCTTGAGTGGGACAACGAACGCTCTGGCGATCTCAGCCCGCTGCGTCATCTGCCCAAGGACAAGATGGTTGTGCTCGGCCTTGTCACCTCCAAGACCGGCGAGCTGGAAACCAAGGATTCCATCAAGCGCCGCATCGAAGAAGCCACAAAATACGCTGATCTCAACCAGCTCTGCCTGTCGCCACAATGCGGGTTCTCTTCAACCGAAGAAGGCAATACGCTCAGCGAACAGCAGCAATGGGACAAGCTGCGCTTTGTGGTTGAGGTGGCGGAAGAAGTCTGGGGCAAATCGGCCTGAGGTTGTCCTTCTCCCCGCTTCTTGCGGGGAGAAGGCGTTATCGTCATATTCCGGAGGGCAAATGCGCACACAGGTAGCCATCATCGGCGCGGGACCGGCAGGTCTGCTGCTGTCGCATCTTCTGCATCTGGAGGGCATCGAGTCCATCATCATCGAATCGCGCAGCCGCGAATATTGCGAAACCCGTGTACGGGCTGGATTACTGGAGCAGAACTCAGTCGATCTCTTGAACGAGACCGGTCTTGGCGAGCGGATGAACCGCATCGCCCTGCCGCACGATGGCGTGCAATTCACGTTCGACAACACCTATCATCGCGTCAATATGACCGAACTCACGGGGCGGCGCGTCACGATCTATGCGCAACAGGAGATCGTGAAAGACATCATCGCCGTGCGTTTGAAAGCTGGCGGACAAATTCATTTTGAAGCCGAGGCAAAACAGATCGGCGGGCTCGACACCGCAAAACCCTTCGTCAAATTCATGCATGAAGGCGCGGAAAAAACCATCGAATGCGATTATGTTGCAGGCTGTGATGGCTTTCATGGCATCAGCCGCGACGCCATGCCCGCCAGTATGGTGAAGGGCTTTGACCGGGTCTATCCGTTCGGCTGGCTCGGCATGCTGATAGCGGCCAAACCGCCATCGCACGAATTAATCTATTCGCACCACCCTGAAGGTTTTACCTTATTTTCGATGCGTGCGCCGGAGATCACACGCTCCTATCTTCAGGTCGCTCCCGACGAGGATATCAAGAACTGGTCCGAAGACCGGATGTGGAGCGAGATGCGCAAGCGCCTGGGCAAGCATGAAGGCCTGGAGCTACACGAAGGCGAGATCTTGCAGGCGTCGATCACGCCCATGCGCTCCTATGTCAGCGAGCCCATGCGCTTTGAGCGGCTGTTTCTAGCTGGAGATTCCGCGCATATCGTCCCGCCAACAGGCGCCAAGGGCATGAACCTCGCGATGGCTGATGTCTGTGTGCTGGCGCGCGCGATGATCGCTTTCTACAAGAAAAACCAGACGCATTATTTCGACAGCTACAGCGAGACCTGCCTCAGCCGAGTCTGGCGCGCCGAGCATTTTTCGTGGTGGATGACGACGCTAATGCACACGTTCCACGACGCCAGCCCGTTCGACCAGCGGCGGCAGATCGCAGAGCTGCATACCGTCTTCGGCTCAAAGGCCGGACAGACCCTGCTGGCGGAAAATTATGCGGGTTTGCCGATTGTGAACTGGCGGCCATAGGCGCTATTAACCTGCCATGGCAGCCAAGCACCCGCTCATCATCCCGTTTCTCGACCATTGCCACATCCAGCGGCCGGAGCCTGCGGATGGAAAATGTGTTGCCTGGATTGAGCCCCTGCCGGAACTGATGAACTCCATGGGCATGGCACATGGTGGCCTGGTGATGACATTGATGGATGCGGCCATGGGCGGCGCATGCCGCTCCAGCCAGCCGGAGGGCACAAGCGTCGTCACTATCGACATGCAATCCCAGTTCATCGCACCGGCGCGCGGGCGGGTTGAAGCGAGGGCGGAGGTGATCCGCGCCAGCCGAACCCTGATTTTTGCCGATTGTCAGGTCTTTGGCGGCGACGGGGAGCTCGTTGCCAGAGCGACTGGGGTTTTTCGCCCCGTCGACCGGGAGCGGATGGCCGCAGGGGCGAAAAAACCGCGGTCCTGACCACGTATAAATACTTGCCTGATGCCTGAAACAGGTTCAGTATTTGCTTGTACGCGTGGACCGGCAGGAGGGTCTTACCCATGAAATGGAACGCACGCGAAGCGGCAGACAAATTGTCCGGGAATGACCGCAGACCTGCGCGGCGTCTCGGGTTCACCGATAGAACCGATTACGAACAGCGCAATTTCGTAAATCTGGCGGCCACGGCCTTTGTTCTCGCACTGGCGCTGGGTATTGGCTGGACCGTCAAGGCGCTCGACCGGCAAATAGTTCTCGACAAATGTCTGGATTCCGGCCGCAAGGAATGCCGTCAGGTCACAGATGCAGGGGTTCGCGGTTTCGTAAAACTCAACAGATGAACTACGCCGGAGATTGATATCGTAAACAGCTCCGCTCTGCAGCCATACAAAAAGCCCGCCCCATTCCTGAGGCGGGCTTTGTGTTATTTTGCGCAACTAATCATTATGCAGTTGCGCCGGGCTCTTCCTTGTGGCGCATTTTCAGCGCGTAGCCTATCGCCACGACTATCGCAGCGCCGATGGCGGGAATCCCGTAATGCACCACAGCCTGATTCCAGCCCTTGAAGAATCCCTGCAGCGCCTGTTCATCGACAATCAGTTCGCCGGCCACCCAGCCCAGCAAGGCAGCACCGATCCACACCAGCCAGGGCCAACGCTCGAGCATCAGGATGACCAATTGCGCGCCAAACACGATCAGCGGAATTGAAATGCCAAGACCGATGATGATCAGGGTCCAGTTACCTCCAGCCGCTGCGGCAATAGCTACAACATTGTCGAGCGACATGACGAGATCGGCAATCGCCACCACACGCACGGCGCCCCAAATCGTATGAGATTCCTTGATGTCGTTCTCGTCGGTGTTTTCGACCAGCAATTGAACCGCGATCCAGAACAGCAACAACGCGCCGATCAGTTTCAACCACGGAAGGTTCATCAGCGTAGCGACGATCCCCGTAAATAGAATGCGCAGCACAATGGCGACACCAGCGCCAAGGATAATGCCCCATTTGCGTTGATCCGCCGGCAGTCCTCGGCAGGCGAGCGCGATCACGACCGCATTGTCGCCGGACAACAGAATATTGATCCACATGATTTTCAGAAGCTGCACCATAAAGGTGCCAGTTTCGACTTCCATTTCGAGCACTCCCCCAGAATTTCGCAGGATGACCTAGGACAGGCTAAGGGTCCGGGTCAAGCCGTTACGACCAGGCTCCAGCCTTCAGCCGGAATTGCCAGTGCCATTGCGAAAGCCGATCGCCATCTGGCGGACGGCTACCTCGATGGAACGGGCCATGGCGGCAAGCGGCGGGCGCGCTGGTTCCCGGCGCCCTCGCGGCGCGCGCAGGCGCCGGGGTACATGAATGAAACCGCAGGGCCCGCTGTGCAGTCCGAGCGAGAGATAGAGCACCTGATTACAGAGGTAATCGCCTGCATCGATGGAGCGTCTTGCAGGCGCGCCTGCTTGCGAGATTGTGCGAGTCAACTGTTCGACTGCGAAACGCGAGCGCCGTTGTGGGTCGCCGGCTGGCAAAATTTGCATCGTGCCGGAGGTTTTCCGCTGGGCATCGGGATGCAAGATCGTCAGCCGGTTCAGAGCGCGGGATTCGACGCTGATGGTTTTTCGGCGTCCGGCCAAACCAAGATGCAGGACGATATCCGGTTTCAGGCTGGCGTAGAGTCCGGCCAGCCTTTCGTATGTTCCGGCAAAGACGACTGGCAGGACATGTGTGACAATTTCAATTCCGGTGAGCCCCAACGCGCGCCGGCGCTTTTCAAGATAGCGGGCAATGGACATGGTCGGGTTAACGGGCGCACCGGGAAATGCGCCGAACGCCGTGACGAGGATGCGGATCACTGAACCTCCGGTAGCGCGGGTGTGCCGCCCACCTTACGGACAAAAACGAATTTCTGGTAGACGAGCCCGATGCCGATCAACACCAGCCCCAGCCCTATGAAGGACAAGGCGCGCAACACGCCTTCCAGCCCGTTCAAATCTAACAGGAAAACTTTGACCACACTCAGTACGATGAACAAAGCCGAAGCCAGGCGTACTTCCACCGTTCTCCGCCAAAACCCATAGGCCAGCAAGGCAACGCCGTAAGCGAGCCAGACGAGGGAATAGGCATACCATTCACCATCGCTTGTCAGATGCGACATATGGATATCCGTGCCCTGATAGAAGCGCCGGACCTGCAGGGTGAGATATGTAAATATCAGCAGCACACCCAACATCCGCATCGCAATCGCGAACCAGCGCGCCAGCAGGCTGTCAGCGCGTCTGGCGATCAGCAGTGAAAGCAGGCCGGGCAGCAAATAAGCAAGCAACAAACCGTTGAAGAGCGCCGTGCCCTCCACGGGATTCACCCGCATATTGATCAGCGGATTGGCCAGAAAGCCTGAACCTGCAAGGCAAATCGCTGCGGCTAACATTCCGGTTGCATAAACGCCTCTGCCTGCCACGGCCGCATCACGCCGCATGCCAAATTGAATGATCGTTATGGCAAACAGCATCTCGATGATGGCATGCAAGCCTGTTTCGCCCGTGCTGTAGATTTGCAGGCCCCACAGCGGGTTGACCCAGAGATGGTGCAATTCGTTATGAACATAAAGAGCGAAACAATACGCTCCAAGCCCCGCGGCCAGACGGTCAGCGGCTGCGCCAGCGTCATGGCGCTTCAGACTGTACGCTGCGAGGGCAAAAGCCAGAGCAGGTAATAACAGGCCAGGCAGAAGCGTGTTGAACAGCTGCCCGCTTTCGACGAGGGTGTTCGCGTTCTGCAAGAGCGGATTGCGAAATACGCCAAGGCCGATGAGGGCGAATACGCCCGAGGCCGCACCGAAAAGACGCCAGGCGGCGTCGAACACGGGAGATATCCGGCGCTGTTCCAGCAACTTCATCGCCAGCGCGAAGATCGCCAGCGCTGCTGTGTAAATACCAAGTTCCGTCAGCGGGAAGGCGAGACTACGCAAATCTCCTGCGGTGAGCGCAAACCGCAATTCGCCGAAAACGTAGATCGCAGAGAGCAGAATTGCGAGGCCGGCAGCAACATGGCGGCGAAAATCCAGGAGCTCATTACGCACCATCCACCAGACCGCCAGCGCGTAGACGACCGCTGGCATGGCATAGGCCAACATCAGGGAATTGACGAAAGTGCCGCCAGAAATCGTTTCGTGCGTAAATGGCAGCATCGGGTTCCAGCGCAGTGCAAGGCCCAGAATGACAACAGCGGCTGAGACAAGATTGAATACGTAGGACGCCGCCTTGTAGAGCGGATGACCTCCGCCGCGTCCGAACTGCATCAGCACCACCGAGAAGCAAATGCTGGTCAGCGCGTGCAGTCCGAGTTCGATATGACCTAATGTCCGCGCAAAGATATCGCCATCGTTCATCACGTGACGCACCTCGAAGAAGATCAGCAATGCGCTGCACATGACTGTCAGCAGCACGGAAATGCGCACGGGGTTATCATCGCCGCGCGCCTTCTTCATTGCCCATGCGGCATAGCCGAAGCAGGCCGCAGGCACGCCATAGCCAAACAGCAACCAGTTGAAGACAGGCGTCGAGCCCGGCACTACACCGATGCGCGGATCCCAGAGATAGCGGGCGGCAACCGCCACACCCAGCGCCATCACGCACCAGCGCAAGGCAGGAATATCCAGCTTTATCGAAACAAAGGCAGCGCCTGCAGCCGCCAGAGCCAGCGCCACAGTGAGGCTGCCGCCCTCCATCGCGAAGACGAGAGCCAGCGCCAGAGCTGCAATCGCGCCGCTGGCATAACTGCCGAGCGCCAGCTTCCATGTCTCGGTTTTGCCATCCTGCAGGCGGCTTCTGAAGAATTGCGCGATACTAGCGAACACCAACCCCAGGGCTCCAGCCAGCAGCGCGAATTTCATACTGGAGCTACTGGCCGTGAAGCGCAGATAGGCGATGACCAGCGCGAGCAAAGGCGTGACCACGCCAGCACCGGACAGAATCAAGGCGAGAGGTTGCTGCAGGGCAGCACCACGCCACGAGCGCCAGACACAGGCCAACGTCAGGGCAATCGAGAGACACAAAGCAAACGCTGAAAATGCTGCCGGCCATTGCGGCACGAACATTGGCATATCCAGCAAGTCAAACATTGCGCGCGGTGGCCATGCGGGATCGGCTGCGGGCCACAAAACCATGACGCCGATGATGACGACCCCTGCCATGGCGGTTCCAACAAGCGCAGGCGCCGACATCAATCCGCCGGCGGCCAGCAATACTACCATTGCAGCGGCGGCTGCGATCCATGTCTCGCCGAAACGCTCGGGCAATCCAACTGCGAAAACAAACAATGCCAGCGCGCCAGACAACAGTACGCAGGCCGACGAGATGCGATCAAGGCGCGCATCTTTGTCCGCTGTGCCGCTCCATGGCTCCCAACAGACAAAGAACAACGCGAGCGCCGTCTGGATCAGCAAATGCGCCAGAGCCGCGCGATAGAATTCGACGGCAAACATTTCCGGTTGCGGCAACAGCAGCGCAAGCGTCCACAAAGCAGAACCGATGGCCGTTGCAGCAGCAAGCCAGAGCCACTTGCGAACACGCGCAAGCGTATAGGACGCAAAGGCCACCACGCCGAGATAAATGACAACGGGCCATGCAGACGGCGTCTGCGACGCCACAAGCAAGGGCGACGCCATAGCACCAAGCAGACCCACACCGGCCAACATCGATCCGTGCAAGGCTGCAGCAAAGATCGTCGCTATGCCAATCGCACCCAGGGCGACAAAGGCGAGCCCCGGTCCGATGAAGCCATAAAGCGCATGGGCTGCATAAACCGATCCGAAAGCGCCCATCGCCCCTGTGGCTGTCAGGATGGCGGGAATACTGGGACGGGCAAAACTGAAGGTATCCGTGACTTCGGCTACATCGCCGGAATTGCGCTCCTTGCGGCGCAACCATTCACCCGCGCTTGCCAGCGCAGCAGAGAATGCGAGGCCCATCAGGATGCGAACGCCCGGTCCGAAAAATCCCTGCATGATAGCCTGCTGCACCAGCAACAGTGCACCAATGGCCAATGCCGCACCACCGACCCAGACCGCCCAGCGTGTGCCAAGCCGCTCTTCCAGGCTTGCAGACGGCGCGCGTGCGGCGGGCGCTGGAGGCGCGACATCTGCGGGAGGTTCATCCGGCGGCAGCGAGCCGCCCGGCAAAGTGATTGCCGGTTCCTCTGCAGCGGATGCCGCTGGCGGCGTGGCGGCTGGCAATGGATCCGCCGCCGTTTCCGGCTCTTGAGGCAGCTGCGGCGCCGTCTCTGTTTCTTCGACAACCGGCTTTACGCTGGCCGCCTGCTGCGACCACCAGTCAGCGGCGGGGGGCTCTGGCGGCGGCTCGACGATTCTTTCATCCGGGGCCGCAGCCATTGGAGCCGTCGAGGGCCTGATTTGCGTCCGCCCGGCTTCGACGTCCGCAAGCCGCGCCTCAAGCGCTCTGACCTTGCGTTCGGCTTCATCAAGCCGTGTGCGCGCGCTCAGGGACAGAAAGAACCCAATGGGGCCAAGCAAAAAGAAGCCGAGTCCAATCATACCAAAGAACACGAATTCCATTCACGGCTCCCAAACCCATGCCTCGCGCGGACCGAGACACTTCAGCCTCGCTCAATTATCCGGACACAACAAGTTTGCTGTGCGTATTCGCACACCACGCGAGCTTGCCGCATGGCCTGCGAATGATCATATCATGCAGGCGGCCGATCGGGCCGCAGGAGGCAACCCATGCGCATTGGCGTTCCCAAGGAAATCAAGGACAATGAGTTTCGCGTGGGTCTGACGCCGTCGTCTGTCTCGGAACTGGTTCATCACGGACACGAGGTGACGATCGAGGCTGGTGCGGGCACCGGCAGCGGCCTGATGGACAGCGAATATGAAGCTGCGGGCGCCAAGCTGTCCGCCAATGCTGCGGACATATTCGCCAGCTCAGACCTTGTGGTGAAAGTGAAGGAACCGCTGGCGGGCGAACGCAGGATGCTACGCGAAGGGCAGGTGCTGTTCACCTATCTGCATCTGGCCGCCGACAAGCCGCAGACGCTCGACCTCATGCAATCGGGCGCAACGTGCATCGCCTATGAAACAGTAACCTCACCCTCAGGCAGCCTGCCGCTGCTGACACCGATGTCCGAAGTCGCCGGGCGGCTGGCGCCCCAGGTGGGCGCGCATTGTCTGGAACTGGAAGCGGGCGGGCGCGGTGTGCTGATGGGCGGCGTCCCCGGTGTTCCCGCAGGCGAAGTCATCATATTGGGCGGCGGCGTTGCAGGCTCCCATGCGGCCACGATAGCGCTCGGCATGGGGGCGAACGTGACCGTGGTTGATCGCAATCCGGAAGCGCTGCGCCGTCTCGACTTCCGTTTCGGCACAGGCGTACGCACGATTTTTTCAACGCGTGCGGCGATTGCGGAAATTGTCAAACGCGCCGACCTTCTGATCGGAACCGTACTCGTACCGGGCGCAGCTGCGCCCAAACTTGTTTCGCGCGAAATGGTCGCGTCGATGAAAAATGGCGCTGTCATCGTGGATATATCCATCGATCAGGGCGGGTGTTGCGAGACCTCGCGCCCGACGTCACACTCCCATCCCACCTATGTCGAGGAAGGCGTCGTGCATTATTGCGTCACGAACATGCCCGGCGCCGTGCCGCGCACCTCAACATTTGCACTCAACAATGCAACCTTGCCATTCGTGCTGGCGCTGGCCGACAAGGGCTGGAAGAAAGCCATCCACGAAGACGCACATCTCCGCAACGGATTGAACGTGCATGCGGGGCAAGTGATGTGCAAGCCGGTCGCCGAAGCGCATGGCTTGCCGTGGACGGCGATCTGAACGTGTCTTGATTATTGCGGCTCCAACCCGATGGCTTTTACGGCCTTGCCCCAGAGGTCGATTTCATCGTGCACGAATTTTTCCAGGTCGGGCAGCGAGCCAGCGCCACCCGAATTATGCGAGCCATTGCGGCTCATCCACGCTTGTACTTCTGGATTCTTGAGAACCGTATCGAAAGCCCGGTTCAGGCCCTCCAATGCGGGCCTCGGCGTGCCGGTGGGTGCAGAAATCATAAGCCAGCCGACGAGGGCAAATCCTGGAAACGTCTCGCCAACCGTGGGCACATTGGGCAGTGAAGGTTCGCGCGAAACACCGGACACTGCGAGCGGGCGAAGTTTTCCAGCCTCGATATGAGACAATTGCAGGCCAACAGCCTGCACGAACAAATCGACATTTCCGGTCATCACATCCTGCAGGCCTTGAGCAGGGCTCGTGTAAGGCACGAGCCTGATACTGGTGCCGGCGACCTTGTTAAGATAGGCCGCCGTGAGGCCTGTGGCATTGCGCGGTCCGTCGATCACGACAGAGAATTTACCGGGCGACGCTTTTTCCGCCGCCACAAGCTCTGCAAGGCTTTTGATCGTCGATTGTCCGCCAATGGAAATGAGGAAGCCAGGCTTGCTGACCATGGAGACAGGCACGAAATCCTTGAGCGGGTCGTAGCTGAGCGCTTTCACCAGATGCGGGTTGGAGGCCATACCGGCCGATGATGTCATTGCGAAATTATATCCATCAGCCGGCGCGCGCGCTGCCGCCTGCATGCCGATGATCGCGCCGGCGCCGGGCCGGTTTTCAATGAGTATCTGTTGTTTGAGAACCTGTGAAACGTGCTCGGCGAGATAGCGTGCAATCGTATCCTGGCCTCCACCGGGGCCCTGCGCCACGTAAAGCCTGATCGCCTTGTCGGGCCATTGCTGCGCCTGCACGGATTGGCCAGGGATGAGCGCCCCAGCAACTGTGAAAATACAAAGAAGTTTGCGAAACATCATGGTCCCTCCCCGGCCGCGAACATCAGCAGCATTTTGCCGCGACTCTGGCCGATTGAGCTTACAAGTCAAGGCGGGTTCTATGCACCGGAATTTAGCTCCAACATGGCCCGCGCCGATTGTTCGTACACAGCCCCGCGTGAAATCCAGCGCGTGAGCTCGCTTGCTGTCGCCAATACTTTATCTTTGATTGACCCGTGCAGTTCCTCAAGGCCGCCGGGATCGTCAACTGTCGTCACGTTGATCGCAGCGACGATCGCACCCGATACATCGCGCACGGGCGCAGCAACCGAATTGACGCCGCGTTCAAAAAATGACTGGCTAGCCGCGTACCCCCTGCGGTTATCCCCGTCCAATAAAGCCTGAAGCTCAGGTAAATTGCATGGCGTTTGCTCAGTGAATCGCGGCAAACTTCCCTCGGGGAACAATTGCGCAAGTTCATGCTTGTCCATGTCCAGCAGCATCATCCGCCCCATGACCGTTGCATGCACAGGAAAGCGCGTGCCAATGGTGACGCTTGAACGGATCGTTGTCTGCGCCGCATAGCGGGCGACATACACGATATCGCGCCCGTCGCGGATCGCCATATGCGCGGACATACCCGTGGCGTCGCGCAATTTCTGCAGCAAGGGTTGGGCGACTTCCACGAAATCGAGCGACGCCAAATAGGAAAAGCCGCTTCCCAATATGGCGGGGCCGAGCTTGTAATGCCTGTCGTCATCGTCCCTGCAGAGATAGCCAGCGGCAAGCAAGGTATGCAAAATCCGGAATACCGTTGTGCGCGAGAGCTTGAGCTCCTGCACAATCTCCGGCGCAGAAACACGCACACGCGTGCGCGAAAACAACGAAAGCACTGCGAGCCCCTGCGCCAGCGCCGGCACGATATAGCGGCCATGCAAACTCATAGGCTCAATGGTCATCACGCGCTCCAATGAAGTCAAGCAGCAACGTATTGAACTTCTCCGCCCGCTCCAGATAGAGCGCATGCCCCGCCCCTTCCACCACATGCACAGGCGCAGACGGGCGCATGGCCGCAGCACGCAGATTCACTTCTGGCGGCGTGATGACGTCTTCTGCTCCATAAATGAATTGTACACGCAGGGCGGAGGGCAATGCGCCTATATCCGCCAGCATGTCGCCCGTCGAAAGCATGCGCGCAGCCTGCGCATAACCGGATGGATCAACACTCGCCATTGTGTCTATCACCGCCCGGCGAACAGCTTCGGGCGCGTTGGCTGTGACAAGGCGCGGACCACGTTTTTCCGCCATGCCGCGTGGACCCATTTCCACGACATCGCCAATGCGGCTTTCCAGCAAACGCTGGCGTTCGCCTGTTTCCATTCGCGCATGGCCAATGGCGCAGCCTGCAAGCGTCAGCGAACGGGCGCGCCGGGGAAAAGCACGGGCAAAACGCGCTGCCATCAATGCGCCCAGCGAATGTCCGGCGAGGTCGCACTCTGCAATGTCGAGCGCATCAAGAAATGCGTTTAGGGCGAGCGCATAATCTTGAGTGACAGGAGTCTCCTGCTTCAATGGCGTTGATTGTCCATATCCCGGCGCGTTCCAGGCGATCACACGATGAGACTGCGACAACGCCTGCAATTGCGCGCGCCAGGAGGCCGCCCCTGATCCGATGCCGTGTAAAAGCACGAGGGCAGGCCCCTTGCCTGCCTCGAGATATGAAATGCGCGCTTCGCCGATTTCGGCAACGCGTTCACTAATTGAAAACAAAGCCGCCATTGACTGGGATTACCTGTCCTGTGATGAAACCCGCGCCGGAACCAAGTAGATGAACCACCGGGCCGACGACATCGTCCGGCATCTGCCTGCGATGAAACGGCCTGCCGTTCACATAGAGATCATGGCGTTCCTGCGGCACATATTCGGTCGCTTCCACGATCGTAATACCTGGTGCGATGGCGTTGATCGTGATCCCGTACTCGCCGATTTCGCGTGAGAGAGAACGCGTCATGGACATTATAGCGCCCTTGCTCCCGACATAATGCAAGAGGCGCGGTGCGCCCCAAAGGGCGGTGTCTGATGCCAGGTTGACGATGCGCCCTCCGAGGGCCGATTTGCGCAACAAGGGCGTCAGCGCCTTGATGACGAGCCATACGCCACGCACGTTCACGCGCATCACGAGATCCCACGTATCGATATCGATTTCCTCATAGGTCTTGCCGCCGATGCCAGTCGCAATCGCTGCATTGTTGACGAGGCCATCGATGCGATCAAATTTCTGTGCCAGCATTCCCGCGAAAGCGTTGATGGATTCCGGATCGCCCTGATCGTAATGCATGAAATGCACATCAAAGCCTTGCAGCCGCAGGTCACCGGCCGTCTGGGCTCCGGCATCATCGAGAATATCGGCGATAATCACGCTCTGCGCCTTTTCACGCGCACAGGCTTCGGCGAAAGCGCGGCCAAGCCCGCGAGCGCCACCGGTGACGACGATAATCCGCCCCTCCAGATTCATGAACATTTCCCTTCCAGAATTTCACGCCATTTTACGTGAACGGCCCGGCAGCCAGTGCAGGACGCGATTTTCAATGATTACAATCGCGCCATATAATAATATGCCGATGATCGTCAGCATGATGATCGTAACAAAAACCATGGCCGTGTTGCCCGAACCTTCTCCAAACGTCAGGAGATAGCCGAGCCCCGTATTGCCGCCGACGATTTCACCAACGACAACGCCAATCACCGCGAGCGTCGCTGCAATGCGCAGCCCTGCAAAAAATGGCGGCAATGATGCGGGAAATTCAATCTTCATGAAGACCTGAGTGCGGCTGGCGTTGAAGGATTTTGCAAGCCGGACAATATCAGGATCGATTGCGCGTACTGCGCCAAGAACATTGATCATGAGAGGAAAAAACACGATCAGGATCGCCACAAGTATCTTGGGATAAACCGTATAACCGAACCAGATGACGAAGAGCGGCGCGAACGCAACTTTCGGTGCAATCTGCAATGCCAGAATATAGGGCGAGAGGATGAACTCGGCCGTGGGCGACATGCCCAGCACGAAGCCTACTGCCATGCCCAGCAGCATGCCCAGCACAAAGCCCACCACGACCTGCATGGCCGTGATGGCGGTATGATAGAGAAGCTGATCATTGGCCAGCATACGCAGAAACGAATGCCACACCTGCGACGCTGACGGAATGATGAATGCAGGAATGCCCGTCAATCCCGGCCCCCACTCCCATGCGGCGAGGAAGACGGCAAACAGCGCGATGCTGCCGGCCATCATCGTCCTTGTATCGGGAGTTGCAGAATCGCCATGCATCATCATCAACCTTGCGTCAGCCGCCGATCACTTCACAAACTGGTTGGTATAGAGGTCAGCGACCGGCGTCTTTTTCTCGATGATGCCTTGCGCGAGGTAGAAGTCCTGCAAGGCGCTGAGACGCCCTTCATCCATCTCGCCAATCACCTTCTGACCTGCATAGACATATTCATTGTACATCTTGAAGATCTCGGTGATCTCGTCAAGCTTCATTTGCGGGTTCGCCTTGATGTAATCCGCAGCGGCGCCTGCGGGATTGTCCATTATGTCCTTCATGCCCTTGAGCGTGGCGCGAACAATCTTGCGGATGAGTTCGGGATTGGTCTTGATGAGTTCGTCGGATGCAACGATGGCCTGCGCCATGCTCTTGAACACTGTATCGGAGGGGATAACGTCGATTTTCATCGTCCCTTGAGTCTTCACTATATAAGTCCAGTCAGGCGTTGAAGCCATCGCATCGGCTTGTCCGGCGAGGAACAATTTATAGACGCCGGCAGGTCCCGCAGCCTGCCCATTGATATCGTTCTTGGTCAGACCAACAGTCGAGAGCATGCCGAGCAATGCAAAATAGGTCGTATCCTGGAACGCGAGCGCGGTAACTGTCTTGCCCTTGAGGTCCTTCAGCGAGTTGATGCCCTTGTCCTTGTTGATCACAAGCTGCATCAGCGCACGGCCACCAAGAACCGCGACCGCTTTCACAGGAATGCCATTGGCGCGCACGAGAATGGGCGTGTCGCCAATTGCACCGCCAATCGTCGCATTGCCTGCACCGACCATTTTGGCGACATCAACGCCGCCGCGGGCCACCTGAAAATTGACCTTGAGACCTTCAGCGGTGAAGTAGCCCCGTTGTTGGGCCAACATCCACGGCCCGAACGCCGGCAACGTCGCAGGGGCAGGCAGGAGATATATGACATCCTGCAATGGCTGCTGCGCAGAGGCCTGCCTTGACATGCCGGCTAACGCAGTTGCTATGGCAAGCACTGCAAAACCTGTGCGGATCGTCTTTTCCAGTTTGATCATGCTAGTTCCCTTCCTTGGTCAGAATTAAACTATGGCTTCGTCGATATGCAGAAGGCTCATCAGCTCCGCGACATAGGGGCCAATCTTTTCGCTCTTGCGGCGTTCCATGGGATTGGGCCGGTCGGGAATATCGATGATGAGCTCCTTCACGATACGGCCGGGACGCTGACTCATCACCAACACGCGATCTGATAGTGCTATCGCTTCCACGAGGTCGTGCGTGACGAAAAGCGCTGTCTTTCCGGTTTCACCAAGCATCTGGCCCAGATCCTGTTGCAGGATCATTTTGGTTTGCGCATCCAGAGCGGAAAATGGCTCGTCGAGAAGCAGTACCGCAGGATCGACAGCGAGTGTGCGGGCCAGTGCTGCGCGCTGACGCATTCCGCCCGACAATTGATGCGGATAGTGATCGACGAAATCAACCAAACGGCAGCGCTTCAACAAACGCAAAGAGATCGCCTCGCGTTCGCGGGATGGAACGCCACGGATTTCCAGGCCGAATTCCACATTCTCGCGGATGCTGCGCCACGGCAGCAGAAGATCCTTCTGCAACATGAACGCGACATGCTCATTTGGCTTGACCACTTTTTCGCCATCGACAAACACTTCGCCCAAACTGGCAGGATCCAGCCCGGACCCCATATTCAGCAAAGTGCTCTTGCCGCAGCCCGAAGGGCCGATGATCGACACCACTTCGCCGTCAGCAAGCGCAAAATTGAGGCGTTCAACCGCAATCGTGGGCTCGCCGCCTTTCCGTTGAGCGGGAAAGCGTTTCGTGACATTGCGAAATTCAAGCCTGATCTTTTTCATACTTTCATCTTACGTTCTTTTGCTATGCCCCAGCATTCTTTGTGCCATGATCTGAGTGCAACCAATTTGACTGATGCGCATTTGCGATTGCACGCATATCAACATCGAGATTAGCGAAAGCATCGACCTCCACCAAAAAGCCTTCGAAAGCAAAGCCTTTGACTTCAACCAAGGTTGAACATGGCCACACCGCGCGAAATATGTCTCTGCGCGCCAGGTTCACTTCGTCCTTGAGGGTCATATCCGTGACATAGATGATGAGCTTGTAAACATTCTGAAGTCCACCGCCCGCCGCAGCCGTCAAAGCAGCGAGCCGTTTGAATATTTCAAGCGTCTGACCTTTCATCGAAAGTCCGCCAATAGGCTTGCCGTCGCCGCCACGCGCTGTAATGCCTGACATTACGATTTCTTTTCCGACTACAAGACAATTCGACCACGTCGCGCCTGCAGGTTCAGACATGCCGTCAACAGCAACCCTGCGGACCGCAAACTCAGGCGGCATGAGAAGCGCCTGCCTGCAACTGTTCCTGAGCCAACGTGCGCATGCGGCGGCGCAACCTCACGAGGCCTGCGTCATGCTGATAAAGCGTTTCATGCTCACGGGCGTCCGGCGCGAACTGTTCGATCATCACGCGGTCCTGCTCCAGCACATGCCAATGGCGCGCTTCGAGGCGGTTGCGATACAGAAAACGCCAGGCATTGCGCTGCCAGCCTTCCACCTTGCGGCAGCGCCAGTGGATAACCGCCGCCATAGTCGGCGTAATTGGCGTGTAAGTCCCAATGATATGAAAATTGCCGCCGGGCCCGCCTGTCTTCGGATAGGGTATTTCCAGACGCATCCAGTGCAAGCCGGTTTCACCCCATTCGGTCCAGTCGAAATTCACGTTGCGCTGGCCCGTCTTTTCGAAAACAAATCCGGTCTCTGTATCCCGGATCTGGAATTGCGCCTTGGTATCGCCGAAGGACATGGAATGGGATTGCTTGTGCAGATAGCTGCCATGCATGGGGTCCATGACATTATCCATGACATAGCGATAATCACCCGCCCATTCCGCGTAGCACAGGAAGGAAGAATATTCGGGTGAGCTCAATTGTTCCGGCAACACCAGTGGAGGAATGTTTTTGCTATCGCCAACATAAGCGAAGATGAGACCAGCATGTTCCTCCACCGGGAAGCTCTTGGTCGATTTCGATCCTTCAAGCTTGCACCCGGGACTGCCTGGCACGGATACAGCGACGCCATTTCCATCTATCTGCACGCCATGATACCCACAGGCCAACCTGTCACCCAGATTGATACCCAGCGACATGGGCGCGCCGCGATGGGGACACCTATCTTCCAACGCATAAAGTTTCCCGTTCTGATCGCGCCAGAGCACCATGCGATAGCCACAGCGATTAAGCGAAACCGGCTTCTGCGTGACAAAATTCGAAGGGCAGATACCGAACCATATATTGCGCAGGCCTTTTTCAAGGAGCGTGTCGGCTGCATCATGACTCATGACATGAACTCCGTGTGTTTTAATGGCCCAGCCGCTTGAGCTCGCTTTCAAGCAAAGCCGCATTCCATGATTTACCCTCTGGCGCAGGCACGCCATAGTCGATCAACCCCTGCACGACGCCTTCAATATCCTGGACACCCGCCGCAAACGATCGCTCCAGCGCATCGCCTAGAAGGTTCTCGTAATCGGACGGCGCACGATCACGCGTTTGGTGGGGATTGAGCGATTGACCGTTCGGATGAAACTGCATGTTATTTTCCTGTTCGCCGTTTTGCCTATTTGCCGCCCTGCCGCACACGTTCGCGAATTTGTTCGCGGACGGGGATGAAGTCGTAAGCTGGAAAACATTCGGTACGAAAAACGCCCCAAGCGGAACGTTCAAGTTCGACATTGACCAGAGCAAGCTTTTCAGGCGGCAGCCGAAGGGTGACAATTTGGCCAAAGCCCATCGCAACATACCAGGAGACCACTTCGACGCCCTCAGGTGGAAACCGTTCCCACCAATCGGCGTCTTTCAACTTTGTCTGCACTGCATCGAGATTGTTGGACTGATCGTGCCGCAAGAACACGGTCATCAATATCGTTCCTGCACTGCCGGACATCTGCCTGCTCCACACAGATTTTTGACGTCTCGAGTACGTTTCATATATGAAATGTAATTTCGTATTTGCAACAGCCTATCGTTGAGGGTAGGATTTGTAAAGTCGAAATCCGGGTGGGGCTCCATCGCCCCGGAAGCAGTTGCCCGCCTTTCAATTCTTCAAGTTGCGATTGCATATGTCTGAGCAGGGCCAGGAGACAGTCATGAACAAACACTACAAGAGCGAAATATTGCCCGACGATGTTCAATTGCCCGAGGGCAAAGGGCTTGGTGAATGGATCGAAACGCGGGTGGCGCGATTTGAGACACGCACGCTCGACTGGGATGCGCTGAAATTCCAGGCCGACTTCGATCCCAAATATAAACGCGCGCAGATGCGCTATATCGGCACCGGCGGCACAGGCGTTGCCTCTGACGAGAACACCGTGCCTGCCGAGAATTTCACTTTTTCCACAATGGTTTTGCCGGCGGGCTGCGAGGGGCCGCTGCATCTCCACACGGATTCTGAGGAAGTGTTCTTCATCATGCGGGGGGAACGCATTCGCATTATGATCGAGCATAAGGGTCAGCGCTACGATACCATCCTTGGCAATCGCGATATCATTTCCGTTCCCCCCGGCGTCTATCGTGGCCTCGTCAATGAAGGACGCGAAGAAGCGCTGATGTGTGTCATGATCGGCTCCACCAAGCCGGAAACACCATCTTATCCACCCGATCATCCGCTGTCGAAGATCAAGCGCAACAGGAAATAAGCAGAACGCGGGGTGTTGCGATGGATCTCGGGCTCAGCGGCAGCACTGCCGTCATTACTGGCGGCACGTCCGGCATCGGACTTGAGACCGCGCGCACCTTTCTTGATGAAGGGGCCAGTGTGGCCATATGCGGGCGTAATGAAGAGCGGCTCCGCGCCGCCCTGAAATCGCTTACGGAAAAGTTCGATCAAGGCCGAATTCTTGGTGAAGTTTGCGATGTGACAAAAGCCGGGGATGTCGCTGCATTCGCCGGCAAGGTCGAACAGTGGCGCGGCAAGACCGACATTCTGGTCAACAATGCCGGTCAGGGCCGGATGTCGAATTTCGAGACGACCACTGATGATATGTGGCGGGAGGAACTCGACCTCAAGTTTTTCTCGCAGGTCTTGCCTGTTCGGGCCTTCAAGCCGCTGCTTGAGAAAAGCGTAGATCAACCGTCCATTCTCGCCGTGAATTCGCTGCTGGCCCTTCAGCCAGAACCCTACATGGTCTGTACCTCTGCGGCCCGCGCGGGTGTGCAAAGTCTTGTGAAATCATTGTCTGTTGAATTTGCGCCGCGCATCCGCGTCAATTCTGTTGTGTTGGGACTGATCGATTCTGGTCAATGGGAGCGGCGCTTCCAGGCACGCGAAGATAAAACGCAGAGCCGCAAGGACTGGAACGAGGCGCTGGCTGGCTCCAAGCACATTCCCATCCGCCGTCTCGGAGAACCTCAGGAAGTGGCCCGTGCAATAGTGTTTCTTTGCTCGCCTGCCGCAAGCTACATCACCGGCGCTTCGCTGGAAATATCGGGCGGAGTTTCGCGTTTCATCTAGGGCTCGTTCATGATCGCAAAAACGATATTTGCCCGCACCGTCTCTAAGCTGGAATTCCCGGCGATTTACATCTGTGCGCCGGTGACAGCGTCATGAAGCTGGGCGTCATTGGCTATGGAACGATTGTGACGCTCGCATTGCAAACGCTGGCGCGCGAGTTGAAGCAACCTTTGCCTTTTGTCTGCATCCTGGCAAAGTCAGAGGGTATAGGCCGCGCGCGGGCAATGCTTGAATCAATTGGCAAAAGACTTGCCGATAACACAATGGTGACAGCAGATTTTGACGAATTCCTCGCGCAGCGGCACGATCACGTCGCAGAAGCAGCGGGGCATGAGGCGTTGCAATTTGCGTGCGCCAGGTTGCTTGAGGCCGGCATCGGCTTATCCGTCACATCTGTCGGGGCACTCGCGGATGACGCGCTACGAAGGCGGCTGGATAAGGCCTCTTTGCAAAGCGGGGCGCAATATACACCCATCGCGGGCGCCATCGGCGGACTTGATATTCTTGCTGCCGCCCAACTCTCAGGGCTTGAAAGCGTGGTGTACACTGGCCGCAAGCCGCCGAAAGCCTGGAAAGGCACGCGCGCGGAATCACTGATGGATCTTGATGCGCTTGAGACCGAGACCATTTTCTTTGATGATTGCGCGGGCAAGGCGGCGCGTGACTATCCTCAGAACGCAAATGTGGCGGCGACTTTGGCACTGGCAGGTCTTGGCTTTGAAGCAACGCGTGTGCGCTTGATCGCCGATCCCGCTGTTGTGCGCAATGTTCACGAAGTTACAGTCCGCGCAGCCTGCGCAAATTTTTCCTTTCACATTGAGGGCCAGGCCGCGCCTGACAATCCCAAGACGTCCCTGACGGTGGCCTATTCGCTCGCGGCGGCGCTATTGCAACGGGCGTAAAAAATTCTGACACGTTGAACAATGCGTGGCCTTTCATGGATGCTCAATTCGTGATTGACTGACCGCAGCTAAAGCGTTTGCAGGAAAAGTGGCATCCGGTTTTCCGTCCGCAAACGCGTGAAAACAAAAACTGACTAGCCTTGTGGTTCAAAGTAACCGCAAGGCGCTCTAAGTCCGGAGTTTCAGAATGTTCAACAACGCCAGTAAAATGACACGGCGCGATGCCCTTAAATTCGGCGCAGGGGCGGGAGCCGCCTTGCTTACGCCTGGTTCGTCGCGCGCAGCTGACTCGATGAAATACATCACGCCGTTCAATTTTTCGCTGTCATTTTCGCCCGTCCTTTATGCCATCGCATCTGGCCTGTTTGAAAAGGAAGGGCTCGACGTTGAAGCGATCAATGGCAAAGGTGCGTCCATCGCATTGCAACTTGTTATTGCGGGACAAGGGCAGGTCGCACGCACGGGCGGGGCCAACTACATGGTGGCGCGTGTCAATTCTGGCGCGCCCCTGACAGCCATTGGAACCATAGCGCAGACTTCGCCCTTTTATCTCGTCTCGTCACCAAAAGCCCCCGTGAAAACAGCCGCGGACATGAAAGGCAAGACGATTGGCGTCGCCTCACTTGGTGGCTCCATGGAAGACACGCTACGGCTGATGCTGAGCAACGCCTCTGTCGATATCTCCGGTGTTGAACGGGTAAAGGTCGCTGATGTCGCGGCAAGCTATGGCCTGATCGAGGCCGGGCGGATTTTTGGCTATATGGCCAGCATCAGCTCGGTCATCAAGATCCTGGCGGCTGTGCCGCAGGCCCATGCCATTCCTATTGACGATGGCATTCCCGGACAGATTTATGTCGCGACGCCAAAAGCACTGGCGGAGAACCCTGACCACTACGTTAAATTTTTGCGCGCTGTACACACTTCAGCCTTGGCCATCATCGACGCCAAAGACAAGAAGCCTATTCTCGAAGCGCTGGCTCGCAAGTTCGAAATTCCCGGCCTACAGGAAACTGAAACTGCCCTTGCTGACCTCACCCGCAATTCGGAGACCTGGATCAGCAAAGGCCGCGAAAATGTGCTGCGCTGTATTCCTGAGCACTGGGCGGACGCTGCGAGCGCTCTCACGAATGCCGGCATTCTCAAGCAGAAGGTCGAAGCGCAATCTCTCTACGACAACAGCTTCCGCGACAAGGCGCTTGGGAGATCGTGAGTACATCTGACGTTCCTGAGCAGCCGGCTTTGCAGATTGTGAGCGCTGGCAAAGTCTTTCAGACGGGCAACGGCCCGGTCGAGGCTGTCGCAAACATCAATATCAACTGCGCACAAGGTGAGTTCGTCGCTATCCTCGGGCCTTCCGGTTGCGGCAAGACAACCTTGCTGCGCATGATCGGCGGATTGATTGCACCGACGCAAGGTGACATTCTGATGGATGGTTACTCGTTGTCGCGAGATCACTCGGCTGCGCGGACAAAGCTTGCTGAGCTTGCCTTTGCATTTCAGGAACCGCGCCTATTTCCCTGGTTCACGATTGCTGAAAATATAGCATTGCCGCTGCGCCTCCGCGGGTTTTCCAAAAGCGAGCGCATGAACAGAGCGCAGGAATTGTGCGATCTGGTCGGTCTCAGAGGATTTGAAAAAGCCCGGCCAGCTCAACTTTCTGGCGGCATGCGGCAGCGCGCATCGCTGGCGCGTGCGCTATCCGTATCGCCCAAACTTCTGCTGCTGGACGAACCTTTCGGCGCGCTGGATGCGATGACGCGGGACCTGATGAATATCGAACTTCAAAGAATCTGCGCGACAACGGGCGCAACTGTCGTCCTGATTACACACTCCATAGCAGAGGCCGTATTTCTCGCTGATCGCGTGGTTGTGCTGACGCCGCGCCCGGGCCGCATCCATGCCATCCATGCGATTGGCTTGCCAAGGCCGCGTACGATCGAGATGCAGGAGAGCATGGCGTTTCAAAATCATGTGCGCGCCATCCGTACGGATATTGCGGGATATCCATCATGAGACAATCAAACGAGACGCTGCTCCGGATCGGCCTGCCTGCGCTGTGTCTGGCTATCGTTTACGCCGGCTGGACATTCTATGTGCATAACGCTGAAATCTCGCCGTTTGTCTTGCCGCCGCCCGGCAAGATTGGCGCGGCTTTCTACAAACTGATGTTCGATCCTGCCGCCTGGCATCATGCCCGCATCACAGTGATCGAGACGCTCGGGGGGTTTTTCTGCGCTGTTGTGGCGGGCATTGTTGCAGGCGCTGCAATGGCCAAATTTCAATTGCTGGAATGGGCGTTCAAACCATTCATCATCATTCTGCAACTGGTGCCGAAGATCGCGCTCGCGCCGCTGTTCGTGCTCTGGTTCGGCTTCGGGCTGGAATCGAAGATTGTCATTTCCGGAGTGCTATCCTTCTTTCCGATTTTCGCCAATACGCTGCTGGCGATCAAATCGGTCGATGCAGGCGACCGCGAAGTCTTTGCAAGCCTGCGCGCCCGGCCCATGCAGACATTCATGTTGCTTGAATGGCCGTCCGCCCTGCCAGTCATCCTGACGGGAATGGAGATCGCCATCGTGCTGGCGACGATTGGCGCGATCGTCGGGGAGTTTATCGGCGGCAATGCGGGCCTTGGCCATCTGGCCCTGGCCAAACTGCAGGAATTGCAGGTTGACGGGCTTTTTGCGGTTATCTTGATGCTAACTCTCATTGGCCTGGCTATGTATGGTTCTGTGACTCTCTTGCGGCGGCTGCTGGCGCCATGGCATCAGGCCTCGGGCAATGTTCTTTGATCGTTGCGACCACCAGATTTCCGCGATTGCAGATGAAGATGTCGCGGCAGAATCGCTGTAACTAGCTATCCAGCGCCAATGTGCGCAGGAACCCTGTAGCGACGGCATGCGGAATTTGGCTATAATCAAAGCCATGCGACCGGATGGAGAACGGGACTGAGAATGAAAATGGCTACGGCCGAACGATATATTTTCCGCACGGTGGCGATGAATTTCGTCGCTGCACTTTTCGTGCTGACAGCGATGATCTGGGTCACGCAGGCGTTGCGCGAGATCGATCTTGTCACGGGCAAGGGACAAGCGATTTTTGTATTTCTGTCCCTAACCCTGATGACGATTCCTTCTTTGCTTTTTATTCTCGCGCCGATGGCCCTGCTGATCGCCGTCATCAATGTTCTCACGCGGCTCAATGGCGACAGCGAACTCATCGTCATGAGCGCTGCTGGCATGTCCCCGGCGAGATTGGTGCGGCCCTTCATCCTGCTGTCTGTCCTTGTTACAATGTTTGTGGCCTCCGTCTCGCTCTGGGCCATGCCGGCTAGTTTTCGCAATATTCGCGACCTTATTTCGAAAATCCGGGCGGATGTGCTGACTCGTATCGTCCGCGAGGGACAATTTACGACGCTGGACCAGGGCGTTGTCTTTCACTATCGGGAACGCGGACCCGGCGGCGCCTTGCTCGGCATATTCATTCAGGACCGGCGCGATCCGGACAAACTCAACACCTACATTGCGGAAACCGGCACCACTGTTGAAAGCGGTGCGCAAAGCTATTTGCTTTTGGAAAAAGGCAGTCTGCAACGGGCCTCGCGCGGTGAAAAGGATCCAGCGATCGTACAATTTGAACGTTATGCGATTGATCTTGCCCAGCTTGGTTCGGAAGGTCAGGAGGCCCCGCTTAAACCGCGCGAGTGGCTGACAACCGATCTGTTGAAAATGCAGCCTGGCGACAAGGCCGTGGGAGCCAATTACGGCCGGCTGCGATCCGAACTGCATGATCGCTTTTCTGGCCCGCTCTATGCGTTTGCATTTGCCCTGCTCGCTTTTGCGGCTCTGGGGCGTCCGCAAACCACCAGGCAAGGCCGTGGCTATGCAATACTCACCGCCGTTGCGTTGGCGACTGCTGTACGCGCGGCGGGCTTCATGATTCTGGGCTTGACGGGGCGCTCCCCTGCCCTAGCTCCGTTAATTTATGTGGTGCCGGTCTCCGCAATCATTCTGACATTGCTTTTCATATTCGTGCCGAAGCTGTTCCGGCTGCCGCGTTTGGGCTGGCCACGGAGTAAAACAGCGGCAGCGGGCGTTGCAAGCTGATGTAGCCGGAGCATCACGTGGGGGTGACTTCCCTTGTTACCGGGATAGCCGTAATCTATAGCCTTGGGTATACCAGAGGAGGTCTCTCATGGCCAAAAGACAATTGCATCTTGGCGCATTCATGCGTCCCGCCAATATTCACACGGGCGCGTGGCGCTATCCGGGCGGCTGGGCGGACGTCAATTTCAATTTCTCGAAAATCCAGCAACTGACGCAAAAACTTGAAGCGGGTAAATTTGACAGCTTCTTCATGGCCGATCACATGGCGGTGCTGAACATGCCGTTCAAGGCTTTGCGGCGCAGCCATACGATTACGTCGTTTGAGCCTTTCACGCTTTTGTCTGCACTTGCGGTCTCAACTTCGCGGATTGGGCTGGCGGCTACCGCATCGACAACATACGATCAGGCCTATCATATTGCCCGGCGCTTTGCCTCGCTGGATCACATCAGCAATGGCCGTGCTGCCTGGAATATAGTCACCACGTCCAATCCCGATGCTGCCATGAATTTCGGCCATAAGGAGCATATGGACCATGCCACGCGCTATCGCCGCGCGCGCGAGTTTTATGATGTCGTCACTGGTCTGTGGGACAGTTTTGCCGACGACGCGATTGTGCGCGATGTGGAAAGCGGCATCTTTTCTGACCCTGATAAAATCCATGTGCTCGATCATCACGGTGAATTTCTGGATGTGCGCGGACCGTTGAACATTGCGCGGCCTGTGCAGGGCTGGCCTGTGATTGTGCAGGCAGGCGCATCGGAATCCGGCAAGCAACTGGCCGCAGAAACCGCAGAGATGATCTTCACTTCGCTACCCAATCTCACGGCTGCACGGGCGTTTTTTGCAGACGTGAAAGGGCGCGCGGAAAAGCTGGGACGCAATCGCGATCACATCAAGATCCTGCCGGCCTGTATGGTCATTCTCGGCGACACCAAGGAAGAAGCGTTGAAAAAGCGCGCAGTTCTCGACAGCCTCGTGCATGAAGATTCCTGCCTGCCTTCGCTGTCCATCGCGTTGGGCGTTGACGCCTCGAAATTCGATCTCGATGGCCCCCTGCCTCAAATCCCCGAGACCGAACAGAGCAAGACATCACGCGAACGCGCGATCATGATTGCCAAGCGCGACAATCTCACTGTGCGCCAACTTGCCCAACGCATTGGCGGTTATGCAAGTCTGGCGATGGTCGGCACGGTAAAAAGCGTCGCAGACGAGATGGAGGAATGGCTGACGATGGAAGGCTCTGACGGCTTTACCGTACAATTCCCCTATCATCCCGGCGGCCTCTACGATTTCGTCGATAACCTCGTGCCGGAATTGCAGCGGCGCGGCATATTCCGCAAAGAATATGAAGGCGCGACCTTGCGCGAAAATCTGGGCCTGCCGAGGCCGGAGAACCGGTTTTTTACAGGCGCGGCTGCGAAGGCGGCGGCACAGTGATCTCCAGGCTATGCGAATAAATTAGTGGGGCGCGCACTCACCCGGCCTCACCGAGCCCGGGTATGCCGCTTTTTTTGATACTGATCCGGCCAATTTTGAATTATTTCAATTCGCAAATTTAATAAAAAGTCATTTGCCGAATATTCGTCACCTGTTTGATATGAGATCAGCGCTGGCAATGCCGGTCTGGATTAGGGAGCTCTGAACATGATGACACGCGCATTGATAGTTTTTGGCCTGCTGACGTTTGCGGCGAGCGCCCCCGTACATGCCACGGGTGTGATGACGTGCAAATCCGGGCCCAAATCAGGCTGGAAATCTATGGACAGTTTGAAGGCAGAATTGACGGGGAAAGGCTGGAATATCAGGCGTATCAAGGAGGACGGCGGCTGCTACGAAGTCTATGCGGTCAACGACAAGGGGCAGCGCGTGGAATCCTATTTTCACCCCGTCACATTTGAGCACATGACCACCACCACACGTTGATCCCCGTGCCGCAATTCCTGCGTGTATGGGATCTGTGGGTTCGCATCGGCCATTGGTCGCTCGTCAGCGCCATAACTGCCGCCTGGCTCACGCGAGACGGCTATGGCCGTGTGCATGATTATATTGGTTATTCAGCATTGATCATTGTCTTGCTGCGGATTGTCTGGGGATTTACCGGCTCGCCTCATGCGCGCTTTAGCGACTTTCTGCGTGGGCCACGTGTAGTTTTTGCCTATGGGCGCGATCTTCTGGCAAATAGGGAAGCCAATTATACCGGCCACAATCCGCTCGGCGGCTGGATGATCGCGGCGTTGCTTTTCACTATTGCAGCAACCGGTTTCACCGGTTGGCTTTACACGACCGATTATTTCTGGGGCGTCGAATGGATGGAGGATCTGCACGCCTTCCTCGGCACACTTATCTTGCCGCTGGCGGCACTGCATGTCGGCGGGGTAATCTTCACCTCATGGCGGCAGAAGCAAAACCTTGTTGCCGCCATGGTGCATGGCTGGAAGAGACAACGCGACTAAGCGCCTTCAGCCCCCCGGGCTCGCCTTGAACGTGGACGGCCCGACTACGTCCTCCTTGTCGAGGCAACAGGCGTTTGACGGCGTGCCGCCCGCATCGCCAATCCCGCACCCTACAACACGCCCTGAACTCCATTCTTCCTCACCACCTCCAGCAGACGCGCGGCGGCTCCGCGGGGGCGTTTTTCTTCGCGCTCCCATTGGCTGAGCGTACTGGTTCCAACATTCAGGACGCGGGCGAAGACGGCTTGGCTCATATTCGCCCGTTCGCGCATGGCGACAATCTCAGCGCCGCGCGGTGGTTTCAGCAGCGGCAGCTTTTCAAAATCTACTTCTCGCGCGGTGATTTTTTCAAGCGTTCCTGTGCTGACGATTCCCGCGCGATGCAATCCTTGCGCCGTTTCGAGCAGCTCTGCGCGCATGCGGGCGGCATTGGAGGATTTGGCTTTCATGGCGGAACCTCGTTCAACTCGTTGCTTTCGATGGCTGCCTCGATGGCTTGCGCATTCGCCGCCAACAAATCGGCTCCGATGGCTTGCCAAAGGGCAAGCATGGTGCTGTCAATGTTGGATAATGCGCTCTTGGAAAACCCAAAAAGAAAAACGGCCCGATGCGCCGAGCGATAAGCAATAACGGTTCGATAACCGCCACGCCTGCCTTCTCCAGGACGTGCAACGCGCTGCTTGATCAGCCCTTGGCCGAGATCGGCATCGATCAAACCCTCTTCAGCCCGCTCGATGGCCAGCCGAAGCGCAAGATCCCCAATCTTCTCCTTGCGCTGAAACCGCCGGAACGTCTTGGTAACAAAAACCCGCACGTGAAATAGTTCCCGCAGTCAATCCAACCTATAGCACAACGTGCTATAGGTCGCAATGCAAAAATGGGGAAACCCCAGTAAAGAAAAGCAACCTCAGCCCCCCGGGCTCGCCTTGAACGTGGAGGGCCCGACTACGTCCTCCTTGTCGAGGCAACAGGCGCAATATGTGCGTTTGAAATTGCGCAGGGCGTAGTCGAAGGCGTTGTCGAAGAGATCCTGGCGCAGCGATTTTTTCTGCTTGTCGGCGACATCCTCGTCCTTGACGAAGAGTTTTGGCCCGCCGGCGGCTTCCGCCAACATCTGCGTCTTGCAGGCCTTTTCCAGCTTCAGCGACATCCACACAGATTCCTGAACGCTGGCGCCCGTGGCGACGATGCCGTGATTGCGCAGGATAAGCGCCGGCCGGTTTTTCAACGTATTCGCTACAGCCTTGCCGCGCTCACTGGTAGTGATGAGATCGGTCGTCTCGGAAAACACGGGGACACCGCCGTGAAACACGGTGCCGTCATTGCCGACCGCGCGTAATTCCCGCCCCAGCGAGGAAAACGCCACGGTATGGATGGGATGGGCATGGACAACCGAATTGATTTCCGGCCGCGCGCGTAAAACTTCGGAATGGATAAACACTTCGTTGTGCCGGTTCGAAGCGCCTTCGACCTTCATGCCGTCGAGATCGACAATGATGATGTTCGACTGGCTCATTTCCTCGATGCCGATGCCAGCAGGCTTCATCAGAAAGCGGCCGGGATTGTCGGGCAGGCGCAGGCTGATATGTCCGGCGACATAATCGCCCAGACCCTCGGCATAAAGTATGCGGCCCGCGTCGATGAGTTTTTGCTTGAGATCCTCGTACATGCGTTTCCCCGTTTTTGTTAGTCTGGGTCGCATGATGGAACGGCGCAGATCGAAGCGCAAGGGCGGCATCAATCGGTGAAGCGTCCTGAAGGAAGCCCTCGGCCTTCGATACGCCGCTTCCGGCGGCTACTCAGGATCAGTAAACCTTTAACCCGCTCGCCTTGCCAGCATACCTGTCATCCCAGCCGGAGCGCACCGCAGAGCCGGGATCGTTTGGCTTTTGTTACATTTGAAAAACGGTCCCGGATAAATCGCTGTTCGATCTTCCGGGATGACAAACACCTACCGCTCATACCGCGCAGTTCTTGTCCGCATGGTCACGAGTTCTTCCGACGCGGAGGGATGCAGCGCCATTGTCGCGTCGAAATCAGATTTCTTCGCGCCCATTTTCACGGCTATGCCGAGCAATTGCGCCATTTCGCCGGCTTCGTGGCCGAGGATATGAACACCGAGCACACGATCCGTTTTAGCATTGACGACGATTTTCATGATCGTGCGTTCGTTACGGCCCGACAGCGTCGCCTTCATCGGGCGGAACGATGATTTATAGACATCCACGACATCGCAGGTTGCGCGCGCTTCTTCTTCGCTGATTCCAACCGTGCCGATTTCCGGCGTTGAAAACACAGCGCTGGCGACATCCTTGTGGTCAACATGAATATCCTTGCCGCCAAAGATATTGTCCGCAAAGGCATGGCCTTCGCGGATGGCGACGGGGGTCAGATTGATGCGATCGGTCACATCGCCGACAGCGAAGATGGATTCAACATTTGAGCGCGAAGCCCAGTTCACCTGCACCGCACCATTCGCCTTGAGTTCCACTCCTGCTTTTTCCAGCCCAAGCCCGCGGGTATGGGCATGACGTCCGGTGGCGATGAGAACCTGATCGACCTCGATGACTGCGCCGTCGCTGAGCGTGACCCGCAGCCCCCCTGCCGCTTTCTCGATCTTCGCAGGAAGTAATCCCGGCCGCAGATCGACGCCTGCGTGTTTCATCGCGTCGCCGAGACCTGTGCGCATATCGCCATCAAAACCGCGCAGCACATTGTCTGCACGAAACACTTGAGTCACCGCGCTGCCAAGGCGCACGAAGACACTTGCAAATTCCACAGCAATATAGCCGCCGCCCACTACCAGCAGGCGCTTGGGAAACTCTGCGAGATCGAAAATCTCGTTGGAGCTGATGGCGTGTTCGATGCCGGGAATGGCAGGTTCCAGCGCAGGCGAGCCGCCTGTCGCGACTAAAATATATTTGGCGGTGATGCGGCGGCCATCTGCAAGCAGCCGCACCGTATGCTCGTTTTCGACCTCGGCGCGTGACAAAACAATCTGCACGCCGGCTTTTTCGAGATTGGTATTGTAAATGCCGGACAGCCTCGAAATTTCTTTCTCCTTGGCGTCCACGAGTTTGCGCCAGTCAAAAACTGGCTTGGCTGGAAGGGTCCAGCCATAGCCTGCCGCGTCTTCAAAATCCTCGGCGAAGCGGCTGGCGTAAACGTAGAGCTTCTTGGGTACACAGCCACGAATGACGCAGGTGCCGCCGACGCGAAACTCCTCGGCGACTATGACCTTCGCGCCGTAACCCGCTGCAATGCGCGCGGCGCGCACGCCGCCCGAACCCGCGCCTATAACGAAAAGATCAACATCAAAACCAGCCATAGTTCTGCCCCTTAAAGTGCATTGCGGTTGCTCCGCAACGCAACGCTACTTTAATTCTTGTTGCCTGAACGCGTTTGCTGCAGAAAACCGGAGTCCACTTTTCCGGCAAACGCTATTGCCAGCGAAACGCTGATCACATGTCCTTGCCTTTTTTCTTCATCTCGGTGCGGGCGCGATCCATGATTTCGCCCGTAAGTTTGCGGTTCCAGTCATCAACTGCAACGACCATCTGATCGACGACACGCGGCTGCATTTCGACATATTTCTTGCCCGCATCGCTCTTGAAAAATGCGACGGTTGCCTTCAGCTCGGCCTCAGGCAGCGCGGCGGCGAAGAGCTTGGCTGTGTGTTCAACCATTTCTTCCGTACGTTTTTCGTATTCGGGCAACAGCGCCTTCAACGTGTCTTCGAGATCCTTGCGGATTTCCGGCCGTGTCGGCGTCACCGTGTTGTAGATCTGTTGCATGGCTGCGGGAACGAACGCGTTAAAGGTGCGATAAATGCCCGAAAGCATCACCACTTCCTTGCCCAGGGCAATCTGTGCCGGGGTCAACTTGTCGATCGCAAGCGGGGTTGGCGCCGGTGCCTGGCCCTGAGCCTGAGCGAAGGCTGGCGCGGCGAATGCGCAGGCGGCGACGACGGCGAATGCGCGCAAAGTGTTGATGAAATGCAAGGGGCTTCTCCTGATTGAGGCTGTTTTCAGCCGGGATTGTCGATGATTTCTACTCCGCCGCTACTGGCGACGATGATTTTTGTGGCCATACCCAGAAACAAGCCGGTCTCCACCACACCGGCCACATTCAGCAACAAAGCGCCAAGCTTTTCCGGATCCGATATCCGGCCCAGCGCGCAGTCCAGAATGTAATGCCCGCCGTCGGTGACGAAAACATGGCCTTCGCCATTCAGGCGCAAGGTGACAGCCCCGGCACAGCCAGCCGCCGTGATCGCGCGCCCAACGGCCCGGCGGGTCGCTTCCAGACCGAAAGGATTGACTTCTACCGGCAACGGAAAACGGCCCAGCACCGGAACCCTCTTTGAGGAATCCGTGATGACGACCATGGCGGCCGAAGCGGCAGCTACGATCTTTTCGCGCAATAATGCACCACCGCCCCCTTTGATCAGCCGCAACTGCGGGTCAAACTCGTCAGCACCATCGACAGTCAGATCAAGTTCGGGCGTTTCATCGAGGGTTGTCAGGGGGATGCCGAGAGCCTGCGCCTGCTGCCGCGTGCGCTCGGAAGTCGGAACACAAAGGAGGGAATAGCCCTTTTTGACCAGAGCGCCGACCTCCTCCACGAAAAAGGCTGCCGTCGAACCGGTGCCGAGGCCCAGGCGCATGCCATCCTTCACCAGCGCAGCGGCGCTGGCGGCGGCAGCTTTCTTGGCTTCGTCGGCGTTCAGGATTGGATGGGACAAGACTTCCATTTATGCAGGACCAGTCAGGATGATCTC